>NZ_DATBTY010000080.1:0-72697 GCF_036516575.1 Cerasibacillus sp.
TATGGGTGATGAATAAGATTATTCACGTCAGTAAAAAAAAGATGGAAGCGTTATCTGAGGAATTGGAGCACTATCTACAAATAGAGAAAAAATTAACTGGCGGATTAGCAGGTATTAGTGTTGCCACAGGACAAACGGGAGAAATTCTCTATGAACATATGGGGGATATACGAATGCGTCCAGCTTCAAACATGAAACTATTAACGGCATCCGCCGCCCTAGAAGTACTCGGTGAAGAATATGTGTTTAGAACAAAGATGTTAACTGATGGTAAGATTAATGAAGACACCCTGGATGGAAATCTATATTTGCAAGGACAAGGAGATCCGACGATATTACCAACTGATCTTGAAATCTTTGTTAAACATTTGAGAGCAAAAGGAATTAATAAAATTGTTGGTGATTTGATAGCAGATGATACATGGTATGATGATATTCGATTATCGGAAGATATGATTTGGAGCGATGAACAATGGTATTACGGAGCACAGGTTTCAGCTTTAACCGTATCACCAACGTCGGATTATGATACAGGTACCGTGAAATTGACCGTTAAACCTGGAGAACACCTGGGTGATCGACCACATCTAACTCTCTATCCACTTACAAAATATGTAGAAATTAATAACAAGGCTGAAACGGTTGACTATGAAGTAGAAGAAGATGATTTAATTATCGAGCGGGTGCACGGTGGTAATAAGATTGTTATTAAAGGTAAAATATTTATCAATAGTGAACCTCGTAAAGAATGGATTGCAGTTTGGGAGCCTAGTTACTATCCATTAACATTGTTTCAAGAGGCATTACTTAAGCACGGTATGTCATGGACAGGCATAATGAAGCGATTAAAAACACCTGAAACTGCTATGTTACTTTATGAAAAACAATCACCGCCTTTAAAGGAATTACTTATTCCTTTTATGAAATTAAGTAATAATGGTTTAGGCGAGATGTTTGTAAAAGAAATGGGGAAAATGATTTATAATGAAGGAACATGGGAAAAAGGATTAGATGTGCTTAAGAAAGAAATACATTCATTAGGTGTAAACACTAATACATGTCTTATAAAAGATGGCTCTGGGATATCACATATAACAAGTATCCCAGCAAATGAACTTATTCAATTATTATTTGCTGTTCAGTCGAAATCATGGTATCCGGTTTTTTTAAATTCACTTCCTGTATCCGGTGAAAAAGAAAGAATGCTTGTTGGTACATTAAAAGATCGCAAGTTTCCTCTGAAAATCAAAGCAAAAACAGGTACTCTTGTTTCTGTTAGTACATTGTCGGGTTATTTACCGATTAATCAACATGTCTATTTATTTTCTATTCTATTAAATAATTTATTAGATGAGGAAGATGGGTTAGAGATTGAAGAAAACATTATTGCTATTTTAATTAAGCATCTTCAACATTGGTGAAATAAGAGCTTATTTCTTTTAAAAAAGCCTTGCATAGTGAAAACTAGTGTGTTATTATAATTTTGTATCTAATGACCAAAAAACCATTTTAGTCATTTTGTCAAAAGGGGCGGAAGTGTATCGTTGGATATTGATAGAAAACAGCTCATTATCGATGCAGCAACAAAATCATTTTCAGCATTTGGATATAAAGCAACAACAATGGATCAAGTTGCTCGCTTAGCTAATGTTGGAAAGGGAACTATTTACACATTTTATAGAAATAAAGAAGAACTCTTTCATGAAATTATATCATCATTGATCCAAGAAATGAAAGCAGCAGCTGAGGAAGTCATTGATGATCATGAGCCGTTCTTTATAAATGCCGATCGTGTCCTTTATACATTGCTAGAGTTTCGAACTGAACACCAGTTAATGATTAAATTGCTTCAAGAAGAAAAAGAAATCGGAACACCTGCAGTAGCTGAGGTCGTACAGAAGCTCGAAGATGCAATTGTTAATTACATGAAGGGAATCATTAATAGCGGCATAGAATCAGGGGAAATCAAAGAATGTGACCCAGAGTTAACTGCTTTTGTCATATTAAAGCTATACGTGGCACTCATCTTTGATTGGGAAAAGACGCGAAAGCCTTTAGAAAAAGAAGAAATTTCGCAGTTTTTCCAGCATTATTTAATGAATGGATTGTCTAAATGATAATCCGTCTATTTTTACAGTGAAGTGACCAATTGAACAAAGTGGTCATGCTGAATTTGTTGGTTTTATTGGGGGAAGCATATATTTTTTTCGATTAAAATGACTAAATGGCTATTTTGGTCAACTGGTAAAAGGGGTTTGGATATATGAAGAGATCTTTGTTTATCTCGGAATGGAAAAATGTTTTTAAAAGTAAAAAACTGCTCATATCAATAACAGCCGTGCTATTTGTACCATTGATGTATGCTGGTATGTTTTTATGGGCTTTTTGGGATCCGTATGATCACACTGCTGATTTGCCCATTGCTTTAATTAATGAAGACGAGGGAGCAGATTTTGAAGGTGAACATTTAGAAATAGGAAATGAACTCGTCGATAATCTAAATGAGCTTGAGGAATTGAATTTTGATATCGTCTCAAAAGAGCAAGGTTATCGTGATCTTAAAGAACAAAAATATTACATGCTCGTTGAAATTCCAGCAGATTTCTCTAAAAATGCGACAACCTTATTAGATGATGATCCAAAGAAACTGGAATTAAAATATATTCCGAATGAAAGTTTCAACTTCCTATCATCACAAATTGGTGAGTCGGCTGTAAAGGAAATTAAGAGTGAAATTGCAAATGAAGTATCAAAAACATATGCAGAAACGATGTTTGATAAATTAGATGACATTGCAGATGGTTTTTATAAAGCGAGCGATGGTAGTGGTGAGTTAGACGACGGAGCAATTAAGCTAAAAGATGGTTCTAAGGAACTAAAAGATAATCTTGTAAAGCTTGCTGAGAAGTCAATTGAATTTGAAGAAGGTGTTTTCACCGCGACAAATGGCTCTAAAGAATTGGTAAACGGTTCGAATGATCTAGCCAATGGGGTAGGACAATTGACGGACGCAAGTGGTCAGTTATTAAATGCATCGAAAGACGTTCAAGATGGTTCCCAAGCTCTAGCAAACGGTATGAACAAGGCATATAGCGGGGTAAATCAATTAGATAAAAATATCCCAGAGCTCATCTCGGGAACGAATAAAGTCCAACAAGGCTTAACACAATTCCAACAGCAATTGCCAAAACAAATGGCGGGGGAAATTGATAACAAAATTGCTTCAAGCCTAACAGAGATGAATAAAGGCTTGAAGCAATTGGAAGATGGGATTGTAGCAGGACTTGAAGATGAGTTTGCACCAAAATTGTCAGAAGAGATAGCTGGTGGAATTGAAAAAGAGTTAGTTCCTATGCAAGAGGCACTGGGACAATTACCGCAAACGATGTCAAAAGGAATCGCTAAGGAGATGACTCCTGAATTGATCAAACAGCAAGAAGATCAGGTCAAACAAATCTTTGCTGTGATGCAACAAGTTGGAGTTTCTCCAGAACATATAGGGGCTGTGAAACAAGCGTTAGACAGTAATCCTGTAGATTCGGAATCCATCGAAAACGAATTGCAACAAAAGATTGAAGCGGGTATAAAACAACAAATGCCATCAACTGGGCCAGTAAATATTAAAGATAAAATTCAGCCAGGTATTACTGCTGGTGTTGATGAAGTAGTAAAAAACATAAATGGCGGGTTTGATCAATATAAAGCTGGTGTCAATGAAGCGTTAGGTGGTGCCACGGGTCAAATTGAAGATACCATTGCTAAAGCGGTAAATCCTGTCTTTAATCAACTAAACGGTGGTTTAACAGCGATTAATGATGGTCAGCAACTTTTATCTGGTGGAGTCAATCAATTAGTAAAAGGAACGAAAGAACTAAAAGATGGCTCACAACAATTAGCTAATGGTCAACAACAATATGTATCGGGTATGGAGCAATTTACTGGTAAAATGTCAGAAGCTAATACCGGATCAAGCAAGCTCGCATCAGGTGCAAATGAATTATCTAATGGTATGAATCAATTATTAGATGGTTCTAAACAATTTAATGATGCTTCTCATAAATTAGCTGATGGTTCTGATAAATTATCTGACGGTACAACCAAGTTACAAGATGGAACAAAAGAATTACATGATAAACTAAGTGAGGCGGCAGATGAGGTTGGATCTGTTAAATCAAATGAATCCACATATGATATGATGGGGAATCCAGTTGAAATGGATAAGCAAGAAGTAAACCGTGTACCAAACTATGGTACAGGATTTGCACCGTATTTCATTTCATTAGGATTATTCGTTGGAGCTCTCCTCATTTCGATTGTCTTAAATCTTAATGACCCAGTTATTAAGCCGAAAAATGCTCTCACATTATTCTTAAGTAAATTTGGTATGTTGGCTGTAGTAGGTATTATACAGGCGCTCATTTTGGATGCGATCTTACTTTATGGTCTAGGACTTGAGGTTAAAAATACAGCATTATTTGTATTTGTAACAATCATTACAAGCCTTGTCTTTATGACATTAGTGCAACTCTTATCAACAACACTAGGAGATCCAGGGCGTTTCATTGCGATTGTTCTACTCATTTTGCAATTGACCACAAGCGCAGGAACATTCCCATTGGAGTTAATTCCTAAAGTATTGCACCCGATTAACTCTTTACTACCGATGACGTATAGTGTTCAGGCATTTAAAGCAGTTATTTCAAGCGGGGATTATAGCTTTATGTGGCAAAATGTAGGCATTCTGTTCATCTACATTGTTGTTGCGATGGCGTTGACTTTTACGTATTTCCTAGTCAAAGAAAGAAAACAGGAATATGTTAAAGGGGAACAAGTTAAAGCCGTATATAATGATTAAAATAAAGCGTTGTGGTTCATAAACCACAACGCTTTATTTATATATTTATTCATTCGATAACTTCAGTATGTCGAGAATTTTAAAGAATAAGCTCAAAGCAATGGCGACAATTGTTGCCAACCCCATCCCCGTTAATTCAACACCAGTTGATCCTAAATGAATTGAAGCCCCACTGATTCCGATAACAAGTACAACACATGTTAGTATGAGATTTTGCGCTTTATTATAATCAACTTTTGCTTCAACTAACATTCTAATTCCACTAGCAGCAATGATTCCAAAAAGAAGAATTGAAATACCGCCCATGACAGGTTGTGGAATTGATGAAATAAGTGCCGCTAATTTCCCAAAGAAAGATAGGAAAATCGCTAACACTGCTGCACCACCAATAACCCATGTTGAATAAACTCGTGTAATAGCTAAGACGCCAATGTTTTCACCGTATGTTGTATTCGGTGTTGAACCGAAAAAGCTAGAAATGATTGTTGATATTCCATTTCCCATAAACGACCGATCTAATCCCGGATCTTGTACTAAATCTTTTTTTACAATATTGCTTGTGACGAGTAGATGTCCGATGTGTTCCGGGATTAAGACAAGAGCAGCAGGTAAGATGATTAAAATACTCGACCAATCGATTTTCATCGTATAAAACTCTGGTAATGAGAATATGCTAGCTTCTCTTACTGCTGAAAAGTCAACCATTCCATAACCAAAGTGGGCAATTAGATATCCAGATATTATACCGATTAGTATCGGGATGATTTTTAGAAAACCACGTAATGTAACCCAGCTAATAATAGTTATAAGCAAAGTAAGTAACGCAACCACGGCATGATCAGAATCCATTGTCCAAGTCTCTGGATTAGTACCTGGTGGAGCAATCCAACCTGCCATATTAGCAGCAACAGGGACAAGTTCTAATCCAATCACCGCGACAATTGCTCCCATGGCAGCAGGTGGGAATAAAATATCAATCCATTTTGTTCCGGCTATCTTGATGAGAAGCCCAACGATAGTCAAGACAATACCTACAACAAGAAATCCACCCAGTGCGTAGCCATAACCTTCAATACCTGAATAATGCGCGAGGACAACGAAAACAGGTGATAAAAAAGCAAAGCTTGATCCTAAATACGCCGGGATCTTTCCTTTTGTGATAGCGAGATAAATTAGTGTCCCAATCCCGTTCATTAGTAGTACAGTAGCAGGATTAATACCAAATAATACAGGGACGAGAACGGTTGAGCCGAACATTGCAAATAAATGTTGTAAACTAAGCGGTATACTCTGTAATAGTGGTAGTCGTTCATCTACTTGAATTTCTTTGTAGTTTGTCATTGTTATTGACTCCTTTTTGATGAATTTGGTTCTTATGGTTACCACTTTTTTTCATAAAAAAAACCTCACCAATATGGCAAGGGAAATGTGTAGATGAATAATCAGACTCATCATATAAAGTAGAACATAATCTACTTTTCACCTTGCCAGTCTCACAGGACTGAATTAAAGGTAACCGTTTGAACTTCTTATACTATATCATAAAAGGTTTGAAATAGAAATGATTTTTATTCCTTGTGTGATAAAGCATCATAGAAGTATAATGTCATGTCATCCTAAAGAATGAAATCATTTCATCTGGTAAAAATAATAACCATCATTCATTTTGGGGCATTTAATATATCTGGAAATTTCATATTCCATTGGTAATTATTTGAAAATAGGAGATGATTTTGTATACAATAAAAAGAGTATTATTTACAAGGGGTTTATGAATAGATGAATAAAAAATTATTACTTATAAATGGACTCATTTTATCCGCGATTTTTCTCGTTATCGGCTTAGGCGTTTATAAAGCAGAAAATAAGAAGCTTCATTTTAATTCAAGCGTTAGTGCTATGAAGGAAATTGAAAAGGAAGACGATAAACCCGAATCACTAAAAATGCTCGAACGAGTTGTGAGTGATTTTTGGGAACCGGAAATCTTAGAAGTGCCATTTTCTGTAGAAGAATCTTCTCCAGAAACAGAAGAAGTAACAGAAATAGAGGAAGATGTTGAAGATATAGATGAACAAGAGGTTGAAGTTGTAGAAGAAACAATCGAACAAGAACAACGTCCCACTTATCAACAAAGCGAAACGCGAACATGGAACAGCCCACATGTAACAACACCAAGCAAGGCACAATCTGATAAAGAGACGCAAAAACAAACGCCACATGAAGAACAGAATAAGAGTGAAGAATCTAACAAAAAAACCACAGAGAAAAAAAGTCAAGAGGATAAAGAAAGTCCAAGTATAGATAAGGACAGTAATAAGGATGAAACAGAAATACCTTCTGACGAAGAACCAAATGACCCTAAAGAGAAAGATCCAGAAGAAGCGGATGAGCCAACAGATCCAGTAGATCCTAATGAATAAAATTCGCAGTCATTTATTAATCAATTGATTTAAACTCATAGTGCTGAAAACGAGAATATATTGTTTGTGAAAAAGTAAACAATTTCATTAGCGATTTTGAAAAAACTTTGATATTATAAAAGATAGGTTTTTAATGTGAAAATGATATTAATTATGATGTAGCGAGCAAGAACAAAAAACATGCTTTGCTTCATCAAAGGAAGGTGGATTTTTTCATGAGTAAGCCGAAAATAGTCATTTTAGGTGCCGGTTATGCTGGCATGATGACAACAAAAAGATTAACTCAAAAATTAAGTCCTGAAGAAGCTGAGATTGTTTTAGTAAACAAACATAATTATCATTATCAAACGACATGGTTACATGAGGTAGCCGCAGGTACAATCAATCACAACCAAGCTCGCACAATCATTAGTGATGTGATTAATCCAAATCGTGTTCGTTTGATTTATGACACGGTCGTGAAAGTAGATAAAGATAATCAAAAAGTCATCCTTGAAAACAGTGATCTTTCATTTGACTATCTCGTTATTGCGTTAGGCTTCGTTACAAACACATTCGGTATTAAAGGAATGGACGAGCATGCTATGTTCATCCAAGATATCGATTCATCACAAATGATCCGTGAACATATTGAATATCAATTCGTTAAGTATAAAAACAGTGAAGAAAAAAACACAGATGATTTAACGATTCTTGTAGGCGGAGCTGGATTTACTGGAATTGAATTTGTTGGTGAATTAGCTGAAAAGGTTCCACAACTTTGTAAGAAATATGATATAGATCGTCGCCATGTTCGTGTAATTAACGTTGAAGCAGCACCATCAATTTTGCCAATGTTTGATAAAGACTTGGTTGACTATGCGATCCATTCATTAGAACAACGTGGCGTCGAGTTCCGTCTCGGCACGAAAATTAACGAATGTACTGAAGAAGGATTTATTGTCGGGGAAGATAATGAGTTAATTAAGGCAGGAACGATCGTATGGACTGGTGGTGTCACAGGTAGCCCAGTTTTAGCAGAGTCTGGATTTGAAATTACACGTGGAAAAGTAACTGTCGATAGTGATTTACGTGCACCAGGTGAAGAAAATATTTTTGTCATTGGAGACTGTGCTTGGGTAATGGATGAGAAAGCTGGTCGTCCGTTCCCGCCAACTGCTCAGGCGGCAATGCAGCATGCTGAAACATGTGCTAACAACATCGTTTCTCTTATAAATAATTATCCATTAGAAAACTTTGTCTTTGATGACAAAGGAACAGTTGCTTCTTTAGGTGTAACAGATGGAATCGCTACAATACTAGGTGGTACGAAATTATCAGGTAAACCTGCAGCAACAATGAAAAAGGTAGTCGATAATCGTGCTTTATTCTTAATCGGTGGATTAAACATGTTCTTGAAAAAAGGAAAAATTCGCCCATTCTAATTAAAATATGATAAAGAAAAGGCCCAAAAAGGGAGGAATAAACATGAAAAGAGGAACTTTCTATTTATTGCTAGGTGTTGCAACCGTCGCTGGTTATATGTTCGTAAGTAGAAAAATAGAAGATACAAGAGATTTCCGCTAATCTCTACTAAATAAAATCCGTCTTGTTTAGGCAAGACGGATTTTTGTATGAAATGTTATGAGAGACAAATACTAAGCATAATGACGATATTTAAAGGATGAATGGGATGAAAAAAATCTTGCTATTTTTAATGTTATATTTATCCCTGCCACAGTATATTCAGGCACAAACGTTAATTGTGTCCGATGACAAAGGCTTAGTACTTGAAACACTCGTTTTTGATCAATTTGCACTTGATACGACAAGCGGTTTTTTTATTGATACATTTTTACTTGAACAAGTGACAAAACGTATTCAGGAACAGGTATATGAAGAAGCAAAAAATGCTTATTTTAATGAACAAAATGAGATAATGCCTGGAACTGCTGGTCAAAGGTTAGACACTGATTTATTTTTATTGAAATTCAAGGAGCATTTTTATACTAAGAAAGAAAATCAGCTGAAAGTACCACTAAAAGTCGTATATCCGAAAGTTGATGTCGAATTTTTAGCGGAAATTAGTGAAAAACAACTTGCTAGCTACACAACCTATTACAATGAAAGCAATAAAGAGCGATCCCATAATATTGTATTGGCAACAATGGCGATTAATAATCATGTCTTGTTTCCTGGTGAAGAATTTTCTTTCAATAAGATTGTGGGCGAAAGAACTAAAGACCGTGGCTATAAACAAGCACCGGTTATCGTAAGAGGTGAGTTATCTGAAGGTATTGGTGGGGGGATTTGTCAAGTCTCCTCAACTTTATTTAATGCGGTGAATTTAAAAGGTATTCAAATTATTGAGCGTTATTCACATAGTCGTGAAGTCCCATATGTACCACCAGGAAAAGATGCAACGGTTAGCTGGTGGGGACCAGATTTTGTTTTTAAAAATAATTATAAACAACCGATTCTTATTCGTGCCCGGGCTGCTAATGGACAAATGAGTATTCAAATCTATTCTCCAGCATAATAATCATGTAAATGAAAAGCAGGGTGTCTTTTTAAGACTCCCTGCTGTATTTGTTTTTTTATTCAGCTTGTTTATGTGCTTCTATTTCGATGTGAATTTTTACATCTTCCCCGACCATCACGCCGCCTGTTTCAAGCGCACTATTCCAAGTAAGTCCAAATTCTTTTCTGTTAATTGTTGTTGATCCACTAAAACCGGCAACTTCATTACCCCATGGGTCTTTTGTTTGACCTTCAAAAGTGATATCAAATGTGACTGGATTTGTTTGATCACGAATGGTCATATCACCAGTTACATCGTATTGGTTTTCACCTGTTTTTTTAATTGATGTTGCTGAGAAAGTCATTTTAGGGAAAGTGTTTGCATCAAAGAAATCTGGTGAACGTAAATGATCATCACGATCTTTATTACGTGTATCAATACTATTAATATCAATGGAGAATTCAATTTTTGCATCCGTTAAATCTTCTGGATTTGCTTCGATTGTTGCATCAAACTCATTAAATACTCCTTTAACACGTGAAATCATCATATGTCGAATAGAAAACTCCAATAAACTATGTGCTGTATCTACTTTCCAGGTTGCATGACTCATATTCATACCCACTCCTTATATTTTGTATATCACTTACTTTTCATAACCTAGTATATAATCATAAATGAGTAATGTCAAGTAAATCATTTATAATAAAAAAGAACGGTACTATTATTAAGATGGAAGCGTTATAATATAGATTGATAATAGGATAAGAGGTGAAGAAATTGACAAATGAAAAATATCAACCTACATGGGACCTAGATGTGATCTTTTCAGGTGGAAGTGGGTCTGAAGCTTTTAAAACATATCTACAAGACATTGAGGAGGATATCAATTCTCTAAGTGAACAGGTAAATAAGTTTCATCCTAGTCAGGAACAAACTTTAGAAGCGGATATGATAAAACTTGTTATGATCATGGATCCATTGATGAAACGTATGCGTGATGCATTTGCTTATGTAAGTTGTTTAAGTGCTCAAGATGTCAATGATAAGGAAGCATCGTTACTTTTAACAAAACGTAGTGATATACGAGCAAAAATGGATGCTGTTCAAACAGTATGGAAACAGAAGCTGAGTGAGATTGATAATGAAAGATGGGTAGAGTTACTTGAGACGCCACCTTTAAATGACATATCTTTTTATTTAAATGAAAGCCGCTTAGAGGCAAAAGAACGCTTATCGGTCTCGCAAGAAGTATTGTTAAATGATTTAGCTGTAGATGGCTATCATGCATGGAATCATATGTATCAATCTATCGTTGGTAAAATGACGATTCCAATTGAAGTTGAGGGTAAAATATCTGATTTATCAGTTGGACAAGCTTCGAACTTATTATCCAATCCAAATCGGAGTATTCGTCATAAAGCTTTTCGTGCGTTACAACATGAGTGGGAGAAAAACTCTGATTTAATTGGTCATACGTTAAATCACTTGGCCGGATTCCGATTACAAGTTTATAAACACCGTCAATGGGATGACGTGTTAAAAGAACCGCTTATGATTAATCGAATGAAAAAGGCAACACTAGATGCCATGTGGACGGCGATTACAAACAAGAAGCAGTCATTTGTTTCATATTTTGAAAAGAAAGCATCCCTTCTTGGGTTAAAACGCTTAAGCTTTTATGATTTAGGTGCTCCGTTGGCTCAAACGAATCAAACGTATACTTACACTGAAGGTGCTGAATTTATTATTAACCATTTTAGAAGCTTTAGTCCTGAAATGGCTGAATTTGCTAAAAAAGCCTTTGAAAAACGTTGGATTGAAGCGGAAGACAGAGCAGGTAAGCGCCCTGGTGGTTTTTGTACAAGCTTTCCTGCTAGCAAACAAACACGTATTTTCATGACATATTCAGGGACACTGTCTAATGTTGCAACGTTAGCACATGAACTCGGACATGCCTATCATCAACATGTCATGAATGATTTACCTGCGATGAACCAACGTTATGCGATGAATGTAGCAGAAACAGCATCTACATTAGCTGAGATGATTGTAGCTGATGCGGCAGTTAAGAATGCAAAAACCAAAGAAGAAAAGCTTTTCTTATTAGAGGATAAATTACAACGCACTGTTGCCTTCTTTATGAATATTCATGCTCGTTTTATTTTCGAAGAACGTTTTTATGAAGAAAGAAAACAAGGAATGGTACCTGTATCACGCTTGAATGAATTAATGGTTGAAGCGCAAAAAGAAGCCTATTGTGAGGCATTGGAAGAATATGATCCAACATTCTGGGCATCAAAACTTCATTTCCATATAACAGGTACACCGTTCTATAATTTCCCGTATACATTTGGTTATCTCTTTAGTTTAGGGATTTATGCGCATGCAATAAAGCAAGGTAACAGTTTTGAAATGAATTACATCCAATTACTACGTGATACAGGCCGTATGGAAGTAGAGGATTTAGCTACGAAACATCTACAAGTCGATTTAACAAAACCCGAATTCTGGGAGAATGGTATCGATTTATGCTTGAATGATTTAGAACAATTTCTAGCGATTAATTAAGATGCAAAAGGATAACCATATTTAGGTTATCCTTTTGGTTTGAATAATATTGCTCCAATGACACCAAAGATGATCGCAGCTGATATACCTGAACTTGTTACTTCAAACATACCTGTTACGACACCGATGAGTCCATGTTTTTCTGCTTCTGCCATTGCACCGTGGACAAGTGAGTTTCCGAAACTCGTAATGGGAACGGTTGCACCGGCACCGGCAAAATCAATTAACGGCTCATATAAATTAAAGCCATCCATAATTGCCCCAAGTACGACTAAAGCAGTCAATGTATGGGCAGGGGTTAATTTGAATACATCCATTAAGATTTGACCAATGACACAAATGAGGCCACCAACAAGGAATGCCCAGAAGAATATCATGATTTGTCACTTCCTGCTTCGATGGCGACTGCATGGGCAATACAAGGAATTGAATTTTTTTGCTGAACAGTTAGTGGAGAATGAAGCGCACCAGTTGCAACCGCCAGGATTTTTTTAATATTCCCTTTTCTTATTTGGTCTATATAGTATCCATAAATCCCAATGGCAGAAGAAGCCGTTCCACTAGCTCCTGCTAATATAGGTTGTTCTCTTTTGTAAATAGATAGACCACAATCGACATATTGTTCTTTACGTATATGAATCCCTTTTTGGTTGAGTAATTCTAAGGAGCTTTCACGACCGACTTTACCAAGGTCTCCGGTAATAATGAGGTCATAGTAAGAAGGTGACAAATTTCGTTCTTTTAGGTGTGTCATAATCGTATCAACAGCAGCGGGGGCCATTGCACCACCCATATTAAATGGATCTGTTAAACCCATATCAACCACTTTACCTATTGTAGCCGAAGTAATCACAGGACCACTTCCTTGCTGTGCGATTATTGCGCAACCGGCACCTGTTACAGTCCATTGAGCTGTGGGAGGTTTCTGGCTACCATATTCTGTCGGATAACGATACTGTCTTTCAGTCGCTGCATTATGACTAGCTGTGCCTGTCATGACATAGTTTGCAGCTTGATTATTAATCATGAGTGCCGCTAATGCTAATCCTTCTGTAGATGTTGCGCAAGCATTAAATAATCCAAAGTAACCAATATCTTCGGATTTTAAAGCTAAAGTCGTCGGTGTAATCTGGTTAATTAAATCACCACCTAGGAAAAATTCAACCTGTTCTTTTTCAATCGGGCTTTTGTTAACCGTGATATCAATCGCCTGTTCTAAAAGAAGTTGTTGCGCTTTCTCAAAAGAATCTTGCTCCAACCATTGGTCATCATGTAATAAATCAAAAGCTTCCGGAATCTTGCCTTTAGCTTCCATTGGCCCCCCAACCGTTCCAGTAGAGATAATAACTGGTTTATTTGTAAACATCCACGTTCTTTTTCCTAAAAGCATACATCATCCCATCCATTTCATAAAAAGCGTTTTTATAATAGCGATAATAAAAGCAGAAAACACACCATATACGATAACCGATCCAGCAAGCTTGAACATATTACTGCCAACACCTAAAATAAATCCTTCTGTTCGATGTTCAATAGCGGTAGAAATAACAGCATTACCGAACCCTGTAACAGGAACAGCGGAACCAGCTCCTGCAAATTGACCAAGTTTATCATATAAGCCGAAGCCGGTAAGGAGCATCGTGAAGAAAATAATTGTAGCGACGGTCGGATTTCCTGCTGTTTGCTCTGTAAAATCAAAGAAATAGATATAGAAAGTTGTAATGACTTGTCCAATTAGACAAATAAAGCCACCAACAAAAAAGGCTTTAAAACAATTGAGAATTACCGGACGTTTGAGTTCTTTTTTTTGTTGTAATTTGTGATAATTTTGTTCCTCAGCTGTTTTACTTTTATCGTTATTCATTCATCATTCACTCCAAATCTAAGTTTCTTCTTTTGACAACTTCATGATGCGTCCAACTTCCTTCTTTATTTCATCTTCAGTAATTGCATCGCGTTCTATACGTTTTTCAAGTTTATCGAGTTCCATTATAATTTTTTGGTCTGTTGAAACCTCTACTTTATCTAAATTAAATTCTTTTTTAATGTCTTTCTCTAGTTTTTCACGAATTGTAGCTAGCCTAAAACGCTTCATATGTGGAATTTCTATCGTAACAATAACATCTTTTCCTGCATTAACCGCACTTATTGTTGTCACATCTTTATCAGATGCTAAATAATCTTTAATTTGATTTGACAGGTGTTGATTATGACTGGTTGTTGATAATTTCGTAAAAGAAGGGTCATTTGCTGCATTGTCATTTGCTTGGCAACCAATAAGGAAAAAAAGGATTAAAAAGAAATAGATACTGTTTTTTAATTTAATCATGCGTATCACCTTCTTTCTTATGAATTCATTCTTCTTTATGGTTATCTATTATTTTTGTTAATTTTTCTTGAAATATACGTCTCAATTCTTTTAACATTTGTATACGAATCAATGTATACTATAAACATCATGTTACAATATAATAAAACCCTTTCGAGGTGAGCGGATTGAAAACATTTAAATTAAAGAAATTGATTGTAATAGAGGGTGTCAATGATAAGCAAAAAAGACATAAAATAAATCTTATCGATGGTTTAATTATAAATCGAGAAGACGAACAAAATCGGTGGGTTATCGAGGCGTATACTACTGCGGACTACATTGATTTCTTTAAGCGATTCGAGGGTAGGGAGCCGATTCAATTACAAGTCAAAATAACGAAAGAAACGAATCCACCTGCTCTATTTACAACCAAAATGATTGGCATGAATCTGATGGATGATAAAATGAACGTCTTATTCATTGGAACGATCATTGATGAACGGATGAGCAACATAGAAAACACATTACAACGTTTAATTAAAGAAGGCTATGAAGGTGAGGATTTATTACAACAATTTAAAAACAGTCTTTAAATCATCCTTTAATCTACTTTTCAAAAAAAGAAGCGGAATTTTGTTTCTACACTTGCTATAATGATGTAAAGATTTATTAAACTTTGCCGATATTAAAAAGGAGAACTTTAATGTTTCATTCAGATAATATATTTGTCAGATGGCTTAATAAATTATCCCCATTTCAAATCATTTTGTTTTTTTATATGATAGCCATTATTTTTTCAACGCTATTGTTATCATTACCTTTCGCATATAGAGAAGGGATGAATCCAGCTTTTATTGATGTACTCTTTGTAGCAGTGAGTGCCATTAGTGTTACGGGGCTAACACCAATATCCATTGCAGATACTTTTAATGAAGTTGGATATATTTTGCTCGCCCTTGTTTTGCAACTGGGTGCGGTAGGAATCATGACGCTTGGGACGTTTATTTGGTTGATTTTAGGAAAGAAAATCGGTTTTCGTGAAAGACGTTTAATTATGGCTGATCAAAATCAAACACAGTTTTCTGGCATGGTCCGCCTTGTGAAACAAATTTTCCTTGTCCTTGTTGTTATTGAGTTCATTAGTTTTGTTGTTTTGGGAACATACTATCTTAAGTACTTTCCTGCAAAAGAGGCTTATTTACATGGTTTTTTCAGTACAATTAGTGCGATTTCTAATGGTGGGTTCGATATTACTGGTGATTCACTCATTTCATATCGCCATGACTATTTCTTTCAGTTTCATACCATAATATTAATTATTTTAGGTGCTATTGGCTTTCCAGTTCTAATTGAAGTGAAGGAGTATATTTTTGCTAAGAAGCAACACAGGCAGTTTTTTCGGTTTAGTTTGTTTACAAAATTAACAACCTTAACCTTTTTTATATTAATCATCGTTGGGACAGTATTTATCTATTTACTAGATGCAACTCAATTCTTTTCAGGAAAATCATGGCATGAAGCATTTTTTTATTCTTTCTTTCAGTCTGTAACAACAAGATCAGCAGGCTTAAGTACGATGGATGTTAGTCAGTTGACTGAAGCGAACCATTTATTTATGTCGTTTCTTATGTTTATCGGGGCATCGCCTAGCAGTGCTGGTGGTGGTATCCGGACAACCACTTTTGCATTAGTTGTTATTTTTATTGCGACATATGCGAGAGGGGAAAATGATATTCATCTTTTTCGAAGAGAAATCCATCGGCAGGACTTAGTGAAAGCTGTCGTTGTTACATTACTTGCTGTCATGATTGTGTATGCCGCTTTAATTGTTCTTGTAGTGATTGAACCATTTCATGTGACAGAGCTCTTTTTTGAAATTACCTCGGCTTTCGGTACGGTCGGTTTAAGTTTAGGAATAACAGGGGATTTAACAACGATTAGCAAAATCATTTTAATGATTCTTATGTTTATTGGGAGAGTTGGCATTGTCACCGCACTCTTTATGTTTAATTCGAATAAAAAGAATGGAAATTATCGCTATCCGAAAGAAAGAATTATAATTGGTTAATTGAGGGGGAATAGAGATGTCCACTAAAATAGAACCTATCCATCGTAATATACTTAACCATCTAACTGATTCCATTCTATTTGTAGATCGTCATGGACAAATTATTGGTGGAAATAAACAAGCTTACACCATTTTGAATATAGAACAAGAGAATCTTATAGTTGATTATTATCTCGATTTCAATAAGATGTTAAATCACCTAAATCGCCGGATTATTTTAGAACATAAAAGGGTATTTGGCTTTAATTTAGAAGTGATGCTAATTAAATTTAAACCTGATTTTTATTGCCTTATTATGACACAACCGTCTCTTGAAGAAACGGCGAGTGATGTAAAGCAACTGTTAAAAACATATATGCATCATTACCCTGAAGGAATTGTTATGTATAATAAACGGGAGATAATTGACTTCGATTATGTATTTTGTTCATTGTTTGGCTATTCCTATGGTGAAATGAAGGGTAAAAAATGGCAAGATTTATTATTCCCCCATAGTCTAGAAAAATGGTTACAACAAAAAATGATAAACGGAGATACTGGAATTGTTGTTTCAGCCAAGCGAAAAGATGGTACTATGTTTTACCTAGAATGTACTGTCTATTGCTATCAAAACAGTGATGAGGCAATTTATATCGCGATTGTAAGAGATGTTACTCAACGCATTGCAAATGAAAAGCGGATGGAATATATGGCTTATTATGATGAACTGACTGATTTGCCTAATCGCCATTTTTTTCATAAAACCTTAGAAGGGGCAATAAAAGAGGCTAAAGAAAACGATGAACAGATTGCAGTTTATGTCATGGACGTTAATTACTTTAAAGAAATTAATGATACACTTGGATATGCGTTTGGTGATCAGTTACTTAAGGCTTGTGCAAGACGATTAAAAAAACTATTAGAGCCAGATAAGTTTGTTGCTCGTCTGGGTGGAGATGAATTTTTATTTTTATTACGTGAAACAAATCAAACAAAAACAGTCTCACTAGCTGAACGGCTCATTAATGAGTTCAAACATCCTGTAGAAATTGAAAACTATGAGATTTATTTATCGGTTAGTATCGGGATTAGCATTTTTCCTGAAAATGGTAATCACGCATCCGAACTAATTAGAAATGCTGATTCTGCATTATATGTGATTAGAGCAAATCAAACGAACAGCTTCAATATATTTGACAACTCAATCACTGAAAACTTTCGAAAAATGCTAACGATGGAATATGAGTTACGAAAAGCCTTGCATGAGAATCAGTTTGAATTACATTATCAACCACAAAAATGTTTAAAAACTGAATGTGTCATTGGTTTGGAAGCCTTAATACGTTGGCGCCATCCAATTAGAGGCATGATTTCGCCGGGTGAGTTTATCCCATTAGCCGAAAAAACAGGATTAATTATTGAAATTGGTGATTGGGTCCTACGTGAGGCTTGCAGACAGAATAAGCAATGGCAAGAAGATGGTCACCCTCCTCTTGTGGTTAGCGTTAATTTATCACCAAAACAACTTTATCAAGATAAACTGCTTAATCGATTAGAGAAAATATTAGATGAAACGAAGTTAGATCCGCGTTTTTTAGAACTAGAAATTACAGAAAATATTGCGATGACAAATGAAACACATATTTTGAATATGTTAACAGATATTAGGAAATTGGGTGTCAATGTCTCAATTGATGATTTTGGTACCGGTTATTCATCATTTCGTTATTTAAGTATTTTTCCCATTAATAAAATCAAGATAGACCGGATGTTTATGGATGAAAATAAACAACGTAATCAAGCAATTGTTAAGTCGATTATTAATATGTCACACTCATTAGATATGAAGGTCATTGCAGAAGGTGTAGAGACAAAGGAGCAGATATGCTTTTTACAACGGGAAAATTGTGACGAAATTCAGGGCTTCTATTTTTCTAAACCTTTGCCGCCGTCGCAAGTGACACAATTTTTGCAGGGTAGATAAATGTCATTTTTAAAATACTTTATCGAAACCCAATTCCTTGATATGATATAGAAGAGACGAGTTCATGTCATAAGTTGGAAATTGATATGTCGATATTAGGAGGTGCACAGACATGTTAGAGATTTTAATGGGTGCTGTTTGTGTTGTTATTTTAGTTTTTAGTGCTGGGAGCTGCCTATTTGACCACGAATAGTAAAAAAAGTCAAGGTCCATACCGTTAAATGTATGGACCTTGATTTATCTGGTAAATGACCATTCGCTAAAGGGATAGATAATAAATTCTGAACGGCCAATAATTTCTTGTTTATTAATAAATCCTAACCCATTTCGACTATCTTTACTTCTTGCTCGATTATCACCTAAAACGAAGTAACTTTCTTCTGGAATTTCAATAGGTCCGAAATTACCTGTTCGTTTTTGCATATCTTCTGAAAGAAAACTTTGTTGATAAGCTTTCTCGTTAATATATAGAATATGGTCTTTTACCTCAATCGTTTCGCCAGGTAAACCGACAATTCGTTTGACATAATTTTTTAAGGGACGCTGAATGATGACAATATCTTCGCGAGCGGGTTCTCCAATAATGTAAACTGCTTTATTAAAGATGACTCTTTCTCCGTTTTCTAAAGCAGGAAACATGCTGTCACCGTCAACAATTGAAGTCGCAAAAACAAATGATCTAAGAAATAGGGCAATGAGTACAGCGATTAAAAATGCTTTAAACCATCCAATAAATTCTTCTTTAAATTTCTTCTTTGACAATCGTGACATCCCTTTCGCAGATAATAACGTCCATTATTCATTAAATAGTCAAAAACAACCTAAATTTAAAGGTTTTAAACCTTTAAAATAGGGGTAAGAGATAATTAGTAACATATCTTACCAATATATCATATCATAGCTTGTTCCTTGTTTCTATTTGTTAGGTTACTGCACCATTAAATCCACTGTTTAAGGAGGTATACTAACTTGTATAAGACATCCCTACTCCTTCAAAAGATTGAGCAACTCAGAGATGATATGCAGGTAATGGCAAGAAAACAAGGTTATACTAGTCCAGAATCATTAGCCCTTAGTAAAAAATTAGATCATCTATTAAATATATATTCGGGATGTGTTAAATTAAACGATAAGTATTCAGAAGATTCACCTACATCAGATTGGCAGGGCGTTTTTTGAGAAAGGTGTTTCAAAAACTAAAATATTGGGAATACTCCAAGTAGAAGACATGAAAGGGTGACTAAATATATGAGAAACAATAAATTAAGTTATGAAGAATTAGTTGAAAAGTATAAGCAAGAATTAATGGCCGATGCTGAGAAGATTGAGCAGATTGAGCGTCGCATGGAGGAAAGATTGGCAAGTAAACTTGATCAACATGAATAAGTTATTAGAAGTAGGGAGCACATTTCCCTACTTCAATAATTTGTTTTATGTGATGTTTAAGCAGTACTTCTAAATGTTGAGCGATGGATTAAAATGACAGCGCCCAGGATACAAATCATACCAATCATTTGCATGAAGGAAAAAGGCTCCCGGAAAACAAAAATACCAATTAATGTCGCCACGACCGGTTCAACAGTTGTTAATATGGAAGCTTTTGATGCTTCGGTGTACTGTAATCCAATTGTATAGATCATATAAGCTACTGCGGTTGGTAATAATCCGAGTCCAAAGCCGTAAAAGATGACCTCTCTTTGTAAAAGTAGTGGTAATTTCTCAGATGGAAAAAAGGGTAGTAATGTCAGACTCGCTATCAAAAATGTATATGTTGTAATGGTTAAACTTGAATATTTTTGTAAAGCGAATTTGCTAAAAATGCTATATAATGCATAACCAAATCCAGCACCTAAGCCAAATAGAATACCAATTGGTGTAATGGAACTCATTTCAAAAGGCGATAATCCAACAACAAAAAAAATACCAATGAGTGTAATGAAGAGAGCAATGAGCTTATGCTTCGTTAGTTGTTCTTGAAATAAGAATATAGACAATACTATCACAAAGGCTGGTGCAGTATAAAGCAATGCTGATGCAATTGGAATCGTAGACAGCTCAATAGCTTTGAATAAGGAATAATTAAAGAAGATGATACTAATGACACCAGTACCAATAAAATATTTTAAATCTGTCCATTTATGTAGTTTTAATTCATTCCGTGAAAAGAATAGCATCATGATGATAAGAATAATGCTTGATGTCAATGCTCTAATTAAAACGACTTCCATTGCTGTAAATCCGAGTGCATATAGATGCTTAACATACCAACTAATCGTTCCCCAAAATATGGCCCCTAAAATAATGAATATAAATGCCTTTCGATTCATTAAATCCCCCCATTTCTAAAAAACGAATTATCTATCTTAATCCTATCAAAAACCTAAATATTTACAAAATATTATGTATAAAAGTGGTTTATTCTGTTTAAACTGATGGATAGATTGGGGAGATTAAAAGATGTTCTATGTCACATTTTTTGGTATCAGTGATATTGATCTTGTTTATAGCTTTATTTTTTTGGGGATACTCGCAAGTTATTTTATTATGAAACCGTTAATAAATATCATTCTGACACTTCAATTAAGACGGTTACTCCATTATATTTTAAGTAGTTTATTATTTTTCACATGTTATTTTGGAGCGGGATTGTGGTTGAAAGATTGGCAGGATATTATTTTTGGCCAATTGAAATTTACTTTTCAACTCGTAGCTTTATTCGGAGGTATTTTGTTAATCCTATATATTTTTAGAGAGATTAGCAGACGCGTCTAGAGTAATTGTAGAGGAGCAATCATTACGTTTACGAGATACCTTGCAATCAATGAATAGCGAGAGAAGAAATAGGCATATTTGAACGGGAAGGTTTTTAATGTCTTCCCGTTTCCATTATCGTCTTTGTTTTCTTCTAGTTGGAGGCCATTCCATTTTCCCGAGAGAAGAAGGCGTATAATAAGAGGAATAACGTTTATTTTTTGGCTTTTTTTCTTGTTTCGGTTTCCAATTAATATATTGATAAACAATACGTTTCGCTTTTGATAATGACATTTTTGTCCGGGGGTTACGATAACTATGATCTAATTTCCCTAAATGCTTTAGGTCGTTAAAGTCTTCTTTTGATGGTGGAATGTGGAAATAGTAATTATCGATTTTTATTAATAAGGTAGAATGTTGATTACTATATTTTGGATTATCGGAAAAGTGTAGCCCAATCTTTTCTGCTTTGTTTTCCCTTAATAGTTTAAGAATGGATTCCTTCTTTATATAATATAAATGTTGTGGTTCAAGTGCTGTTTTAGCATGGCGATTAATCGTGTAGATAGCTTGTGCCAGTTCTTGTACTTGTTCCTTTTCCGGCATGGTATCACCCCCTCATATATTAAAGTGTTGAAAGTTTAAAATTATTTTACAAACTATATATATCGTATCGTAAAGATTGTTTCATAGCAAACGATTCTAATCAAATTGTTTTATGCTTTAATTGATAAACGTGTATTTCGGGTGTACATAAGAAACGAAAAGGAAGACGGGTTGTACCTATCCCACGATTAACAAACAATGTAAAATCATCAGTCACTTGATATCGGCCTTCAGTATATTTCTTTGCATAAATGGGTGTATAGAGATGACCAAAAAATGGCAAGCGAACTTGCCCCCCATGGCTATGTCCTGACAGTTGTACGTCAACTGAATAATGTTTAGCATATTTAGCTAGATCGGGCTCATGGGCTAGTAGAATCGTAAAAAGATTAGAATCATTGTTTTTAAGTGCACCATCTATGTCTGGTTTACCTAATATGGCGTCATCAATCCCAGCCAAAATAATCTCTTCTTGATTATGGTTAATGCGTGTATGTGTATTTTGTAATAAATGAAAGTCCGCATCTTTCATAAACTTTTTAAGAATGTCCGTTCCGTATCCCCCGTGGTCATGATTACCATAAATCCAATATTTTCCATAGGGTGCTACAAGTGATTTTAATAATCCGTTCAGTTCGTTATTCCAATGAAACTGATGTGGACGATCAACGAAATCGCCAGTAAATACAATTAAATCTGGTTGTAATTGATTAATTTTATCGATTAACTTACTAAATTGTTCTGTTGTATAGTGGAAGCCGATGTGTGTATCGGAAAACTGAACGATCTTAAATTGATTAAATGCTGGTGGTATTTTGTGAGATGTGATTGTCTCGTGTTGGATATGTAGACGATTCGGTTCAATATGTCTAGCATAATAGTAAGAACCACTACCTAAACCAATTAATAACAGCCCACTACCAATCATCCGCTTAATAAATGTTCGTCTATTCATAGATTTAACCTCATTTAATTTATATTCTTGAAAAAGCCATTAAATAAACTAAATATCCCTTTTTAAAATTATACATGATAATAAACAATAATTATAGATGAAGTTTCAATGAAGCGACGTCATTGTTTTTTGTTTTTTAAAAGTTTTTAGAAAAGACAGGTGGATAAAATTTGGTTAATACCATTATTATGATAAACTATAAGGGGTGATAACCTCTTTCTTTCGACATGTTCATTTTTAGTAAAGGGGGAATTTACAAATGAATACAATGGAAGACAAAGCTTCAATGTCACAAATTACAGTTAAAGATTTAATGATTCCATCTGAGAAGGTGGCACATGTGCAGACAAATAATCCATTGGAACACGCTTTACTAGTCCTCGTAAAAACTGGCTATTCAGCCGTACCTGTCTTAAATGCTTCATATCAATTAGAAGGAGTTATTGGTAAATCAATTATTTTGAATGAGACCCTTGGGCTTGAACGCTTTGAATTTGAAAGGCTTTCCGAAATAACAGTTGAAGAGGTCATGGATACAGATATACCCGTATTACATGAACACCATTCCTACATAGAAGGATTGAAGGCGGTTATAAATTATCCATTTATTTGCATTGTTGATAATGATCGACATTTTGATGGTATATTAACACGAAGGGGAATATTAAAACAAGCAAGAAATAATTATTATTTAACTAATCAAACGACATATCAATAGAAGGTGGGGCAATGGAGGTTTTATCAAAGAAAAATCTGAACGAATGCACATTCACCGCTTTGGAAATACACTTCGCTTTTTAGCGGGCGACCGGTGAGCCTCCTCGTGCTAACGCACTCCGGGGGTCTCACCGATACCTTTTATCCTGCGACGGACAGAGCGTGGCCGTACCTAGCCGACCGGGGTCCTCGTTTATTTCCAACGCTATAATAGTACAATGTTCGACCTTAGAGTTGGGCATATTATTTTTGTCCCGATTTCTAATCGCCTTTTTGTAAAATATGTTGTTAGAGCAGGGATGTTTATGAATCAAATGATGAAACGTCAGAAAATACACCGTCCACTCGTTCTTGCTTCTGTCATGCTTGGTATGTTTTTAGCAGCTATTGAAGGGACAATTGTGGCAACTGCTATGCCTAGCATTGTTGCTGATTTAGGGGGTTTTTCATTATATAGTTGGGTGTTTTCAGCATATTTACTAACGAATGCTTCAACGGTTTTAATCTTTGGGAAGCTAGCTGATACATATGGGAGAAAGCCAATTTTCATTGGAGGCGTTATCGTATTTCTAATCGGATCAACATTATCCGGCTTTGCTGTTTCAATGGAAATGCTAATCGGTGCCCGTTTTATCCAAGGGGTTGGTGCGGGTGCATTAATGCCTATGGCAACAACGATTGTTGGGGACATTTATACAAAAGAAGAACGGGCTAAAGTTCAAGGTTATTTATCTAGTGTATGGGGGATTTCAGCTGTGTCTGGGCCATTATTAGGTGGTTTGTTTGTTGACGTTCTCCATTGGCGCTATGTTTTTTGGATGAATATTCCGTTAGGTATTTTAGCTATGATTGGTATTTTATTTTTCTTACACGAGCATATCGAAAAGAAAAAACGCGAGATTAATTACCTTGGCACATTCTTATTGTTCATTACAGTTAGTTCGCTTATGGTGTTATTAACTGAAATGAGTCATATATCTAGGCCTAATCAATTTTTATTACTCATTGGAATAACCATTGTGAGCCTGATTCTTTTTTGCGTTTATGAAAGACGTTCTAAAATGCCTGTTATGCCTTTAAAACTATGGAGAAATGGCCCAATTAGAATAGCTAATTTAACCGCCTTGACTACAGGTATGATTGTTATCGGTGTATCGAGTTATTTACCGACATATGTTCAAGGCATCATGGGTAAGTCGGCGACGATCGCAGGATTTACATTAACGATGATGTCAATTGGCTGGCCAATTGCATCTACAGTTGCTGGACGACTCTTGCTTCGTATTGGTTATCGTTCCACCGCTGTATTAGGTGGTGTTTCATTATTGCTTGGTAGCGTGTTTTTCTATTTTCTAACGCCGTTAAAAAGTCCAATCTGGGCAGGGACAGGCTCGTTTTTTATAGGGGTCGGAATGGGACTTACGAGTACGACGTTTATCGTCTTGATCCAAAGCAGTGTACGTTGGGATATTCGTGGTATTGCTACTGCAAGTCATATATTTATGCGTTCACTCGGTAGTACTATTGGAGTGGCTATTCTTGGTGCTGTTTTAAATTATAAGATTAATAGTCACATCCAACAAAATGAGTGGGAAGGGGCTGTCTCACTCGATACCTTTAATAAACTATTAGATCCGATTCAAAAGGGAGATTTATCAGAATCAATTATCATAATGTTACGTGAGGGTCTATCACAAGGCTTGCACACAGTTTATATTGGCTTGTTTGTACTTGCAATCATTAGTTTTCTCCTAATCTTCTTTATGAAGAAAGAATAATCATAGACATAAGTTAAGCAAGTTTGATATATTCTTTATTAAAATTATTATCATGTAACATTGACTGAAAAATAACTTTCTTATATAATAGTAAATGTAAGTTAATAATAGAAAATTTTGGAGGGATTACATATGGCAGAAAGAATGGTAGGTAAACAAGCACCACGTTATGAAATGGAAGCTGTCATGCCAAATAAAGAATTCGGTAAAGTTTCTTTAGAGGAAAACATCAAGAACGATAAGTGGACTGTACTATTTTTCTACCCAATGGACTTTACATTTGTGTGCCCAACAGAAATTACAGCAATGTCTGACCGCTATGAGGAATTCCAAGATTTAGATGCGGAAATCATCGGTGTTTCTACAGATACAATTCATACACACTTAGCATGGATTAATACACCACGTGAAGACAACGGTCTAGGTGATTTAAACTATCCTTTAGCAGCAGATACAAACCATGCTGTTTCAAAAGAATATGGTGTACTAATTGAAGAAGAAGGGGTAGCACTTCGTGGATTATTTATTATTGATCCAGAGGGTGAACTAAAATACCAAGTTGTAAACCATAATGATATTGGTCGTGATGTTGATGAAACATTACGTGTGTTACAAGCATTACAAACTGGTGGACTATGCCCTGCAAACTGGAAACCAGGTCAAAAAACTCTATAATTTTAATATATTAGGAGCTGGCTCATTTAGGGCTAGTTCCTTTTCTATCCTAAATTCTCATTTAGAGGAGGAATATGATGCGTTTAAGAGATCCATTACCAGAATTAAAAGGAGCGACGACTTGGCTTCATTCAGAGCCGATTACGAAGGAGGAGTTAGTAGGAAAGAAACCAACACTCATTCATTTTTGGTCTGTAAGTTGTGGTCTTTGTAAAGAAGCCATGCCAAATGTCAATGAATTCCGTGATGAATATAAGAATGATCTTAACGTTATCGCTGTCCACATGCCACGTTCTGAGAAAGACTTAGATATCGATCAAGTAAAGGCGGTGGCGGAAGAGTATGATATAACGCAACCGATCTTCGTTGATAATGATCATGCGTTAACCGACGCATTTGAGAATCAGTATGTGCCTGCTTACTATGTGTTTGATAAAGACGGTCAACTACGTCATTTTCAAGCAGGTGGCGGTGGTATGAAAATGTTAAGAAAACGTGTAAACCGTGTGTTAGGAATAAAAGAATAATAGGAATAAATTCTTATTGAGCCTGGGACATAACTAGCAAAGAAGTTAGATGATTCCATCATTCAAGATGGACTACCTAACTTCTTTTTACTTCACTGGTGATTTGTCTCAGTCTGTTTATTTTTCATAAAAAATTTATCAAAAGACTTTATTTAAAACAAAAAGTATTATAATATTGAAAGACGCGTTATTATTTAAAAGAGAAAGAATGGTGAAACGATTTCAATACATAGTATGGTGTTATAATTCAGAAACTTGTAATAATGAAGAGTTTATAATAAAAAAGTTTAGGGCATCGTTTTCAATAGGGGAGGGACTATATTGGTTACATTTAAAAAGCTAAAGTCATTCTATTGGCCTTACAAGAAATATTTCTTTTGGTCTTTATTTTTTTTGTTTTTTGTTACATCTATTACGCTCGTATATCCAATCATTTTACAGTTAACAATTGACGAAGTCGTGGCAAAAAATAAATATCATGTTATTCCATATATCGCTCTAGTTTTCTTTGTATTACAGTTAATTAAAGGAATTGCAACATATTATCAACAATATTTAGGAGACTTATTTGGAATAACGGCTGTGTATGATATGAGAAACGCCTTATATATTAAATTACAAGTATTGTCATTTAAATATTATGATAATGCAAAAACTGGTGATCTCATGTCGCGTTTAACAGCAGATGTAGAAGGTTTTCGTTTCTTCCTTTCATTTGGTATGGCCGAATTAATTCGTACAATTTTGCTAATGATAATGAGTCTCGCTCTTATGTTTTACTATTCAATCCCTTTAACACTTGTTACGATGGCAGCTATGCCTTTTCTTGTTTTTGTCGTTTATCGTTTTGATAAAAGGGTTCATCCAGCATTTCGAGGATTGCGACGATCTTTTGGAAAATTAAATACGCGTGTACAAGAAAATATAACAGGGATGAATACGGTAAAGTCACTTTCTAAAGAAGGATATGAAATCGATCGATTCTCTACGAGTAACGCAAATTATAAAGACAATTATCTCAAAACCTCTAATATTTGGGCACGATTTTTCCCCTTAATGGAGTTCATCGGGAATGTTAGTGCTGTTTTATTGTTAGCTTTCGGTGGTTATTTAGTTATTGATAACCGTCTAGAGTTAGGGGCTTTAGTCGCGTTTTTTAGCTTGGTTTGGTATATTATGGGGCCAATTATGAACCTTGGCTTTGTTGTTAACTTATTCTCTCAGGCAAAAGCCTCTGGTGAACGGTTGAGTGAAATATTAGATGCGGCAGAAGATATCGTTGAAAAAAAGAATGCAGTTGATATACCAATAAAAGGTGATGTCACATTTAAAAATGTGTCATTAGACTATACAAATGAAGATAGTTATGCTATAAAAGATATTAATTTTGATGCACCTGCTGGTAAAGTGATTGGTTTAATTGGTGCAACAGGTTCGGGAAAGTCAACCATTACACAACTTATTGCACGGTTTTATGAACAAGATCAGGGAGACGTCCTTATTGATGGTCGTCCTATTTTTGACTATAGACTAAAAACATTGCGGCGACATATCGGTTTTGTGTTGCAAGAAACATTTTTATTCTCTACATCGATTCGTGACAATATTGCATATGGTCGTCCCGATGTATCCGAGCAACAGATTGTTCAAGCAGCAAAATATGCTGAAGCTCATGATTTCATTATGAAGCTACCTCAAGGGTATGATACGTTACTTGGAGAACGAGGCATGGGGCTATCTGGCGGTCAAAAACAACGCATTGCTATAGCGAGAGCACTATGTGTTAATCCAAGTATTCTTGTTCTTGATGACGCGACATCTGCCGTTGATATGGAAACTGAATTTAGAATTCAAAAAGCATTAAAACATGTTATGAAAGACCGGACGACATTTATTATCGCCCATCGTATTTCTTCTTTAAAACATGCGGATGAAATACTAGTCCTGGAAGAGGGGCGTATTGTTGAGCGGGGAACCCATGAAGAATTGTTAAATAATGAAGGACCTTATAGACGAATTTACGATATTCAATATCAAGATCAACACGCTATTCAGGAAATTATGAATCAGTAGATAGGAGGGGAAATAATGACGCAAGTTAAACAAAATAAAAACCGACATTTGACAAGGTTTCATTATTCAACTGAGCAAATCATTGAAAAGCCGTTTAATTGGAAACAGGTTTGGCGACTCTTGACTTATGTTAAACCATATACGAAAACGTATTTACCCGGAGCATTTATAATGATGCTCCTATCTACAGCCATTCGGTTAGCGGTACCAATTCTAATAGGTAAAGTAGCCATTGATATTGTTATTGTTGAAAAGAAGGATACAACTCTTTTAATGTATTTAGTGCTAACAATTGCGATTTTGTATCTAATTAATTTTGTAGCAAATATATACCGAATTAAATGGGTTAACTTATTAGGGCAAAATGTTATTTATGATTTGAGAAAGCACCTGTTTACACATGTGCAACGGTTATCACATCGATTCTTTGATTCTAGATCAGCAGGTTCGATTTTAGTCCGAATTATGAACGATACGAACTCATTGCAAGATGTGTTTACAAACGGGATCATTAATTTGTTGATGGATATCATTACATTAGCTGGGATCATTATTATATTGTTTTCGTTAAGCCCTAAACTTGCTCTCGCAATTATGATTGTTTTACCGCTTATGTTTTATATTTCAACAAGATTAAGGCGAGACATTCGTAGATCATGGCAACATGTAAGAATCCAACAATCTAGGATGAACTCCCATTTGAATGAAAGTATTCAAGGGATTCGAATAACGCAAGCTTTTGCTCAAGAAAATGAAAACACGGCGTATTTCGAAAAAGTCAATACGGATAATTTTAATAGTTGGCGAACGGCGACAAAGAAAAGTGCTAAATTTAGACCACTTGTTGAATTAAGTAATGCGATTGGAACGGTTATATTAATTACTTATGGGGCACATTTAATCTTGCAGCAGGAGATTTTTATTGGAACGTTTGTCTCATTCGCATTTTTCTTAGGGATGTTTTGGGAGCCAATTTCACGTCTCGGTCAAATGTACAATCAGCTATTAATGGCTATGGCATCATCGGAACGTATTTTTGAATACTTAGATGAGCAACCAATCATTCGAAATAAGAAAAATGCTTATAAATTTGATAAAATGGCTGGTCATATTACATTTGATCATGTGCAGTTTTCCTATGATGACGAACGGGTTGCGTTACATGATATATCATTAGACATTAAAGCAGGAGAAACCGTTGCTTTGGTAGGTCATACAGGGAGTGGAAAGTCTACGATTGCTAACCTTATTAGTCGGTTTTATGATCCGACGAAAGGTTCAGTTAAAATTGATGGTCATGATTTACGTGATACCGATTTAAGATTAATGCGTTCTCATATAAGTGTTGTTTTACAGGAAACATTTATTTTCTCAGGTTCAATCATGGAGAATATCCGTTTCGGCAGACCTACTGCTACTGATGATGAAGTTATTGAGGCGGCCAAAGTTGTTGGAGCAGATGAATTTATACAACGGTTACCGCACGGATATGATACTGAAGTGGAAGAAAGAGGAAGTATATTATCAGCAGGAGAGCGGCAGTTATTATCATTCGCACGTGCTTTATTAGCTAATCCGACGATTCTTATTTTAGACGAAGCAACTGCCAGCATTGATACGGAAACAGAAGTTAAGATTCAAAATGCTCTAAGACGATTGTTAAAAGGGAGAACAGCGATTATTATTGCTCACCGTTTGTCAACGATTCGTGAAGCAGATCATATTTTTGTGTTAGAAAATGGTCATATTTTAGAAAGTGGTAATCATCAAGAATTAATGGATCAACGCGGGGAATACTTTCGATTGGTAAAATCACAATTTGATATGTTGGAAGCATGATCGTTGAATATCCCTGTGATATTAGTGAAATGAATGACGCATTTTCGTACAGTATGTTACACTAACAAAGTAGATAGTACGTTCAATGTGGAGGAACTTGTATGAAAAGAGAGTTTGCCGTTATCGGCTTAGGAAGATTCGGTGGAAGTATCTGCTATGAATTAAGCAAAGAAGGTATGAATGTATTGGCAATTGATATTAGTGAGGATAAGGTGAATGAATTTAAAAATATCGCCTCACATGCGGTTATAGCAGATTCAACCGATGAAGCGACATTAAAGGAACTAGGTATTACGAATTTTGATCACGTTATTGTTGCAATCGGCGATAATATTCAAGCGAGTATTTTAACAACAGTGATTTTATCTGAACTCGGTGTTAACAAAATTACTGTTAAGGCGAATAATGATTATCATGCGAAAATAGTCAATAAAATTGGTGCCCACCATGTCGTTCATCCAGAACGTGATATGGGAAAACGGATTGCCCATAGCATCATATCGAATAATATTCTAGATTACCTGGAACTGTCAGAAGACCATAGTATTGTAGAAGTAAAAGCGAGTGATAAAATGATTGGGAAATCATTAGTTGACTTAGATATTCGCGCTAATTATGGTTGTAACGTTGTCGCCATCCGGCAGGGGAGTGACATTAATGTTTCACCCCGGGCAGATGAAATTTTACAAGAACACGATGTATTAATTGTTATTGGTTCGGATAGGGATATTTCCCGATTTGAAAAAGAACTTGTCATTGAAGACGATTAAAAAAAGGAGAGCTTAGACAAGCTCTCCTTTTTAATTAGACTTCCATGATAATTGGTAAGATCATTGGTTTTCTTTTTGTTTTCTTAAATAAAAATGGTGCAATGGTATCGGTAATTTCATTTTTAATTTCTGACCATTTCGTTGTGCGTCGTTTCATGATCTTTTGTAAATGTTCTTCAACAAGTTGTTGGGCCTGGTTAATTAAATCCTCAGATTCACGCATATAAACAAATCCACGCGAAATAATATCTGGACCAGAGGCTATTTTAAAGTCCTTCATATTGATGCTCACAACGACAATAACCAATCCTTCTTCAGAGAGGATTCTACGATCTCGAAGTACGATATTACCAATATCCCCAACTCCTTTACCGTCGACGTAAATAGAGTCGGCCGGGATTTTTCCAACAACTTTTGCAGTGTCTTTACCAATTCCTAATACTTCTCCATTATCCATTATAAATGTGTTTTCCGGATTAACACCACAGCTTTCTGCTAATTTAGTATGTTCTTTCAACATACGGTATTCGCCGTGGATGGGCATGAAGAATTTTGGTCTCATGAGACGAAGCATTAATTTCAATTCTTCTTGGCTACCATGTCCAGATGTATGAATATCACTCACTTTATGATGGATGACATCTGCTCCCGCACGATATAGATTGTCAATAATACGGTTAATACTAATCGTATTTCCTGGAATAGGTGATGATGAGAAAATAACCGTATCACCTGGAATAATTTTAATTTGTTTATGTGTACCATTAGCAATACGTGATAAAGCTGCCATCGGTTCACCTTGAGAACCAGTACATAAGATGGTTACTTTATGTGCTGGGAGTTTATTAATTTGGTTTCCTTCAATAAATGTGTTTTTTGGCGCTTGGATATAACCTAGTTCTTGTCCTAGATTTATCGCCGCTTCCATACTTCTACCAAAGACAGCAATTTTTCGTTTGTTCTTTACTGCTGCTGAAACGACTTGCTGTAATCGATAGGTGTTTGACGCAAAGGTAGCAAAGATGATTCGGTCTTCTACACGACTAAAAATATCATGGATCGTTTCGCCAACCACTCTTTCAGACATCGTAAACCCAGGTACCTCACTGTTTGTACTATCTGAAAGTAGACAAAGTACACCTTCACTTCCAATTTGTGCCATTTTCGCTAAATTAGCCGGTTCTCCAACAGGTGTAAAGTCGAATTTAAAATCCCCAGTGTGAACAATATTTCCAGGTGGTGTTTTAACTACAATCCCATAGGAATCTGGAATACTGTGTGTTGTACGGAAAAATGTAACAGATGTTTTACGGAATTTAATCATATCGTGTTCGTGAATCGTTGTCAGTTTGGCCTGACGTAATAAACCATGTTCCTCTAGTTTGTTTTTTATGAGCCCCATTGCAAGATGACCTGCATAAATCGGGATATTTACTTCGCGTAGTAAATAAGGAATCCCACCGATATGGTCCTCATGTCCGTGCGTGATGAATAAACCCTTAATTTTATCTTGGTTTTGAATAATATACGTATAGTCGGGGATAACATAATCGATTCCAAGAAGTTCATCTTCAGGGAACTTAATTCCTGCATCGACTAAAATAATTTCATCTTGAAATTGTATCCCGTATGTGTTTTTTCCTATTTCTCCTAGCCCGCCCAGTGCAAAAACTGCTGTTTGATCATTTTTTACGAATTTCATTTATTTAAACATTCTCCAATTGATAGTCTTCAGATTGCTGGTCATAGGCTAAGTGTGCTTCGGTTAAGGGCTGGATATATTCAATATTGATACGCTTATCTTGTAATTTCTGACGTACGTCTCGAATAGAATCTGCTTCTAAATAAACACTTTTAGTTCGTTCGCGAGTCGGTACTTCGTCAGGATGTTCTTGAAATAATACTTTAAAAATCATTTTACTTATCGCTCCTAGTCATTTATTCCATTATTTTCCATGATTAAATTGAAATCCAAAAAAGATTCGAGTGAAATGATAGTCATCAAACGCTCGATAACTATTTTAAATTCTGTTTTCCGTATGATATCCGTATTGTTTCCGTATATTAGTAATTAGGATTTTATTGAATTCATGTTGGTTCGCTTAATATAGTCCGATGAATGGCAAGTACGTTACGATGATTGGCCATTGTTATTTTTATATGTTGTTGGTACACGTCCTCTGCCCAGTAAGTCTTTTAAACGTTTTTTTAGCTTTTCTCTTAGACGTTTCAACATAATCGGGCATCTCCTTTCCATTGTTTAAGAAAAGCACTTGACGTTCAACCGATCCTTTCCTACTTAATTTTATTATAGTATCCTTTTTGAAATAAGAAAAGGGTTATACTCGAACTAATTTAAAACGCTTTACTCTATAGTATGCAAAAAGATTATGTAGATTGACTTTTGCTTGTTAAAATTATATCCAAAAAGCTTCGTTTTATTATATGCTTTGCCTACATAATAAACTTATACATGATTGAAAACTAAAAAATCGCCTCACCGGTTGAGTGAAGCGATTTTTATAAAACTACTCAATTGCCCTTGCGTTAGAAGGAGCATGGAAAGGATTATCCTCATTAATATGGTCATAGAACATAACTCCATTTAAATGATCAATTTCATGTTGCATCACAATCGCTGCATAATCTTTTAATCGGAGTTTAATTTCATTTCCTTCGATATCAGTCGCTTTTACGGTAATGCGTGCATACCTCGGGACATAACCTTCAATCGGGCGATCTACTGATAAGCAGCCTTCACCAGCCGCTAAATAAGCTTGTTCAACTGAATGACTAATAATCTTTGGATTAAATAAACCATAGCTGTACTTTTTACCATTAAAATCTTCAAAATGAACAGCTATCATTCGTTTTGTGATACCAAGTTGCGGGGCCGCTAAGCCAACACCTGGTCTTAATTTATATTTCTCGCATAGTTCATCATCTTGGCTATTCTTTAAGAACTCAAGCATTTTCTTTAATGTTTTAACTTCTTCTTCTGAAGGTGGCATGACTACTTCTTTAGATTTTTTTCTTAAAGCAGGATGACCTTCTCGTACAATATCTTTCATCGTAATCATAAATCGTCACTCCACTATATGTTTAGCAATCTTTTTCTACAAAAATAAATACTAGTTAATAGTTTAACATAAATGATATGATTAAACACGGTTCATGTCATAATAACTAATATTACATCATATGTTTCTTATGATATACTTGGAACAAATAATGTTGAAACTATTTGTGAAAGGGGAGAGCAAATGACTAGAAATATGTATTATCTTATTCTCCTAGTTGGTTTAATTTTCATGCTTTCTGCATGTGGTGAATCAGTACAAGAGAAAATATATGGCCATTTGGAAGAAACCGTTTCTTTAGAGCAAGAGTTTTCAAAGAACCAAAAAGAATTAATAAAACTAGAAAAAAAAGAGCAAGATATATACGACAAGATTATCGATCTATCTTCGGAACAATTAGATGAAATAAAAAAGCTTTCTAATGAGGCCAATGAACTAATTGAAAAGCGTTTAGAGCTAATCAAATTAGAAAACGAGAGTCTTCAAACAGCAAAAGAGGAATTTATAAAAGTAAAGGCACTTAAAGATGACGTAACTGATGAAGAAATAGAGCATTCTCTCAATCAGCTATACGATAAAATGATTGAACGTTACGATGCATATGACGACATTTTTCAAACATATAAAGATACTTTGGACTTGGAAAAAGAACTATATAACATGTTAGCTGACGAAGATTCAACACAAGAACAGTTATCTAAACATATCGAGTTGTTAAATGAACATTATGAAACGATTATTGAGATAAATAATACATTCAATAAAAAAACTGAGGAATATAATGACTTGAAACGTAAATTTTATGAGAAAGCAGATTTGGATGTGGCATACGACGAATAGGATTAAGCGAAGTGGCTAGGACAAAACAACCAGTGAATGTAAAAAGAAAATGAATCAATTTCACGATGAATAGCATTCTCGGACTGCGAACGATAGATCGAGCTAACAACTTTGTTACGTGTACTACAGGTGGCCGTTTTCCACGGGTATGGCTTAATCCTCTTCGAAAAACCACTTCCTGTAGGTTCTCCGGGTTCTTAAAGGCTATTTTGCGTTTCGCTCGAATGACAGTAAGAGTCAAATAGAAAGTAGGAAAATAAATTAGGTTTTGCGTTCATAGTGGTAAACTTGAGAATGTTCATCACCATAAACAAACTCCAACAACATATAACGAAAATCGACCAACAAAAAAGGTTCCAATTATCAAAGTCCGATGATTGGAACCTTATTATTGTATTCTTGGCTCGTTTTTTGGCATTGTTAGTTTAAGAATAATTGATAGTACAGTTTACATAGAGACTATAACAGGATGAGTGTATACGTATAATACAAGTATAATATGTACTAAAGTCGTTGGTTATATTATGAAGCAGGTTACAAAGTAGTTGACCAGAATCCGATTCATAAGGTAGAATTAGAATTAGAAAGTTGTACTATTAAATGTAAGTTTGTATATGTAACAGTTCATTTATTACCCAAACTGTAGAAGTACAGATTGAATTTTAGGGTAAACTAAATAAAAACCCTTAGGAAAGGAAGAGGTGAAGGTAGTGAAACATGTACTAAACAAAGTAGAAAAAAAGTTTGAAATGTTTCAAATTCTGAATGAAGAAGGAAAAGTAGTTGAAAAGGATGATATGCCTGATCTATCGGATGAGGAGTTAAGAGAATTGATGCGTCGAATGGTTTACACACGTATACTAGATCAACGCTCAATCGCCTTAAACCGCCAAGGACGTTTAGGGTTTTATGCTCCGACAGCTGGACAAGAAGCATCGCAAATTGCCAGTCACTTTGCAATGGAAAAAGGAGACTTTCTATTACCAGCATATCGGGATGTACCACAATTAATTTGGCATGGTCTTCCTTTATACCAAGCATTTCTATTTTCTAGAGGTCATTATCATGGTAATCAAATGCCTGAAGGGGTCCGTGCATTAAGCCCGCAAATTATTATCGGTGCCCAATATATTCAAGCGGCAGGAGTCGGGCTTGGAATGAGACTACGTGGAAAAGACGCTGTTGCTGTCACATACACGGGTGATGGTGGAACTTCCCAAGGTGATTTCTATGAAGGGATTAACTTTGCAGGGGTATATGATGCAAATTGTATTTTTATCGTTCAAAATAACGGCTTTGCTATATCAGTTCCGAGAGAAATGCAAACCAAAGCTAAAACACTTGCACAAAAAGCAGTCGCTGCCGGTATTGAAGGAATCCAAGTAGATGGAATGGACCCATTGGCTGTATATGCCGTTACAAAGCATGCTCGTGAACGGGCTATAAAAGGTGAAGGACCAACGCTAATTGAGACAATTACTTACCGTTACGGTCCACACACAATGGCTGGTGACGACCCAACGCGATATCGTACATCCGATTTAGATACCGAATGGGAAAAGAAGGACCCGCTTGTTCGTTTTAGAATCTTTTTAGAAGAAAAGGGACTTTGGTCTCAAGAGGAAGAAGATCAAGTCATTGAACAAGCAAAAGAAGATATTCGTGAAGCTATTAAAAAGGCAGACCAATATCCAAAGCAGAAAGTTACTGATTTTATTGGGAATATGTTTGAAGAACTTCCACTAAATTTACAAGAGCAAATGGAAGAATATAAGGCAAAGGAGTCGAAATAAACGATGGCACAAATGACTATGATACAAGCAATCACTGATGCATTACGAATCGAATTAAAAAATGATGAAAATGTATTAGTGTTTGGGGAAGATGTCGGTAAAAACGGTGGTGTATTCCGGGCAACAGACGGATTACAAGCTGAGTTTGGCGAAAAACGTGTATTTGATACACCTTTAGCGGAGTCTGCAATTAATGGGTTGGCAATTGGTTTAGCCTTAGAAGGATTCCGCCCTGTGCCAGAAATTCAGTTCTTCGGTTTCGTTTATGAGACTATGGATTCAATTAACGGGCAAATGGCTCGTATGAGATTCCGTTCTGGTAATACGGAACATGCGCCGATTACGATTCGCTCACCATTTGGTGGAGGGGTTAATACACCAGAGTTACATGCTGATTCATTAGAAGGATTAATTGCTCAACAGCCTGGCGTAAAAGTCGTCATTCCTTCAACTCCATATGATGCAAAAGGATTATTGATTTCGTCTATTCGTGATAACGATCCAGTCGTTTTCTTAGAGCATATGAAGTTATATCGCTCATTCCGTGAAGAAGTTCCAGAAGGTGAGTATACAATCGAATTAGGTAAGGCGGATGTTAAGCGAAAAGGAAAAGATGTAACTATTATTGCATATGGTGCAATGGTTCACTCTGCATTAAAAGCGGCGGAACAACTAGAAAAAGAAAAAATTAATGCTGAAGTCATTGATTTGCGCACTGTTTCACCAATTGATTATGAAACAATTGTTGAATCAGTTAAAAAGACAAATCGTGTCATTGTTGTTCAAGAAGCTCAGCGCCAAGCGGGTATTGCGGCTAATGTCGTAGCAGAAATTCAAGAAAGAGCAATCTTACATCTTGAAGCACCTGTCATGCGTGTAGCAGCACCAGACACGGTTTATCCTTTTGCAGAAGCAGAGCACTTATGGTTGCCGGACGATAAAGATATTATTGAAAAAGTTAAATATGTACTAAACTATTAAAAATCGGAGTAGGAGGTCGAGTCTATTGGCATTTGAATTTAAGCTTCCAGATATTGGCGAAGGTATTCATGAAGGTGAAATTGTAAAATGGTTTGTTAAAGAAGGCGAAGAAATTAAAGAAGACGATGTCTTATGTGAAGTGCAAAATGATAAGGCGGTCGTTGAGATTCCTTCTCCTGTTGAAGGAACGGTTTTAAAAATTCACGTTGATGAAGGCAGTGTCGCAATCGTTGGTGACACACTTATTTCCATTGATGCAGAAGGATATGAAGATATAGCGGAACCTACAGAGGATGTAGTAGAACCTGAACCAGAAGCACCTACTATTGAGAAAGAAACGAAGGTGACTAATAACAAAGAAGTCGAAGATGAAACAGAAGAAACGAAACTGGTCATAGCGATGCCATCAGTCCGTAAATATGCCCGAGATCGAGATGTAGATATTCGCCAAGTTACTGGAACAGGGAAAAACGGACGTATATTAAAAGAAGATATTGATCGTTTTATGAGTGGTGAACAACCGACAGAAGTTGAATCAACTGAACAAACAGAGACAACTAAAGTGACGGAAGAGTCACCGATTGTAGCAGCGGGACAATATGAAGAAACACGTGAAAAAATGAGCGGTATTCGTCGTGCGATTGCACAAGCAATGGTAGAATCGAAAACAAAGGCACCACATGTTACTTTAATGGATGATATCGATGTGACAGAATTAGTTGCTCATCGTCGTAAGTTTAAAGAAGTTGCTAGTGAACAAGGGATTAAACTAACATACTTACCGTATGTCGTGAAAGCACTCGTTTCCGCACTTAAGAAGTTCCCAGTCTTAAATGCAGCTATTGATGATGAAACGGAAGAAATTGTTTATAAACATTACTATAATGTCGGTATAGCAGCTGATACTGATCGTGGTTTACTCGTTCCTGTTGTAAAAGATGCTGACCGTAAATCAATCTTTGATATATCAAAAGAGATAAATGAATTGGCAGAAAAGGCACGAAGTGGTAAAATGACATCTGAGGAGATGAAGGGAGCCTCAAGTACAATTACGAATATCGGATCTGCAGGTGGCCAATGGTTTACACCTGTCTTAAATTATCCTGAAGCAGCCATTTTAGGTATTGGGCGTATTCAAGAAAAGCCGATTGTACGTAATGGAGAGATAGTCATTGCTCCAGTACTTGCATTATCATTGAGCTTTGATCATCGTATTGTGGATGGTGCGACAGCTCAATTGGCTCTAAATCAAATCAAACGTTTATTAAACGATCCACAACTAATAATGATGGAGGCGTAGATTTATGGTAGTAGGGGATTTTCCAATTGAAGTAGACACATTGGTCGTTGGGGCGGGTCCTGGTGGTTATGTAGCGGCTATCCGTGCAGCGCAAATGGGACAAAAAGTGACGATTGTAGAGAAGGGTGCCCTAGGTGGAGCATGCTTAAATGTAGGATGCATTCCATCTAAAGCATTGATTCAAGCTGGTCATACGGCCCAACAAGCTCAAGGAAATAGTGAGTTAGGGATAACAACTGAAAAAGTTTCTGTAGATTTCTCTAAAGTACAAGAATGGAAGGGTAATATTGTTAACCGATTGACTTCCGGTGTACAAGGTCTTTTAAAAGGAAATAAAGTGGATATTGTTAAAGGTGAAGTCTACTTTGTCGATGACAAAACGGTTAAAGTCATGGATGATAAGAACTCACAAACATACAAATTTAACAACTGTATTATTGCAACTGGTTCTAGACCAATTGAAATTCCAGGCTTTAAATTTTCTGAACGTGTTCTTGATTCTACAGGAGCATTAGCACTGAAGGAATTACCTAAGAAAATGGTCGTTATTGGTGGAGGATATATTGGTACTGAATTAGGATCTGCCTATGCTAACTTTGGTACAGAAGTTATCATCTTAGAAGGTACAAAGAATATCCTTGGTGGTTTCGAGAAACAAATGAGCCAACTTGTGAAGAAAAACCTGATGAAAAAAGGTGCTTCAATTATTACTGAAGCAATGGCAAAAGGCGTTGAAGAAACAAAAGATGGCGTTAAAGTAACATATGAAGTAAAAGGTAACGAAGAAACTGTCGAAGCTGATTACGTTCTTGTCACAGTTGGTCGTCGTCCTAACACAGATGAACTTGGTCTTGAACAAGTTGGTATTGAATTAGATGAACGTGGACTCATTAAAATCGATAAACAATGTCGTACAAATGTAAGTAATATTTTTGCGATTGGAGACATTGTTGCAGGCCCACCACTTGCACATAAAGCTTCTTATGAAGGTAAAGTTGCTGCTGAAGCGATTAGTGGTGAAAAATCTGCTATTGATTATTTAGCAATGCCAGCAGTTGTATTCTCAGAACCTGAGTTAGCTAGCGTAGGTTACACTGAAAAAGAAGCAAAAGAAGCTGGAATTGATGCAAAAGCATCTAAGTTCCCGTTTGCAGCTAATGGTCGAGCGTTATCGATGAATAGTACAGATGGCTTCTTAAAACTTGTTACAAGAAAAGAAGACGGTCTCGTTATTGGTGCACAAATCGCAGGTCCTAACGCAAGTGATATGATTGCTGAACTCGGATTAGCTGTTGAAGCAGGAATGACAGCAGAAGATATTGCACTTACGATCCATGCGCATCCAACATTAGGTGAAATGGCAATGGAAGCTGCAGATATCGCAATCGGCAAACCAACACATATGTTATAATCAATCATAAACAGAGGGTCATAACGGCTCTCTGTTTTTTTATATCCATTTATATTATCGTGATATTTCTGAATTTTATTGCCTGTTATGAATATATTTGATACGATATCACCATATGTACAAAACTTAGTAGAATGATAAGGTGATTTAATGAGGCAGCTCATGCAGTACGTATACATATTTAACAAACAAAACTTATACAACAAAATAGGTTTTTTTTGGTTTTTAACACTCCCCATCTTGTTTTTCTTAATTCGTTTCAATGCATTCACAAATAATAAAATGGGTATAGAGGTACAAAATTTTATTCATATTTATTGGGGTTTCATGCTGTTAACAACCGTGCTAAGCGGTGTCTTGTTAGCTATCATTCAATATCGGGATTCAGGATTTCTAAAAAGCTTTACATTTCTAAGCGGTAATAAGCATGTCATTATATTTGGTAAAGTGCTATCTCAACTATTATATATTGTTGTACTTACGACAGTGTTTAATTTAATCGTATCCGTTGTATATAAAATTGATTTCTCTCAGCTATTTCTAAAAGGCTTATTGACTATGCTAATTGCATTCATACCAATATGCTTTTCAATGTTATGGATGGTAATCATCCCTGTAAACGCAAATAATATAGCACCTATAGGTACGATATTACTAATTTTATTTTTGTATTTGGCAAATTTCGGACTAGAAACATATTCATATTTTTTATATTTTATGTACAGCTTAAATCCCGTTGTGTACTTATCGAATATTTTAAACATGTTAAGTGATTTCAGTTTTGAAATCGTAATCATTAATGTTTTAACAACTTTAATCTATTTAATCATAGGTTTTTTCTCCTTAAAAAATATGTCAATCATTCCTAGAAAAAACTAAAAGGAGCGTAGCTGTATGATCAAATTAGATAATTTATATTTTAAATACAATGAGACAAGGGGGGATGTTCTCGAAAATATATCCACTACATTTAAACCTGGAGTAGTAAACGTTTTACTGGGGGTGAATGGATCAGGAAAGACAACGTTATTTGATATTATATCGGGAATATTATTAAAAAAAGTAGATAAAGGCGTTGTTCAGGGGGTAAATACTAAAGATACCATGTATATGACTCAAGGAATGCTTTTTCCTCTTGGTCTAAAAGGAAAGGATTTAATAAGATTATTTCTAAAAGGTGATTATCGATATCAACCAAAAACGAATGACAATAATTACGATTTATTTGATGGAAAGTTTAAGAAAAAAATAGAATACTTGTCTAATACATATTATGGTGATATGTCTGTTGGTGAAAGAAGATGGCTAACGTTTACATTAGCGATGAAATTGGAGAGAAAAATTTATTTATTTGATGAGCCAACGTCAGGTGTTGACCCGCATTCTAAAGCTGATATATTGGACGGCATTATTGATCTAAGTAAAAATAAAGATAAAGTAGTTATCATGTCGACACATGTTTTGCATGATTTAAGTGAAATGAATTGTAAGATTCATCTACTTCATAAAGGAAAGATAAATTTTGTTGGTACATATGATGAGTTCCTGAAGAAATTTAATCATTCAAATCCGGATAAAGCTTTCCGTAATTTTATAGATAATTATCCAGATGAGAGGAAGCATTGTGATGACTGTTTTTCGTAGATGAAGATTTAATATCTGTCCATATTAATCAATACTAACCTTATACATAAGCTTTTCGAAACAATTGATTTTAATGGAAAAATAAAAGGATGATTTTTTGAAAAAACTAATTTCTTATATTTATTTATGTCTATTATTAATCGGTTGTCAATCAGAAACGAATTTAAATGAAAAACATGAATCTGTTAAACATAGTGATTTATCAACTGAACAGCAACCTAAACAAACTAAACAGAATCAAGAAGAGAAAAATAAATACGTTGAACGAGATAATGAGGATGACGTTCAAGCCACACACCGTGTTGATGAACATAATTGGTATATCCGACCTTTAAATGAAAAGGCAAACGAACGAGTCGTGTTGTTAACGATTGATGATGCACCAGACCAATATGCTTTAGAAATGGCCTATATGTTAAAAGAACAAAATGCAGGTGCGATATTTTTTGTTAATGGACATTTTTTAGAGACTAAAGAACAGAAGGAAATTTTGAAACAAATTCATCAAATGGGATTTGTTATAGGAAATCATACGTATAGTCATGCTCGCTTACCCGATATAAGTGAGGAGAAGCAAAGAGAAGAAATAATACGTGTTAATGATATTGTAGAAGAGATTACAGGAGAAAGACCAACATTTTTCCGTGCACCATTTGGGGCGAATACTGATTTTTCTAAGCAAGTTGTTGCAGAGGAAAATATGATTATAATGAACTGGTCCTACGGATATGATTTTTTACCGGAATATATGGAAAAAGCTAAACTGACCCATATCATGTTAGAAACGGAATTTCTAAATAACGGTGCTAATTTACTCATGCATGATCGCAAGTGGACAAAAGAGGCATTAGAAGATATTGTCATCGGATTACGCGAAAAAGGTTATGAAATCTTAGCCCCACATTATCTGCAAGTGAAATGACAGAGTGATAAATAAATCTTAATGTGACACACTAAATAGAATTTAATCATATAATATGTTATACTAATGGAAGATTAATGTTGATGATTAAAGGAGAGGTAAAAGTGGGGACAATCATCTGCAAAGAATGCCAAAAAATTGTTGAGCACTACGAGACAAATAAAGTCACGACACTTTACGGTCAATGTAGCAAATGTCAAACCAAAAATAAATGAGATAACTCTTTGCACATCAGTTTTATTAATGATGTGCTTTTTTAATAAAATTTAATGTTTTGTGTCATGATCGAGCGGGTATTATATAATAAACTAAACGCATATCGAACAAAATGATTGGCATATGTATTAGTAAGAAAACAACATTCGGAATATTGATTGAATGAAGGCGCATATAGAGTTATAACTCCCTTCGTAATAAATAAAAATGAAAGGATGTGGATCATAATGAAATTTGTTTTAGATACATTGCGTCAGGAAGAAGGAAAAGAAAGGGTGCTACGAATGGAAATTGATTATGAATTATTAACTCTATATGATGCCTTACAAACAAACGATATAACGATGATTGTTAAAGCTAAAGAACGTTTAACAAAACTAACTCGAGAGCTTATTGATATTGAACAAAGATTGCAATCAGGGTGAAAAACGGACTCCGCTTCATTTTTTGAAGCGGAGTCTTTTTGTTTACGTGCAAATAGTTGCATACGGTTGTTCGGCATAAGATAATGTTATTAAGTAGAAAAGAGGGATAGGAATGGAGACAATCGGTCGAAACGAGATATTTTCACAAGCGAAAGAGTGGATATTTGAAGCTGGACAATATATCCGATCGAAAATGTATAAAGAACATCAAATATCTACAAAATCGAATCCAAATGACTTAGTAACTGAACTTGACCGTGACACTGAAATAATGTTGACAAATAATATTCGAAAAACATATCCTAATCACTTGATAATAAGTGAAGAAGGTTATGGTGATAAACTTTCTCGCCTAGATGGAACGGTATGGATTATAGACCCAATAGATGGAACGATGAATTTTGTTCATCAAAAGCAAAACTTTGCTATATCCATTGGTATTTACCATAATCAAATTGGTGAGATTGGCCTCATTTACGATGTTATAGGTAATGTATTATATTCCGCCAAACGAGGAGAAGGAGCATTTAAAAATGACCAGCCATTAAAGCAATTAGACAAGGACGTATCTTTAGATAAGGCTATAATAGCTATGAATCATTTTTGGTTATGTGAAAATCATTTAGTATGCGAACAGACAATGCAGAAATTTGTCCGAAACATTCGTGGTACGAGAACATATGGTTCAGCAGCGTTAGAGTTTGCTTATGTTGCAGAGGGGATATTGGATGGTTATCTTGCCCTTAGACTATCACCATGGGATATTGCCGCAGGTATTGTTATTGTCAATGAGGTAGGCGGGGTGACAACAACGATTGATGGTGAACCATTAAATATGTTAACTAAGAATCCAATTTTAACGTGTAACCCGGCGATTCAAAAAGAAATAATTGACTATATTAAAAAAGGAAGAAAAGTGACTTAAAAAAATCAAGTCACTTGCTTCTTTTTTGTTTGATAGAGATTCCAACTCCCATAAACATAAAACCTAATAATATTAATCCTATGACCATCCAAATATTTTGTAAAGAAATACCGATGGCAGCACCGATAAACATGAAGATAACAAGCATAGCTAACAATAGCATTGGAAAATCAATCTTCTTCACCACTCAACACCTCTATTATGTTAAAAGAAACTCTATATCTTGGTTTAGTATATATGAAAAATTAATTAGAAGCAAAAGCGCAGATTGAAATAATAGATTTTAGTTAAAATACTGAAGAAAAAATGCTATGATGAGGGAAGTTAAATGAGTATTTTGTAGAGGAGAACATGTATGTATATGAATAGTATTATTTTCGATTATATCCTGAATTCATACGGAGATCAGCATATGTATTGGACATTATATGTATTAAATTTAATATTTGGTGCGATTTCCTATAAACTCGGTTTTGCTCGTAAATTATCACTAGGGAAAAATATCATTGTTTATATCTTGCTAGCTATTGGTATGATGGTCGTAACCGTGTTTAGTATTTTTCAATTACCGATTACCGAGAGCTTAATTATTACAACCATTGTCCTAGCCATTTATCGCTTCCGCTTACATTACCAACGAGATAAAAAACAAGAAAATCCTAATTGAAATGAAAACGAGCTAGTGGTCTAGCTCGTTTTTTATCTTTATTGATTTTTTTCACGGTTTGATTGCTCATCTTGTATGTCATCTAATTCTTTCTGTTCGTTTTCCGGTAAGATGTTTTTGTTTTGATCTGGTTCGGACGGTTCTTGTTGTGGTGTCGGTGCGTCTGGCATATAACGTCCAATGATAGCGGCGAGTTCTTCAATAATTCCTTGAACCGGATATCCTTCGTCTATTTTCTCTCTCATATTCACTAAACGCTGATTGATATCTGCATCAGCAATCACGACTGCGGTCTTACCATAAGGATCATTTCTTAACGCTTCTGACACCGTATATTTTACTGAACCAACTCGTGAACGATCAAGATTTTTATCAACATCAATACCGACAACGGCATACGGTCCTACAACAAGAGCTGTAGCATTCTCCACTTGTGGTGATTGGATAGCAACATCCCTAAGATGGTTAGCAATCTCCGTATTTGTTTTACTTTGTTCGTTCGGTTTACTTGACTGTTCGACTTGTAAAAAGCGTTGGTTTTCATCGCTTAACGTATTTGGATTTCCTTCATTAAGGCACCCCGAAAGAAATATGAGACAGAGCAGTAAAATGAAGCGAATTTTCATTTCGCACCCTCCTATTTAGACAATGAAATGACTGTTCTTAGTCTAAGTGAAAGGTGCTAAATTATACGAAAAATATTTCAGTCTCTTATTTAATAATGATTTTTTTAATTCCTTGTATTGGATTGTCTTTGTTTGACCCATCCTTATAATATAGATGAACAGGGCCTTTTTCTGGTACAGGTTTTCCGTCAACAGCAAATAGCAGATAAGATTTTTGTAACTTACTTAATGGAATGTCAACGCTTCCGTCATCAGTAACAAGCTCAGCCTCTGTGGCATCTCTTTTAACTTCAGCATATTCAATGAAATGATGGAGTGGCATCACCCAGGAATGTCTTAATGCTTCTTCACGTTCCTTTTTTGAAAGACTTTTATTTACGGGTGGTTTGATATGTTCATGATGATACCAGTCATTATCATAACCTCTAACAGTTCTTTTTAGTTTTTCTTCTTCTGATTCCCCCATTTGTTCTACGCCACGAAGGGCTTCGTCTAATAAAATTTTACGATCGTCAAAAATCCATACAGATGAATCTAATGTAATCGGATATGTAACACTTCCAGTAATTGGAATAATCAATTATAATTCCACCTTTCTATTTCACTCGTATTTAGAATAACAAACATCTCCCTAAATATCACGAAACAACTATTCCGTTCATTACAATTAACGGATTTTCATTTGCATTTTAACAATGCAAGCGATAAGATAAAGATATGATTTATGTTTCGTTATTAACGAATGGGATAATTTTACTTTTATACAAGTTTGTAACGCTAAGTTATAATGGAGGGGATTTATGTGATGCCTGAGTTAACGATAAATTATCGTGAGAAAGCTCGTGCCCTTCTTGAGGCGGATGCTGAGAAGATTTTGCGGCTTATAAAGGTTCAAATAGATAATTTAACGATGCCACAGTGTCCATTATATGAAGAAGTATTGGATACCCAAATGTTCGGACTATCAAGAGAAATTGACTTTGCTGTTCGCCTGAATCTAATAGAGGAAAGCGAAGGGAAAGCGTTGTTAGATAATTTAGAAATGGAATTAAACATTTTACATGAGAAAGCACAGAAATCTGACTAAAGTGCTTAGATAATTAATTAAACTTTGCCTATTTCGGAATTGGGCAAGGTTTTTTTTAATCAATATGGCTGAATCACTTGCAAACATTTTACTAAAGACTAGCAAAATAATAAATAAAGTATATGCTTTTTTCTTACATAGAATTGTGAAAAAAGAAGTCGTTAGTTTTAATTTTTTTCATTGATAATCATGGTATAATAGCGTATAAGTTCAACCTAAATGAAATTGAAATTTTAATTGATGTATCTGCAATTTAATATGTTATACTAATATTAAATGTGCTATACTAATTAAAATTTCTCTTTCACGATGATAGTTTTAATGGGTCGGAGAGATGCACATGTTTAAAAAACTAAAGAATTATGATTATATCTTAATGTTTTCACCGATTGTATTGGCTAGCTTTGGGATTATTATGATTTATAGTGCTAGTATGGTAACAGCGGTAGTAGAAGGTCATGAAAGCACTTACTATTTAGTGAAGCAAGCTCAATGGTTTGTTATAAGTTTGGTAGGATTTATCCTGTTTTCAGTGATTCCTTATAAGAAATATGAAAAGTATATGGTATGGAATGTCGTCATTGCTTTAGCTATGTTGTTAGGCGTGTTGCTTTTTGGAACATCACGAGGCAATGCAACAAGATGGATATCGGTTGGTCCAGTTTTGATCCAGCCTGCTGAATTTGTAAAATTAGGTATCATTTTGTATTTAGCTTCTGTATATTCGAAAAAACAACATTATATTGATGATTTTAGGAAAGGGGTACTTCCGCCCTTAATTCTAACCGCGTTTATTTTGGCATTAATTGTGCTACAGCCAGATATCGGTTCGGCAGTGACGACGTTTCTCGTTGCCTGCGCCATTATATTTAGTTCGGGGATGCGTTATAAACATATTATTTTACTTGGGTTTGTAAGCATTTTAGTTGTTGCCGCTGCTATCCCATCCATGGTTACAGAAGAAAGAATTTCCAGATTTACAGGTGCATATCAACCATTTGCCGATCCGGAAAATGCTGGACACCATTTGATACAATCTTATCTAGCAATTGGTGGAGGAGGAATAACTGGGGAGGGATTAGGTCAAAGTGTCCAGAAATTAGGGTTTTTATTTGGAGCTCATACAGACTTTATTATGGCTGTTATTGCTGAGGAACTCGGAACAATAGGTGTATTACTTGTTCTCGGGTTACTCGCACTTATTGTGTTGCGTGGACTCTATGTGTCACTAAAATGTCGTGATAGTTTTGGCGCCCTAATAGCTGTAGGCATATCTTCTATGATTGGTATACAAACGTTTATTAATCTCGGTTCAATCAGTGGGATCTTACCTATTACAGGGATAACTTTACCTTTTGTTAGTTATGGAGGATCTTCTTTGTTAATTTTAATGGTTTCTATGGGAATATTGAATAATATTGCGTCTACATTAAAGAAAGATGAACAAGATTCCGCCGATAGTAAACCAGTTCAACATGTACAGAATAATAAATTTGTCACTTATAGAGGGGGAAGAAAATGGTCAAGTTAAATCGATTAAAGAAAATTATGGTCGCTAACCGTGGGGAAATTGCTATTCGTATTTTTAGAGCATGTGCAGAGTTAAATATTCGTACGGTCGCTATTTATTCAAAAGAAGATACAGGATCCTATCATCGATATAAGGCAGATGAAGCCTATCTCATTGGTGAGGGGAAAAAACCAATCGATGCCTATCTCGATATTGAAGGTATTATAGAAATTGCCAAACAAGTAGATGTCGATGCAATCCATCCAGGATATGGCTTCTTATCAGAAAATATTGAGTTTGCGAAACGCTGTGAAGAAGAAGGAATCGTCTTTATCGGGCCAAAAAGTGAACATTTACATATGTTCGGTGATAAAGTGCGTGCCAGAACACAAGCAATTCATGCAGGCATACCCGTTATTCCAGGAAGTGATGGCCCTGTTCATTCCGTTGAAGAAGTTGAAGCGTTTGGAAAAGAACATGGCTATCCAATTATTATAAAGGCAACTTTAGGTGGCGGCGGCCGCGGTATGCGGATTGTACGAAATGAGAATAATTTAAAAGCAGCCTATGAACGAGCGAAATCAGAAGCTAAAGCGGCATTTGGTAACGATGAAGTTTATGTCGAAAAGCTTATTGAAAACCCGAAACATATCGAGGTGCAAATCATAGGTGACGAGGAAGGTAATATCGTTCATTTATATGAGCGAGATTGTTCGATTCAGCGTCGCCACCAAAAACTTGTCGAGGTCGCACCTAGTATATCGATTACCGAAACATTACGGCATAAGATTTGTGATGCGTCGGTCCAACTTATGAAACATGTTGGCTATGTAAATGCAGGAACTGTCGAGTTTTTAGTGACAGGATCTGAATTTTACTTTATAGAGGTTAATCCACGTGTTCAAGTTGAACATACGATAACAGAAATGATAACTGGGATTGATATCGTTCAAACACAGATTAAAGTTGCCGATGGACATCCATTACATAGTTCTGTTGTCGATATTCCACATCAAAAAGATATAAAAACATGGGGTTATGCCGTTCAATCACGGGTAACAACAGAGGATCCACTTAATAATTTTATGCCAGATACAGGAAAAATTAATGTCTATCGTTCAGGTGGTGGATTTGGAGTACGATTGGATGCAGGAAATGGTTTTCAAGGGGCCGAAATTTCTCCTTATTATGATTCACTTTTGGTTAAAGTATCGACTTGGGCGCTTAGTTTTGAACAAGCTGTTCAAAAAATGGTCCGTAATTTACGTGAATTCCGAATTCGTGGCATAAAAACGAATATCCCATTTTTAGAGAACGTTATGCTTCATGAGAAGTTTTTATCTGGAGAGTATAACACAACATTTGTAGATGAAAGCCCAGAACTATTTGTATTTCCTAAACGGAAAAACCGTGGAACAAAGATGTTAACATATATTGCCGATACAACGGTTAATGGATTTGAAGGATTGACTAAGGAAGAAAAACCACATTTTGATCCGCTGCCAATACCAAAGCAAACTAATTCACTTCCATTTCAAAATGGAACGAAGCAGATATTGGATGAACATGGTCCAGAAGGTGTTGCCAGATGGATGAAAGAGCAGTCGGAAGTATTGTTTACAGATACAACTTTCCGCGATGCACATCAATCGTTACTAGCAACACGTATCCGTACGAAGGATTTAGTTAATATAGCTGAACCTACTGCAAAGTTATTACCGAATCTATTTTCAGTTGAGATGTGGGGTGGAGCAACTTTCGATGTAGCTTACCGTTTCTTGAAAGAAGACCCTTGGGAAAGGTTGCTGAAATTACGTAAAAAAATGCCAAACATACTTTTCCAAATGCTATTACGAGCAAGTAATGCCGTCGGATATAAGAACTATCCAGATAATTTAATTGAACAATTTGTATCAAAAAGTGCACATGCAGGTATTGATGTCTTCCGTATTTTCGATAGCTTAAACTGGGTTGATAATATGGTTCCTGCTATTAAAGCAGTTCGGGAAAGTGGAAAAATAGCTGAGGCATCAATCTGTTACACAGGGGATATACTTGATTCATCGAGAAGTAAATATGATCTATCTTATTATAAGGATTTAGCTAAACAATTAGAAGCTAATGGTGCCCATATTCTCGGAATTAAAGATATGGCAGGTTTATTAAAACCAGAAGCGGCATACCAGCTTATTACAGCTCTCAAAGAAACGGTTGATTTGCCAATCCATTTACACACGCATGATACTAGCGGAAATGGGATATTAACATACAAACGCGCAATAGATGCCGGTGTTGATGCAGTAGATGTCGCATGTAGTTCAATGGCTGGCTTAACGTCACAACCAAGTGCGCAATCATTAGTTTACGCACTTGGTGGCTCAAAGCGACAGCCAAATATGAATATTGAAGCATATGAAGTATTGTCACAATACTGGCATCATGTAAGAGATTATTATAAGCCGTTTGAAAGTGGGATGAACTCTCCACATACTGAAATATACATGCATGAAATGCCAGGTGGTCAATATAGTAATTTGCAACAACAAGCAAAAGCAGTCGGACTAGGTGACCGATGGAATGAAGTAAAAACGATGTATCGCCGTGTAAATGATATGTTTGGAGACCTTGTTAAGGTCACACCGTCATCGAAGGTTGTCGGTGATATGGCACTATTCATGGTGCAAAATAATTTAACAGAAGATGACGTCTATGAGAAAGGTGAAACAATAGACTTTCCAGATTCGGTCATCGAGTTTTTCCAAGGTTATCTTGGTCAGCCGTACCAAGGTTTCCCTCAAGAACTACAGCGAATTATATTAAAAGGGAAAGAGCCGATTACAAAGCGGCCTGGGGAATTGTTAGAACCGGTTGACTTCAAACAGATGAGGGACACGCTCTTTAAGCAATTGGACCGTCAAGTGACGAGTTTCGACTTAATTGCACATGCACTTTACCCGAAAGTATTTATGGACTATCATAAATTCCAACAACAATATGGTGATGTGTCTACGCTTGATACGCCAACATTTTTCTATGGAATGCGTCTAGGTGAAGAAATAGAAGTCGAAATTGAAAAAGGAAAGACCTTGTTTGTTAAGCTTATTTCTATATCAGAACCACGTTCGAATGGGACACGAGTTGTATACTTCGAATTAAATGGACAGCCAAGGGAAGTTATTATAGAAGATAAAAGTATAGAATCGACTGTGGCAACAACGCCTAAAGCAGATCCAGGAAACGAGCATCATATCGGTGCAACGATGCCAGGTACTGTAATCAAAGTGATGTGTGAACAAGGGCAAAAGGTAGAAAAAGGTGACTATTTAATGATCACGGAAGCGATGAAAATGGAGACAACTGTTCAAGCCCCATTCTCAGGTGTCATTAAGGAAATACATGTTAAAGCACAAGATGCTATATCTGTAGGAGATTTATTAATTGAATTAAAATAAAAAAATCAGGAGCGGATGAACTGCTCCTGATTTTTTTTATTTGTTTTTTTCTAAGGACATACTTCGTGATGCAAGTAAAATAAAATAGCACAATAATGCAAAATAACATGAAATGACTAATGCATGTAATAGGGCAATGCCTAGGTTCAATAGGGTGAAAATAATCAAAGCTCCAAAAATGACTTGTAGAACGATGAGAATAATCATCGTTATGGAACCCCAATACATGAACTGATTATCACGATAAGACTTTATGAGTCTTAAAAATAATGAAATGGTCCATACTAAAAGAATACCAGCTGTTAATCGATGTCCCATCTGTACAAATTGTTCAAAGCTGAAACTAGCTATATTCAGTGGAGCATTATTAAAACAAAATGGCCAATCTCGGCAAACCAAGTTCGCTTCAGTATGACGAACCAGCGCTCCAGTATAGACGGTGATCAGTGTGTATATTGATAACAAGTATATTTCTATTCGGTGTTTTTTACGAATGATTAAGCTAGATGTATCTAACTTTTTATCAACTTCAAATATAAGTAACATTAATAAAAAAACAGAGGCGAATGAAATAAGTGAAATACCAAAATGAAGTGCTAAAACAAAATCAGATTGCCCCCATACAACAGCTGCTGCTCCGATTAATCCTTGTAAAACGAGAAAAACAACCGATAATATAGAAAGAAATTTTACTTCACGAATATGTCTGAGATGTTTCCAGGCTAGATAGGCAAGTGCTAGAATCACTATTCCACCGATGCCGGAAACGAGTCGATGACTTAATTCAATTAGAAGTTCTGGGGTGATTTCTGATGGGATAAGTTCGCCATGACATAGTGGCCAACTTTTACCGCATCCATCACCAGACTCAGTCTTGGTAACAAGAGCACCGCCGAGTAATATAAATACCATAATTGAGCTGGCTAAAACAGATAGCCATTTTAAAGTTCTTACCATATAAATGCCTCTCTTCAACTATACAAAATAACTCATACAAATTTTAATCTGTTTTCAATGATAATATTAGTGATTAGGATAAAGCAAACAAATCGCCCTAAAAAGTGATTAATATCACGAAATTGTTACACATTCATGACATTCCACCATTTACATAGTGAAAAAAGGCAAAAACACTTGCAAAAAGGCGTTGAGTTTGCTAGAAATAATGTAGGGGAACTTTGCTATTCTAAATTTGACAACATGAAAAAGGGGTAATACATAAAGAAACACTATGAAATTAAGACTTTAGCGTCAATTCTTGTGTCTTAACTCTGGCTTCACAATGTTGACACAATCGCTGCAATAATGAACAAAATGTGAATCGAAATCATGTATTAGTAGTATAACGGCGTACTAGCTATTAGAAAAAGTTCTGTTATCCTATTTGGTGAAATGATGATTGAGATTAGTATGTCTTACATCACACTGGAACTTTTTATAAAATGTTTGGTTATACTAGCGATTTGAAGGGGGGATTAGAGCAAATTGATTCAGACAGAAACGACTCCCAAAGAAGGGGCCAAGTCCACTTCGATTGGTAAACAACCAACATGGATAGCTGAACTTAATGCATTGATCAAAATAGGCATCGTTAATTCCAATTTAATCACGACTTTTGTCGGGTTTTGGCTAGCACTTCATTACACCAATCAATCGATTACAACCAATATGAGTCATTTCATTTTAACAATGATTGGAGCCGCATTTGTCATAGCAGGAGGTGCTGTCTTAAACAATTGGTATGATGTTGATATTGATCCCGTTATGACTCGTACCCAAACAAGACCAACTGTTACAGGAAGAATCTCATTGAAATCAGCATTACTCATTGGTGTTTCTTTATCTGTTATTGGTCATGTTTTGTTGCTATTTGTTAGTTTAGAAGCAACATTATGGGCGTTTGCTGGATGGTTTACGTATGTTGTTCTTTATACGATGTGGTCTAAGAGAAGGTACACACTCAACACAATTGTGGGTAGTTTTTCAGGAGCTGTACCACCTTTAATTGGGTGGACGGCAATCAATCAGGAACTTCATATTGTACCAATAACGCTGTTTCTCATTATGTTTATTTGGCAAATACCACATTTTCTGGCACTTGCCATGAAAAAGAGCGAAGAATATAAAAAAGCGCAAGTTCCTATGCTTCCTGCAGTTTATGGTTTCGATATGACGAAACGCCAAATTGTCATATATATAGCCTGTTTATTACCGTTACCATTTCTTCTTTTTTCCCTTGGTAAGGCATTCTTGATTATCGCAACAGTTCTAAATATTGGATGGCTAATCATGGGGATAGGTGGATTTTTCTCGAAAAACGATTTAAAATGGGCAAATATGATTTTTGTTTATTCACTAAACTATTTGACAATCCTATTCATTACAATGGCAGTCGTAACTATAGATTTCCCCTTTTAATTGTCATTCTAAATGAGTAGATCATTCACTTGGAAATTAAGAAAGAGAGGTATAGTAAATGAAAGCTTGGATGGGTAAAATCAAAGCCCTCATATTAATGGGCCTCATGGCGGTCATTTTAACAGGCTGTGGAAAAGAAAACCTAACCGCCCTAGTACCTAAAGGATATGGGGCAGATGAATCAATGAAGCTGATTATCCTAACGACGGTTATTATGGGTGGGGTATTCTTAGTTGTTGTTATTGTTTTAGCTTATGTTTTAATTCGCTTCCGCAGAAAAAAAGGCCAGGAGAATTATATTCCGAAACAAGTTGAAGGAAATAAAACACTAGAAACAGTTTGGACTATTATTCCGGTTATTCTCGTAATAATCATGGCGGTCCCAACAACACTTGTTTCATTCGACTTAGCTGATGCAAGTGATAGTAAGGATCATATAAATATTGATATTACAGGAAATCAGTACTGGTGGCATTTTAACTATCAAGATGAAGATATTCAAACGAGCCAGGACTTATATGTTCCAGTAGGTGAAAAAGTTTATTTGAATATGATTTCTTCTGACGTGATCCACTCTTTCTGGGTTCCATCTATTAGCGGTAAAATGGACGTCAACCCTGAAAACACCAACACAATGTATATTGAAGCTTATGAAGAAGGTGTATATTGGGGGAAATGTGCTGAATTATGTGGACCAAGTCACTCTTTAATGGACTTTAAAGTGGTCGTTGTAAGTAAAGAAGAATATGAGCAATGGGTAGCAGATATGAAAAATTACGATCCAGAGAAAGATGAACCAGAAAGTGCCGTTGCTAAAGAAGGTAAAGATTTATTTGAAGAAAATAATTGTATGGCATGTCATGCCATTGGTTCATCACCAGTACAAGTAGGACCGAACTTAACAAACTTTGGTAACCGTTCAAGAATTGCTGGTTACAAAGAAACTACAAAAGAAAATCTGGTGAACTGGTTAAAAGATCCTGAAGAAATGAAACCAGGAAACTTAATGACTGGAAAGTATCCAGAACTTAATGATGATGAAGCAGACAAGATTGCAGAGTACCTCTTGCAATTAAAAGTAACAGATGTTACGCCTGATAGTGCAGGCAAATAAAATTAACAATAAGAATGATTTAGGGAGGTTTAATCTGTGAGTATAGCAGTTAGTGAAAGCAGTGCGAAGGCACAGAAAAGAAGTATTGGTGCTGTACTGTGGGATTATTTAACAACTGTCGATCATATGAAGATTGCTCATTTATATATTTTCGGTGGGGCGTTTTTCTTCATCCTCGGTGGTATTGAAGCGATTATTATTCGGATTCAATTATTAGTACCGGAAAATGATTTCGTTTCTGCAGGATTTTACAACGAAGTCATTACAATGCATGGTACAACAATGATATTCTTAGCGGCCATGCCATTATTGCTTGGTTTAATGAATGCGATAATGCCACTACAGATTGGTGCGCGTGATGTTGCATTTCCATTTTTAAACGCATTAGGTGTATGGTTATTTATCCTTGGAGGATTATTATTAAATTTAAGTTGGGTCTTTGGTGGAGCACCAGATGCTGGTTGGACTGCATATGCACCATTATCAAGTACATCACCCGGCCATGGTGTTGATTTCTATGTTATGGGTCTACAACTTGCAGGTGCTGGTACTTTAATGAGTGGAATTAACTTCTTAGTTACAATCATTAACATGCGTGCACCTGGAATGACATATATGCGGATGCCGTTGTTCACATGGACAACATTTATTACAAGTATCCTAATTTTATTTGCATTCCCGGCATTAACAGTAGGACTTTTCTTATTACAGTTTGACCGTATGTTTGGTGCAGCATTCTTTGATGTTGCTCTTGGTGGTAATACGATTATTTGGCAGCATTTATTCTGGATTTTCGGACACCCTGAGGTTTATATTTTAATCTTGCCTGTATTCGGGGCATTTAGTGAGATATTCTCTACATTCTCTAAAAAACGTATTTTTGGTTATACTTCCATGATCTTTGCAACAATGTTAATTGCGTTCTTAGGATTCATGGTTTGGGCTCACCATATGTTTACAGTAGGTATGGGGCCAATTGCTAACACTATTTTCTCTGTTGCAACAATGGCGATTGCTGTTCCAACAGGTATTAAAATCTTTAACTGGCTCGCAACAATGTGGGGCGGTAGTGTTAAATTAAACTCCGCTATGTTATGGAGTATCGGATTCATTCCATCATTTACAATTGGTGGTATGACAGGTATCATGGTTGCAACAGTAGCAGCTGACTATCAGTATCATGATACGTATTTCGTTATTGCTCACTTCCACTATACAATTGTTGGTGGAACGGTAATGGGTATTTTCGCAGGTTTAACTTATTGGTGGCCAAAAATTTTCGGCCGTGTGTTAAACGAAACGCTTGGACAAATTACGTTCTGGACATTCTTTGTCGGTTTCCATATGACATTCTTTATTCAACACTTCCTCGGCCTAATGGGAATGCCACGCCGTTACTGGGTATTCTTGGAAGACCAAGGATTAGATACTGGTAACTTAATTAGTTCAATCGGTGCATTCTTAATGGCAGTCGGTGTTATCGTGTTTATCATTAATGCTATTTATGTGTGGTTAAAAGGTGAAAAAGCAGCAAATGACCCATGGGATGGTCGTACATTAGAGTGGACAACGGCTTCACCTCCAGAACATTATAACTGGAAACAAACACCACTAATTCGTGGTCTTGACTGCCTATGGTTAGAAAAAACTGAAGGTAATGGAAAGATGATTCCTGCGCATCCATTGAAAGATATTCATATGCCGAACGGATCGATTTTACCATTTATTATGTCTTTAGGATTCTTTATTGCTGGTATCGGATTTATTTACCAAACAGACAATAAATTATGGTATATCGCTCTCTTTGGTGGAATGGCTATAGCGTTATTGACTATGCTTGTTAGATCTGTTCAAGATGATGTAGGACATTATATAACGAAAGAGGAATTAAAAGGGGAGGCTGAATAAACATGAATCATGATCATATATTTAACCCGAAATCATTGCCGCATTCACCTGAAAAGGCCACCCTTGAAGGTAAAAACAAGTTTCTTGGTCTATGGTTTTTCTTAGGCGGTGAAACCGTACTATTCGCTAGTTTGTTCGGGACATTTATTGCTTTAAGAAATTCTACAGCAGGCGGTCCTTCGTCCGAAGAGCTCTTCGGACTGGAACTCGTCTTTATTATGACAATTCTATTATTAACAAGTTCTTTAACAAGTGTATATGCCATGTATCATATGAAAAATCATGATTACAAAAAAATGCAACTATGGCTTGGTATTACTGGCCTATTAGGCATAAGTTTCTTAGGATTAGAAATCTATGAGTTTACACATTATATTACTGAGTATGGTTTTACTTTCCGTTCTTCTGCATTCGGATCTGCCTTCTATACATTAGTTGGCTTCCATGGTGGACACGTTACATTCGGTATCGCTTGGTTAATCGTCATCATGATTCGTAATGCGCGAAGAGGACTCAACTTATACAACGCACCGAAATTCAATACATTTAGCTTATACTGGCACTATATTGATGTCGTATGGGTGTTTGTATTTACCGTTGTATACTTAATGGGAAAGGTGGGTTAAAACATGACAGACAACACCAATACCAACCAATTAACTGATTATCATAAGCAAAAAAATAAGGAAGAAATGAAACGTAATGTCATTTCCTTCGCATTAATGATTATTTCGACAATTATTGCTTTTGTAATTGTTGGAAGTGGAATTATGGATCGAATTTTTGCGGTATTTCTTCTGTTTATCCTAGCGACTATCCAAGTTGCTTTCCAATTCTTTTACTTCATGCATATGAAGGATAAAGGTCATGCATTACCCGCAGTCATGATTGTTGGAGGTACATGGGCAGCATTTTTGACTGTATTTGGTTTAGTAGCCGCTGTTTGGTGGTAATGCCACCCGAATTAAAAGAGAGATCAGGAAGATGGCCTGATCTCTTTTTGATTTTTATATAAACTGTCGCTATTTTGTCAGATTAAACACATGAATATAGTGTAAACATGATGTATACTAAGAGAAACGATTCACATCTATGGAGATGATATTATGTGGCTTGAGTTACAAATATTTGGTTTCCGTGCTTTATGGAGCCCATACTTCTTTTTATTTGTTTTAGCTCTAAGTATTGTATATTACCTTGTTACAGGTCCGTATCGACATAAGATTGGTGGTACGAATGTTGATAAGCCAACAGTAACCGAGCAAGTTCAGTTTTATATAGCAATGATTATATTGTATGTTGTTAAAGGGTCACCAGTTGATTTACTTTCACATATTATGTTAACATTTCATATGACACAGATGGCATTACTATATTTAGCTGTTCCGATTTTAGTTATTAAAGGCTTACCGAAATGGATCTGGGAAAAAATCATTTATCAGCCGGTTGTTTTTCCAATATTAAATCTTTTAACGAAACCGATAATAGCAATTTTACTTTTTAATGGTTTGTTTTCTTTGTATCACATACCACCAGTATTTGATTTTACGAAATCATCTCTAATTGCACACACAATAAGTACATTAATTTTATTGTTTGCTGCATTTATTATGTTTATGCCTGTTATGTCACCTGTTAAGGAATTTAACCGTTTAAAACCACTAGTCAAGATTTTTTACGTATTTGGTAATGCTGTGTTAATTACACCAGCATGTGCTTTAATTATCTTTGCCGATGTACCATTATACGAGGCGTATACAGCCCATGGTGCTTGGATTCAGGCCTTAAGCCTATGTGTTCCAGGTGATGTATTAACTGACATACCTACACAATTGTCTGGACCTGAAATGTTTTCACCACTTAGCTTATTAGATGATCAACAACTAGGTGGTATTATTATGAAGATCATGCAAGAAATCACATATTTTATCATACTAACACAAATTTTCCGTGCGTGGTTTACTGCTGATAAACTAAAAGCAGATCCTATACCAACAAATGTACCTGAAACACATTAAAAAAACCTATGAAGAGGGGAAGAAAGTAAAACATGCCAGTATTACCAACGATTAGTACATTTTTTATTATTGTTAGTGCTATTTTAGTAGCCATTGGATGGCGGCTGATTATTAAAGGAAAGAAAGCGGCTCATAAAAAGACAATGATAGCCGCAGCAATTAGTGCGCTCGCTTTCTTTATTATTTATTTATCGAGAACCGTTTTTATTGGGAATACAAGTTTTGGTGGACCAGATGATATTAAAATCTATTATACAATCTTCTTGTTTTTCCATATTTTATTAGCGACAACAGGTGCCGTTTTTGGTATTGTGACATTAGTGTTAGCTTTTAAACGAAATATTCCAAAACACGAAAAAATTGGCCCAATAACAAGCGTTATTTGGTTCTTTACCGCTATTACTGGAGTAATGGTTTATCTTCTATTATATGTGTTCTACAAAGGTGGAGACACAACGAGTTTAATCAAAGCAATCCTTGGGGCATAAAAAGAAAAAATGTGTGGATTTTATATCCACACATTTTTTATGTTGTTAAATTTTAATATTCCATTTGATAATATTTGCTTCTTTTGCAGACCGATATGTGATTACAATGAGTGGACCGAGAATAAATCCTAAAAACCCAAGTAGTTTTAGACCTAAGAACATGGCTATAAGCGTAATAAGTGGAGACAGACCAATTTGTTTCCCCATGACCTTCGGCTCTACAATCCGACGAATAGCAAGTAAAATAATCGCCAGAATAGCGAGTTGGATTCCCATCGACACATTATTTGTTAAAAACATAAACAATGACCAAGGCCCTAAGATGATAATTGATCCGACGATTGGAATTAAGTCTATAATCCAGATGATTAACGACATAATAATCGCCACATCCGGAGCAATGATGAATAAGCCAATTAATGAAGCTCCAAAAATAATTAAACTAAGTAAAAACTGGGCTTTAAGAAATCCAAGCATCACTTCTGATAACCTTTTGCCCATGAATCTTACTTTTTCTGCGGTTGAATCCTTCATTAAACCCATCGTTCTAATCTTTAGCATTGGTAGTTCGATCATAAATAAAAACAAGGCAATAATATAAACGATTAAACTAATCAGATACTGTGGTATTTTAGAAACAAGTTGTGCAATATTATCGATTGTAAATATTTTTCGAGCCTTATCTGACAAAGCTGTTAAATTTTCCTGTAAACTACTTGTGACTTGTTTAACAAATTCAGGAGGTAAATTCCGGGCATATTGCCGAAAGTGTGTTTCCCAATCTAGATATATGAGTTGAAGCTGTTTAAAATAGGTCGGAACATCTTCTACAAAATTAACAATTTGTGTAACGGATATCATGATTGTAAATGTCCCAAGCACACCAATCAATACAACAAAAAGTAAGAAAATCACAATAACCGATATTTGCCGAGAAAGTTTTAATCTTTTCTCCAGAAAGCGTACAGCTGGATTCAAAATAAGAGCCGTTATAAAGGCGACGACAAGGGGAACGGATATCGGTAAGATAAAATAAAAGGTTAAAATGATTAGGATGGACAAAATGATTAATGTCCAATGTCGTTTAGTTATTTTACGAAACAATCGAATCGTCTACTCCTTTCTGCTCTTAATAGTGATATATAAAAATATAGCATTAATTTTGATATTTGAACAGATATTTTATTAACTTTTTTAGTCTAAAAAACCGACTGTTACTTCGATGAACAGTCGGTTAGTGATGCTAACATAATCATGTTATTTTTTATATTGAATCAGTTCGTCTTTTGCTTCCTTTATCAAATTGTTAGCACGTTCAATAAGGTTTTTTGGGAAGTTTTCTTCTTCACCATATTCAATTCCATGCGGGTAGTAATGCTTACCTAGTAATGGTGTCATCAACTTAATGACAGCATCCCCACGGTCAACATCACCTTCAATGGCATATCCTTGAATACGGACATAATATGTAATATTTTTTTCTTGTGAGCCTATTTTATAATCATATGTGACACGCTCATAATCCCATTGACCGGCACGGATGAAGGCATGTTTCCCCATAACATGATCGAGCGGTTTTAGGTCAATTGTTAAATCTTCTATACCTAAATTTTCCAACTTCATTTTTCTCACCTCACAAATTTAGTCCTTACTAAATTATCATAGTATGAAAACGTATAACTTGCAATTAATATGGGTATGATTCATGTGGCAAATAATGATCAGCATCATTTACTTCATTTATTGGAATTGATAGTTTCATTATAATATAAGTATATCTTATTCATTTCATCCATATATATAATATATCAAATAGAAAGGGTGACGAAGATTGCGACACACTAAATTAGGCGGTTTAATCGTGCTATTTGTTATTGTTGGATTCATTTATGTATATGAGATTAATCCCAAGTCTCAAAATTTAGTAGTATTTCCTATACTAGAAAAGAAAAGTGAAGTTAAGTTAAAGGGCTTACCGAAAGAAAAGTTAATTAACAAACAATATACAGGTTCATTATTTGACTGGATTGGCAAGAATGCTGAATCATTGAAAAAGGTATATGGAGAGCCCCATCGTCAAGACTTGAGCGCTTACGGTTATGATTGGTGGGTCTATTCAAATAAACATTTTTATTTACAATTCGGCGTTGAGAAAGGCAAGATAAAAACGGTTTATGGAACTGGAGACCTTCCAATCGAACCACTTAAAATTGGACAAACGTATAAACAGATTAAACAAGATATATCGTTTTCAAATAAGGTGACGTATGAAGAGAAATTAAACAGTTATCAGTTGCGCTTAACTGATGAAGAAATAGAGGCCCGTCCATTAATTAAGATGACAGATGACATATTTATGCAATTATATTTTGATACGTTTACACACAAGCTATCAGCTATCCGGCTTTTGACGGGCGATATATTACTAAAGCATCGCCCATATGAAATCATGTATCGTGGTCAATTACCAGCAGTTAAAGAATTAACAGAAGCCGAATGGCGGAAAGTAGAAAAAGGGATGGAAGAGCAGATATTTGATATCACAAATATGTTCCGTAAACAATTAGGCGTAGGACATGTTGTTTGGGACCGTGTAGTAAGTGAGGTTGCTTATTCGCATAGTAAAGATATGGAGAACAAGCAGTATTTTTCACATTATCGTTTGGATGGAAGTGGTTTAAAAGAACGGCTACAAGAAAAAGATGTATTCTATTTATCTGCTGGTGAAAATATAGCTGCCCAGTACCCAGATGCACCTGCGGCAATGGCAGGCTGGTTAAATAGTGAAGGACACCGTGAAGCTTTACTAAATAAACAATACACACATCTTGGCGTGGGTGTTTATCGATTATATTATACGCAAAATTTTTTAGGGAAACCGTAGTGGTATAATCACATAAGCCCGACAAAATTCATATCATGAAAGTAGGATGATGTGAGAATGCGATTGTTGGGAGTGAGTAATATGAGTACTTGGAAGATAGATCCCTCAGTAAAAGAATTTAAAGCATTTATTAATAAACACCCAAGGCTGATTGCTAATATTAGAAAGACAGGCCGTTCATGGCAAGAATACTATGAAAAATGGGTTTTATTAGGTGAAGATGATGTATATTGGGAAAAATTTAAGCAACCAAAATTAGAAGAAGTTACAAAAGGAAAAAAATCTGAAATTTTCACACAAATAATGAACTTAACGAATCAAATAGACTTTGATAAAGTACAACAACAAGTGAGTCAATTAAATAAAACCCTATCAACCGTTCAACAACTCATTAATCAATATAAACGTCAACATGATCCAACCCCAAGGCAACCAGGTCCACATCAGATGTTCAATTTTTTTAGAGACTAGGTTATAATAATAAAAGCAGATTAAAATCGAATATTGTGTACTTGATTATGGTAGAATGGGATGTGGAGGTGGATGCCATGATTGTAAATCAAGACATGATGGAATTACTTGATAAAGCAGACCAAATAAGCGATATGATCCTTCAATCAGAGGCGTACAGAACGTATAAACAAGCGCACAACCATTTAGTACATGATCAAGAAGCACAGGAGCTCATTCAAGCTTTTGTTCATATAAAAGAGGCGTATGATGAGGTACAGCGTTTCGGGCGGTATCATCCAGACTATAATAATATTATGAAAAAGGTTAGAGCGAAAAAACGTCAGATGGACTTAAATGAAAAAGTCGCCACTTTCAAAGTCGCCGAAAGACAGTTCCAGAAGTTGCTAGATGACATTAGTGAAATCATTGCTCATAGTGTAAGTGAACAAATCATGGTGCCAAAAGATGGGATCATAGATGGGGCTTGTGGCTGTGGATCCGGTGGTAGTTGTGGTTGTCAAGCATCATAGAGATTATGAAAATGTCATAAGTGAGGTAAAAAATGAAGATGGAGCAAATTGAGCGCCAGGGGATAATTGTATGGTTTCAACATAGAAAAAACTTAAAGAAAATTAGGCGATACGGCCACTTGCTTTATGCATCTAAGCGAATGAAATATGCCGTACTCTATGTTGACCAAGATAAAATTGATGACATTGAGCGGCGATTGTTAGAGTATCCATTCGTATCTAAGGTAGAAAGATCCTACAAGCCGTTTGTTAGTACAACATTTGAATATGTTATGCCAGATAAAGCGAAACAATATGATTATAAATCATCATAATGAGTTTTTCTGAAATAAAAAAACCTGCAGAATAAATCTCTGCAGGTCTCTTTGTTTTCAAAGAAAACAAAGAGGCAAAGGGAGAGGAGAAACCGGAGAGAACTTATGGGGAAGTGTAAGTCTTCTCCGTGTTCTAAACAGCTATATTATGTAGCTGTTTCATTCGTTATTTTAGACATAAAGATAAAATATATACATTTATTTTTAAAATTAAACATTAATTTTAGGGAAATATAGGCATTACAAAGGGTTATGACATGCAAAAAAATGATGCTTTGTGGTAGGATAAATGTCGAGTGATGTAGTTTGGGGTGGTTAAATGCGGGTGATTGCAGGAAAATATAAAGGAAGAGGGCTTCAATCTGTACCAGGTCAAATGACAAGACCGACTACAGATAAAGTTAAAGAAGCAATCTTTCATATGTTGGGCCCTTATTTCGATGGTGGGCGTTGTTTAGACCTATTTGCAGGTAGTGGGTCTTTAGGAATCGAGGCATTAAGCCGTGGAATGGATGAAGCCATATTTGTGGACAAGCACGTAAAAGCCATTCAGACAATTAATCATAATTTAAAGGCATTGAAAGTTACTGAGCATGTAGAGGTATATCGGAATGACGCATTCAGGGCATTAAAGGCGATTCATAAAAGAGATTTGACATTTCAGTTGATCTTATTAGACCCACCCTATAAAAAAGGGAATTATCTTTTATTATTGGAAACGATTACTTCCATGCAATTATTGGCAAAAGATGGTTACATATACTGTGAACACGATGTGAAGGAACACCTGCCACAAGAGCTAAACGGTCTCTTTCAAATAAAACAGCATCACTATGGGGACACATCAGGTATTACGATCTATTCAAGGGGGAACGAATAAATGGGAAGATTAGCAATTTGTCCAGGAAGTTTTGATCCGATCACAAATGGTCATCTAGATATTATTGAAAGAGGTGCACGGGTTTTTGATGAAGTGATTGTTACTGTTTTCAATAATCAATCAAAAAATCCGTTATTTTCAGTTGAAGAACGTCTAGAGTTAATAAGGAAGACAACGAAACATTTACCAAATGTAAAAGCCGATTCCAGTGATGCGCTATTAATTGATTATGCTATAAAGAAAAATGCCCAAGTTATTTTACGTGGTTTACGTGCTGTTAGTGATTTTGAATACGAGATGCAAATTACATCTATGAATCGCCGTTTAAATGACCAAATTGAAACATTATTTATGATGACAAATAACCAGTATTCTTTCTTAAGCTCAAGTATTGTCAAAGAGGTCGTACAATATGGGGCTTCTGTTTCTGAACTTGTTCCAGAAGACGTTGAAAAAGCACTTAGGAAGAAATTCAATCTTTTATAATCTCAATCGTCCTGTGTAGAACTCAAATGAAAGCGTTGAGAATACAACACAGGACTATTTCATCGTTTGCTTACCCGCTTAAGTAAGATGGATAAAGCGACAAAGAGACTTATTAATGTGAATATAGGACCGATCTGTTTTAGTTGGATGATCCATTCATACCAAATATAATCGTCTGCTGGATGTATGACAGGAACATCTGACGGCAAAGGTTGTTTTCGAGCCAAGTATAGTGGTTGATATAAAAATATCGTTAATATACTTGCAATTAATCCGTGTAATATTCTAGCAAAGAAGTAAGGTTTAAAACGAATATCTGTTTTGGCAAGAATGCTTGCAACTTGGGCCTGTATTGAGAATCCATTAAAGCCAAGTATGAAACTAACAATAATTAATTTTTGTAATAATGAATCAATGTTAACCTTTGAGATAAGATTGACTCCTATCGTAATCTCAAACAAACCAGAAATAAACGGTAAACTTAATTCAAGAGGCAATGACAAGATAGAGAATAATAAGCCGATCACTTCAGAAATAAATGGTGTAATTTGGATTAAGTGTAACATCTCTGTTAATACTGAAAATAGAATGATAAAGCCCCCAACCATAACTAATGTCTGGATTGATTGAATAATAGCGTCTCCTAATACCATCCCGATTGGTCGTTGATCGTTTATACGAAATTGATGCATGTCTTTTAAAGCTAATTTCCAACTAAATTTACCAGCTGATTTACTGAAAGTTTCTTTCTCTTTAGAACGTCCATAAAAGCGCATGCACAATCCAACGATAAAGTTTCCTGCATAGTGTGAAATAGCGATAAGTAAACCTAGGCTTACATCATGAAAAAAACCGACAGCTATCGCCCCAAAGATAAAAAGAGGGCTTGAGGCATTTGTGAAAGAGACAAGTCGTTCTGCTTCAATTTGAGTAAGTTCTTTTTCTTCGCGTAGTCTTGTCGATATTTTAGCTCCTGTTGGATACCCACTAGCCATCCCCATTAACCAAGCAAAACTCCCTACACCAGGGACATTAAAGACGGGTCGCATAATTGGTTCCAAAAGGCGACCGAAAAATTTGACGACACCAAAACTTAGTAATAATTCAGCCGTAATAAAAAAAGGTAATAGTGAAGGAAAGACAACTTCCCACCACATACTCAATCCGAGGAGACTGGCTTCATATGCTTGCTTTGGAAATGTAACGAGCAAAACGGCAATCATAAGCACAAGGCTAGATAAAAGTATTGTTTTAAACAATTGAATCAACATATTTCCTCCTAAATCTTTGAAGGTGTACTTCTTTTTTTTCTCGTAGTAAAATATGAGTATTATATAAATATAAAAGTGAGTATGTAAGAGCATGTCTTTATCAATATACGCAAAGGTTGTCAGTAATTATGCCAGTTTTTATCAGGAGTTAGTTAAACAAGATTGGAAGGGGTCAATTTATGAAAATCACTAAAAGGTCAATTTTTTCTATTATTATTGCTATATTAATTGCCGTGTTTTTATCGTTATATCAGCTCCCTTACTATATTTATAAACCAGGTGAAGCCGATCCGCTTAATCCGATTGTTTCGGTAGAAGGTGGACATAGTAGCGAAGGAGAGATGCATCTTGTCACTGTTAGAGGTGGACCAGCGACACCTATTCAATATTTAGCAGCCAAATTTTTGCCGCATCAAGAAGTCGTTCCAATTGAAGATGTTATTCCTGAAGGAGTCGATGATGAGGAATATTTTCAAGCGCAATTGTTAATGATGGAAAGTTCACAGCAGGCATCCATTATTGTTGCTTATAAGGCAGCGGAGAAACAGATTAACATTGAATATAATGGTGTCTATGTCGTTTCTGTAATCGATGATATGCCCGCTAGTGGTATACTTGAGTCTGGTGATGTAATTGTTGGTGTCGATGGTCATGCTATAAAAGAAGCCGATGATTTAATTCAGTATATTGAAGGGAAACAAGCGGGAGACTCTTTATCTCTGGATCTTATTCGTGATGATCAATCATTAGTAAAAGAAGTCACTTTAGAACAATTTGATACAGAAAAGGAAAAAGTAGGAATCGGTATCAAACTCGTTACAGATCGTCATGTGAATGTTGAACCAGAAGTCCATTTTTCTAGTGGAAATATAGGAGGACCTAGTGCGGGGCTTATGTTTGCATTAGAAATCTATGATCAATTAACTGAGGAGGATTTAACAAAAGGCTTAAATATCGTTGGTTCAGGGGAAATTGATTATGATGGTAAGGTTCACCGAATTGGTGGTATTGATAAGAAAGTTGTTGCTGCTCATCGAAAGGGATGTGACATCTTTTTCGCTGCTAATGAAAACGGGCGAAAAGGCTCTAATTATGAATTAGCTAAGAAAACGGCTGAACAAATCGGTACAGATATGGAGATTGTCCCGGTTGATACATTTGATGACGCATTGCATTATTTACAACAATTGAAATAAGATATAAACCGAGACCCTTATCGAAAGGATCTCGGTTTTAATTTTTGTCAATTATTGGACCGCGAAATTCCTGGTAAATCATTTGTTTCTGTACTTTGCGAGGAAGTGGGCTATAATAGATGCGAGAGGCTCTTTCCTCAACTGTTAATAATGGGTGCATTTTTCCGCTATATCGGGAAATAAATGGTGCAATACAAGCGTTCCTTTGGGAATTTAAATATGTTTGTCCAATTGCGTTCATTCCTAGAATACGAATGTATGGCATTTTTTTAAGTTCTTTTAGCGGGTTCATTTCCTGTTTTGTCGTATGTGTAAGGATATGGACAAACATCCTTTGTAATCTCGTCCATGTATATCGCTTTGTTTTTAGTTGTTTCATCCAATCGTCAAAAGAGACCGCGAATGGAGCGGTTTTTTTAATACGGTATTCAAGACCTTCATCGACTCCTTCAATCTGTGCAAGATCATTGGTTGACATCGTAGTTACTTTATAATGTAAATATGGAAAATAATTCTCCCAATGATGCCATATTCCAGTTTTTTCTTTATAATATGTTAACTGCTTATATGATGAGTGCGGGATGGTTGATAAGATAGCATCATGCTTTTCATTTTGCTTGATTAGCTTTGTTCGGATGCTCGTCGCACTTGCTATTGAGTTTGTTATCTGAACATCATGATAGTTGTTTTTAATACGTTTAATCGTATGCGGTTGAATGGGTAAGTTGGAATCTAAAATTTCTTTGATATAGCTAAATCCTAGAATATTATTTGGCTTTGTTATATCAAGTGGCAGTTCAGGAAAAATCATCTCTACCGCATGTTTACTAGCGCTTGGAAAGGATTGACCTCGAGATAACATGTTTTTAAGTGTATGCTGATATTGAGTTTTATTTTGTTTCATTTGTTTATAATGCTTTTCAAAAGGAGCAACTCGCCCCGATTCACTACCAAAACAAAGGTGTTTACCATTTAGGGCATGTAAAAGCTGAACAGCGCCTCTTGCGAACAATTCGCTATTTTGAACAGCAAAAGCATAAGGTAATTCAATGACAAGATCGACTCCGGCCTGTAATGCCATTTGTGCTCGATAATATTTATCTATGATAGCTGGCTCGCCACGTTGTAGGAATGAACCACTCATGATAGCTATAATCACATCTGCCTTTGTTATTTGACGGGCCTTTTTTACATGATAAAGATGTCCATTATGAAAAGGATTATATTCAACGATTAACCCACACGCTTCCATATATCCATCTCCTTGTACGATAAAAGTGACTGTTTAAATAGTTTACCAAAAATCAATTATATTCGCATGTAATGTGTTAAAATGATAAAAGATATGAGAAGTAATATTTCGTATTGACAAAATGAGATTTTCTATATAAAATTATTCTTGTTGCCTTGAGGTGATAATAATGAAGTTTTCTTTAGCACAAATAAGAAAAAATACAGCTAATAACAGGTCTTTTCATTTTGAAGAGGATATCAGCGTTTCAGATTTAAAGCAATTATACGATGATATTCGTGATATTGGTTCTGCCCACGTAACAGGAAATTGTATCGTTCGTGGCGAACAAATTATCTTCACGTTACGTATCCAAGGGGAAATGATACTACCTTGTGCCCGTACATTAGTGGATGTACCATATTCTTTCGATATAAATGCAATAGAGATTTTTTCAACTTCGCAATACTTATCTGAAGATGAGAAAGAAGAAGAAATCCATCCTATTCAAGGAGAAGTGCTTGACTTAGCACCATATATAAAGGAAAATATCATATTAGATATTCCTTTCCGGGTGATTTCTGAAGAGGCTGATAAAGAGAACAATGTACCTCGAGAGGGACACGGGTGGCAAGTCGTTTCTAAAAGTGAATTATCACAAGAACAAACGATTGATCCCCGAATGAAAAAATTACAATCACTACTTAAGAATCATGAAAAAGAAAAGTAACGATATATACACTTTTCTTTAAAGGAGGTGTGTGTCGTGGCAGTACCTAAAAGAAGAACATCAAAAAAGGTAAAAAACCAACGCCGTACTCATAAAAAATTACATGTACCTGGATTAGTAGAATGCCAAAATTGTGGAGAATTAACTAAACCGCATCATGTATGTAAAGCATGTGGCCACTATGATGGAAAAGAAGTTGTAGCAGAATAAAATGTATGTATAGAAAAACAGGTTACTCTTTGAAGTGATCTGTTTTTTTCTTGAGTTAAAGCTTGAGTTAAAGACGGGAGGGAATATGTTGGAAGCTGGAGATGTGATATATCACTTTAATGAAGAACATTTATATGGGCTAATACGGATTGACCGTCCAGAAAAACGAAACGCCATATCTGAAGAAATGGTGCGTTCATTCTATAAATCATTACAATATGCGAAGGAAAACCCAATCAAGTGCCTAGTAATCACAGGAACTGATGAACGTATGTTTTCAGCAGGAGGGGATTTAAATGACTTGAATGCTGATTTGTCGGAAGATGAGGCCTTTCATAAATTATCAAAAATGAGTACTGTTTTACGAGAAATCCTCGAATTCCCTGTTCCTGTTATCTGTTTATTAAATGGTGATGCTTTAGGAGGCGGATGTGAGCTTGCGACTGCATGTGATATTCGGATAGCAAAAGAAGGGACAAGCTTCGGATTTGTCCAATCAACTATAGGAATCACACCAGCTTGGGGTGGTGGTGCCATTTTATATGAAAAGGTACATCCGAGTTTTGCTTTTCAGTGGCTTTTGCAGGGCGGAATTTATTCAGCAGACCTATTGAAAGAAAACGGTTGGATTCATGAATGTATTCCTAAGACAAAATGGAGTTGTTTAGAGGAAATCATTGATCCATACTTACGTAAATCAAGACATTTACTGCAAACCTTAAAGCATCAATATCAACATAAACTATCACTAAATAAGTTAATAGGGGAAATGGAGCTAGAAGTTAAACATTGTGCTGCATTATGGCAAACACCAGAGCATATTACTGCAGTAAACCACTTTTTAAAGGGTAAACAATTACATAAGCTGAAAGATTAAAACAACTATTCTATCATACCTATTTCTTGCATATACTGAAACTAAACAGAAAGTAAGGGGTGATAGGATGTATGTCACACGTCAAGATGCATGGACAAAAGAAGAAGATCATATTTTAGCAGAAACCGTTCTGCGCTTTATTAAAGAAGGTAAAACACAATTAGAAGCTTTTAAGCTCGTTGCTAATCAATTGTCACGTACATCTGCTGCATGTGGTTTTCGGTGGAATGCCACACTACGGAAAGAGTATAGCGATGAAATTGAAGCCGCAAAGGAAGCGAGAAAGAAAGGCAATCATACACATCATATATTAGGGGCAAACGGTGAGTCAGACAAAGATTCAATTGAAACAGCTATTTCATTATTGAAGAAATTAAAAGTGCAATACGGTGCTCCGCAAAATGAGCAGTATGTCCGCGAAGAGACAGTTCAAAGACTTGAAGAAGAAAATCAAGCATTACAGAATAAATTAAGTCTTTATAAAAATGCGTGGAAAGAAATGGAAAAGTTATGGCGTTGGGTTGAAGAAAAAGCAGAATCGTAATAATTCTTTGTAATAAAAGAAAAACGCTGCTGCACGGTTATTAGTTGCATCAGCGTTTATATTATTTTTATTTGTCATGCGTCTTTTCTTTAACCCCTTCCGGCAACCAAATGAGTGGATTCTCTCCTAAATCTCTTTCCATATCATAATGTGCTTTTTGGAATCCCATCTTATTCCAAAACTGATGCGAATTAATACGAGGATTTGTTTTAATAGGTAGTTGGAAGCTTTTCGCATAATTAACAAGGGCACGTCCATAACCGCGTCCACGATAGTTAGGGAGCACTTCAACTTTCCAAAGTTCCATATAGTCTTGTGGCGGATCAAAATAGGCATCGTATTTTTTATCGACTTTATATAAGCACATACGAGCCACTAATGAATCTCCGTAATAAATGCCATAGAATGGTGATTCACTATTGTTTTCAATCATATTAGATTGAAGTTCTTCTAACATAAACAGTTCTTGATGTCCGTACTCCCTAAAATGTTTAAACGCTTCCAATGTTTTGTAGTTAATCAGTAGCTTATCAATTTTAACCATGTCCAATTCCTTTCCCCCTCATAAAGTTTGTTTAGGTGTAACTTTATCGCCTTTTCAATCGGACTTATTCATAAAAATTGTATCTGCCAGTGCACCTGTTACTTTTACTGCAGGCGAACGCTTTCCATGGCTTGGTTTGAGCCTTCTCGCTAGCAAAAAACTCATTCTTAGGATCTCAAGACTCATGTTTTCCCGAGGAGTCGTAAGCCTTCCGTTTCAAGTAACTTGGTTTGGATCAATTCTTGAATGAGTAAAAACCTTAAATAATATGTCAAATGTTGAGAAACTGTGGTTTATCTCTCTTCATATATTATAATATAAATATATGGAGAATAAAATATT
>NZ_DATBTY010000081.1:0-42162 GCF_036516575.1 Cerasibacillus sp.
ACAAACAGGATAACATCTTTTCGAGATTGCAGTTCTTGGATAAGTTGTTTCATACGTTCTTCAAACTGTCCACGAACTCCTGTGTTTGCAACTAAAGAAGCAACATCAAGTAAGTAAACCTCTTTATTCATCAACTTAGCAGGGACATCACCTTGAACAATTTTTAAAGCTAATCCTTCTGCAATAGCTGTTTTACCTACACCTGGTTCACCAATTAATACTGGGTTATTTTTATTCCTTCTGTTTAATGTTTCAATCACACGCTTGACCTCTTTGTCGCGTCCAATAACAGGGTCAATTTGATTTTGACGAGCATCATCGGTTAGGTTTTTACCGAGTTGATCTAGTAAACCATTGCCTCGATTTGCTCGCTCTTTTGTCCGAGTTCCTGCTCCTTTACTTGCTCCATTACCTAGGAAAAACTGATTTGCAAAATCATTGTCATTTCCAAAGAAGGAATCTGAGAAGAATGATGTAGGATTAACCATTTTCCCTTGCATCTCTTTAAAGCATGATTGACAAAGATGTAATTCCGTACGTTCATGATTCAATTGCATGGCAACATTGACATTTGCTGGATTAACACCACATTTTTGACATTTCATATACATTTCCTCCTGTTCATTAATTTAATCTATAATGTCTAATTACCTTGACTTATAAGACGTTTGACTTTAACTAATAACATTTGTTCTCAACTTCTTCATGTAAGATGTTTTGACTTTGACTATCTTTGACCTTCTGGCTTTATTATACTCTGACCTTATTTGACTTTCAAGTTGTTTGCTTGAAAAAAACTTATTATCCTGTTTATGCGGTATAATTCGGGAAATAGTGAGGGGTTACGTTGTGTTCATGTTTCAATTCAATCATATACAATGCGGAGACGAGATTGTATCTTGCGTGTTGAAATTTCACCGCAATGTCTCGAGGGAATTTTTCGTGCGAGAGGACGCGTTGAGCCTTCAATGCGTTGTCTCGAGGCACTTTTTTCATACGAGAGGACGCGTTGAACCTTCAATACGTTGTCTCACGAGATTTTTTTCTTGCGAGAGGCTGTGTTGAGCCTTCAATACGGTGTCTCGTAAGATTTTTTTCATACGAGAGGACGCGTTGAACCTTCAATGCGTTGTCTCGAGGCACTTTTTTCATACGAGAGGACGCGTTGAAGCTCCAATGCGATGTCTCAGCATGAAATTCGCACGCGAGAGGCTGTGTTGAACCTCCTATAAAAGCTCTCAAGAGAATATATCAAAACGACCCTGTGCATTCGATACGATTAAATCTTTGAAATCGTTTAAATCAGTGACCAAAAAAAGCGAAGAAAACAATCACATTTTCTCCGCTTCATTAATTAAAAGTCATTTTACAACCTCTCCTACGTTCTAATTAAAATTTCGCCTGTGCCTTTTCTTTATTTCGTAATGCAACACGACGAATTTTTCCAGAAGTCGTTTTTGGTAATTCTTTAATGAACTCAATTTTACGTGGGTATTTATATGGTGCTGTCCGTTCTTTGACAAAATCTTGGAGTTCTTTTTTCAGTTGTTTTTTATCATCGTTTTTACCTTCTTTTAACACGATAAATGCCTTTACAACTGCTCCACGGATTTCATCTGGACTTGCAACAACAGCGCATTCCTGTACAGCTGGGTGTCTCACTAATGCATCTTCTACTTCAAAAGGTCCTATCGTATATCCAGAACTGATAATAATATCATCGTCCCTGCCTTCAAACCAGAAGTAGCCATCTTCATCTTTATACGCGCGGTCTCCTGTTACATAGTAATCTCCACGTCTTGACATTGCAGTACGTTCTGGATCTTTATAATATTCCTGAAAAAGTGCTGGGCTATCAAGTTTTACCGCGATATCACCCACAACTCCAACATCAACCACTTGTCCTAGGTCATCGATAATATTAACTTCATTTCCTGGAGTTGGTTTCCCCATTGACCCAGGCTTTAACTCCATATCTTTTGTAATACCTATAAGTAATGTGTTTTCCGTTTGACCGTAACCATCACGCACATCGACATTAAAATATTTATTGAATGTGTCAATCACTTCAACGTTTAGTGGCTCACCAGCCGATACAGCGCTACGTAATGTCGTTAAGTTATATTTCTCTAAGTCATTGACTTTTGCCATTAAACGATACTCGGTCGGTGTACAGCATAGAACTTGAATTTCTTCATCTTCGAGTAGTTGTAAATATTTCTCTGCATCAAAACGGCCGTTGTAGACAAAACCTGTTGCACCTGAACCTAAGACCGCTAAAAACGGACTCCATATCCATTTTTGCCAGCCTGGGCTAGCTGTTGCCCATACTTTATCGTCTTCCTGAATTCCTAACCAACTTTTTGCCACTGTCCGAAGATGAGCATATCCCCATGCATGCGTATGTACAACACCTTTAGGATGGCTCGTCGTTCCAGACGTGTACGGTAAAAAAGCGATATCGTCTTTTGTTGTTCTTCCACCAGATAATTGATCAGAAGCCTGTTCCTTTAATTCGTCTAAAAAAATCCATTCAGCCATGTCTTGACCAACAACTAGTTTAATTAGACTGTCATATTCATCTACTTCCTCAAACTGATCGACATAAGGATAGTAACTGACAACACCGCGCACTTCTCCATGGCGAATTCGGTATTGTAAATCACTTGTCTTTAACATCTCAGAGCTTGGAATAATGATAATGCCTGTTTTTAGTGCAGCTAAGTAAATTTCATAAGCGTCTATAACCCGAGGGACCATCACAAGGATCTTATCGCCTTTCTCTAATCCACTTTCAATGAAAGCGTTGCCAATTTTATTCACATTTTTTATGAGTTCTTGATATGTGACCTCTTTTTTATTGCCTTCATCGTCTAACCAAACCAAAGCTTTCTTTTCCGGATTTTCAGCATGTTTCTCAACTTCCATTGTCATATTATACGAGTCTGGTGCTACTAAATTTAATTGATTCAATTTATCCACTCCTTTTTTAGTTTTAATTATATCAAATATTTTTAACATTTAAAACGATATGTTTTACTTTTTATAAGAAGGAATGATTAATTGTATCGTTGGTGAAGAAAACATATGTTATAAGTAAGATGTCATTTAAAAATTCAACTTGAAAATCAATTTAGAGAAAAATTAGTCATTGGGGGGCCTTCATCCATATGGAAGTTTAACCTTAACCGGAATATATTGAAGTTTCGGTTGAGTCATCCTGACATTGCTTTAGATTTAATGGCTCATACAAATGAAAATACAATACAAAAAGTGATCGATGAAATCATTGATGTAGGCATTCTATTCTAAGCCATGTCACCCATTGATTAGCTCCGAATTGTTACAGGAAGATTCTTTTGTTCTAGTGGGGAGAGATAAGTCCAGGACGATCAATTTACAATCATTAAATAGTGCACATTTTATATTTGTCGATTGGGGAAAACCTTTTATGAGTTGGTTTGATGAACGAGTAGGTCAACAATTTATTCCTGCATTTAAAATTAATCAAACAGCACTCGTGATTAATTACTTAATAAGCGGGGTTTTCTTTGGTTTTGTTCCAAAGTCTTTTGCTTTTCCGTATCTACAAAAAGGAGAAATCCATGAACCCCACCACGAATTTCCCTTTAAGTTTCCTGAATATAACATATATGTCATCTATCTAAAGAACAAGAAGGATAGTTTGACAACTAAACTAGGCCTTGAACTATTAGTAATCTAAATATTCACACTCTTTATCATATTACTTTCTCATTCTAACCCAAGGATAAAATGAGGCAACATATCTTTCATTAATAAGTCGTCCAAGCTTTTAAATGTATAGCCTTGTTTTTTTAACTCTTTTATCATTTTTGATAAAGCTGTTGCATTATCGGAGGAAACTGCATGCAATAAAATAATTGCCCCTGGATGGATTTGTTTCATGACTTCATCATAGGCATAGCGCCATCCCTTTTGTTCATTAAGATTCCAATCGCGAAAGGCAACAGACCAAAACACGTGAATATAACCGAGTTCCGTCGCCCATTTTAATGTGTTATCATCAAAGGTACCTCGCGGGGGGCGAAGATATTTTAGAGATTGTTTCGTTCCGGTTATTTCATTAACTGCCTTGTCTAGCTTAATCAATTCATAAGCCATTTCTGTTTTAGACATGGTTGTAAAATCTGGATGTGTATACGAATGATTCCCAATAATATGCCCTTCTTTCACCATCCGTTTGATCAAATCTGACGCTGTTTTGACATAATGCCCCGTTACAAAAAAGGTTGCCGGAACTTTTTCCTTTTTTAATACATCTAAAATATCAGCCGTATAGCCTTGTTCGTAGCCGTTATCAAATGTTAAGTAGATATACTTTTCACCTGATAAATCGGCATAATAAGCATCATATGGCTGTATCATTTCACCGTATTTTCCAACATCGGGAAGTTTATTATCATTATTTTTCTTATAACCCCAACCGTAACCACTTGCTTGTTCAATTGGGAAGCTAATCATTAATATAAAACTGAAGAACAAAAGGCGTAGAGCACGCAATTCAATCAATCCTTTTTTCCTTATGTTCCCCTATGGAAAATGAAATATGCTATTAAATGCGTTTCAGAAAACGAAAAAACAAGATGGAAACAAAACTCATTCCATCTTGTTTTTTGGCAAATTTTATTCATTCGCTTTTTCATATGCTTCCAGTAAGAAATCTACAATGTGAACGGCCTGCATTTCTTCACTTAAGCCTTCTTTTTCAATCCCGAGTTTCATCTGTAAGAGACAGCCTGGATTGGCTGTGACAATCGTCTTCGCTTTTGTCTTCTTAGCTTGTTTCATTTTGTAATCTAAGATTTGCATAGACATTTCCGCTTCAACGAGATTATAAATTCCCGCCGAACCACAACAACGATCAGCATCTTTCATTTCAACATATTGAACACCAGCAATTGATTTTAAAAGCTCGCGTGGTTCAATAAACGTTTGTTGACCATTTTTTAAATGACATGAATCTTGATACGTGACAATCTGCTTATTTAACTGAAGTGGTCGTTTATGGAAATCCAATTCAACTAATACACTCGTAATATCTTTTATTTTATTTGCAAATGCTTCTGCACGGTCATGCCATTCTGGGTCATCTTTTAATAAATGACCATATTCAACGAGAAAGGCACCACAACCTCCTGCATTTGTAATAATATAATCAACTTCAGCTTGTTCAAATGCTTCAATATTTCGCTTGGCCATTTCTCTTGCATAGTCGACTTCCCCACTATGACCATGAAGTGCACCACAACAACTTTGCGTTTCTGGGATAACAATTTCACATCCAGCATATTGAAGCAGTTTGGTCGTTGCATCATTTGTCGGCATGAACATCGTATCCATTAGACATCCTGAGAAGAAAGCGACTTTTTTCGTTTTCTTCTCTGTCAATGGCATGAGATGATGTGGGCGATTTTTCATTTCTATTCTTTTTGGTACTTCTGGTAAGACACGTTCCATCACGCGCATATTCTCTGGCAACAGCTTCATAATCCCAGTCGCCCGTGCTAATGTTTGGGCTCCAGAACGTTGATAAAATCGTAACAATCCAGTTAAACCGATCATGCGATTATGATGCGGAAACACATTTTTTAAAAAGGCGTTACGCATGAATTTTTCTATAAATGATTGCTTATTCGCTTGATAAATCGCATCTCTTGCCTGTTCTAATAGTTGACCAAACTTAACACCTGATGGACAAACTGTTTCACAAGCTCGACAGCCTAAGCATAAATCAATTGACGCCTTTACTTCTTCACTAGGCTCAATTATACCGTCGACAAGTCCTTTCATTATAGCAATGCGACCACGTGGCGAATGGACTTCATCTTGCCCTGTTTCTATATATGTTGGACAACTTGGCAAACAGAATCCACAGCGTGTACAGTTCATGAGTTCGTCATAATCCATTTTCTCTTTAAATGCTTGTTGTATGCGTTCTTTCTCTAAAACATCCATTATTGTTCATTCACCCGACTTTCTTCTTCATGTTGTTGCACGAATATTTTGCCTGGATTTAATATGTTGTTTGGATCGAGTGCCTTTTTAATTTGGCGCATGACTTCAAGACCTGCTTCTCCAACTTTTAAATGTAAATATGGAAGCTTCATTACACCAACACCATGTTCTCCAGTAATGGTGCCACCTAATTCAATCGCTTTTTCAAAGATTTCTGCAAAGGCTTTCTCAACGCGTTCGATTTCTTCTTGATTGCGTGCATCTGTTAAACAAGTCGGATGAAGATTTCCATCACCCGCATGACCAAATGTGCAAATCGTTAGTTGATATTTATTAGCTATTTCAGTGATTGCCCGAACCATATTCGCTATTTCTGAGCGTGGAACGGTGGCATCTTCGAGAATGGTCGTTGGCTTCAGACGTGACAATGCAGACAGAGCCGTCCGTCTGGCGGCTGTTAATTTCTCTGCATCTTGTTCTGTCTTTGCTACTGATACATCGAACGCACGATTTTCCCGACAAAGTTCAGCCATTTTTTTCATATCGCGCTCCACTATTTCTGGTGCACCGTCTTGTTCAATGAGTAAAACAGCCTTTGCTTCTGTCGGTAATCCTATTTTGGCAAAATCCTCTACTACTTTTAATGTCGCTTGATCTAAAAATTCTAAAGTAGCTGGAATAATTCGATTGGCAATAATCGCTGAAACCGATTCGGCTGCTGCTTCTAAATCAGAATATAAAGCGAGCATCGTCTTCTTCGTTTCCGGTTGTGGGATTAATTTTAATGTCGCTTCAGTAATGACACCTAATGTCCCTTCTGAACCGACGATTAAGCGCGTTAAATCATAGCCAGCAACATCTTTTGCTAGTTTTCCACCGGTTCTAATGATGTCACCATTTGCTAAAACAACTTCTAATCCCATGACATAATCACGTGTAACACCATATTTTAATCCACGTAATCCTCCTGAATTCTCGCTAATATTTCCACCGATTTGTGAAATATGCATGGAACCTGGATCCGGGGGATAAAATAAACCAACTTCTAGAGCACGGTCATTGATTTCTTTTGTAAACACACCTGGTTGGACGGTCATCGTTAAATTTTCTTCATCGGTTTCCAATATTTGATTCATGTGCTTAAATAATAGGACGATACCACCTTTAATCGGTGTTGTTCCTGCACATAGATTCGTTCCTGAACCACGTGGTACAATTGGAATACGATATTGATTACAAATCGAGACAATATCAGCGACTTCCTCTGTATTTCTTGGTGCTATTACCGCATCAGGCATCGCTTGATATTGTGGTGTTGAATCATATGAATAAGCTAGTAAACTCGCTTGATTGGTTTCGACATTCTCTTTTCCAACAATATCATAAAACTTCGCAATGATTTCTTGATTAAGCATATGCATTCCCCATCCTTAACATATTAGGCATCTTCTATGATGATGTATGTGCTATTTCAATTCAGTTGTATAAATAATTCATTTTATTTTTCATCTCATGTACTATTATTTTAATTGAAAATAGAATAATAAGGAAGGGTTAAAACAAAACAAAATCACTTTCTCTATGCATTTTGAGAAAGTGATTTATTAATTTACAACACCATTGCTGCAATCAATCCAAAAATAAATAATGGAATATTGAAGTGGATAAACGTTGGAACACACGTATCCCATATATGGTTATGCTTCCCATCGGCATTTAATCCTGATGTTGGTCCAAGGGTACTGTCAGATGCTGGTGATCCTGCATCACCAAGTGCGCCAGCTGTTCCTATAAGTGAAGCGGTTGCTAATGGTGAAAAGCCGGCTGTTGTTAAAATCGGTACAAATAGAGCGGCAATAATTGGAATTGTACCAAAAGATGAACCTATCCCCATTGTAATGACAAGCCCGACCAGCAATAATACAAAAGCAATCATTAACTTGCTCCCACTTAATAATCCAGATGAAGCTTCAACTAGAGCATCTACAGCCCCGGTTTTTTGTAAAATATTTCCGAATCCACTTGCTACTAACATAACGAATGCGATTGTCCCCATCATCGATACACCTTCTGCGACGATCTTATCACCATTTTTATACGGAACGACTAAGAAAATAAACATTAAAATAAGCCCCATCAAAGCTCCTGCAATTAAATTTTTCGTTATAATTTGAACAATTAATGCGGCAACAATAGCGACTAATGTTAATGCATGTTGGCGATTAAAAGTAATGTTTTTGCTATCTGGGACATTGATAGCCCTAGCAGCACCACCTGCTCCTGGAATCGCATCTCTTTCTTTACGATATGTGAAAAACACAGCGATTAAGAGGCCTAAAACCATACCTAATCCTGGAATAATCATCGATAGTGCTGCTTCTTTCATTGTTAGCTCAGCACCATTTTGTACCATCCCATTAACAATCGTTTCGTGGAATATTAAACCGAATCCAGCTGGTACGACCATATAGGGTGTCTTTAAACCAAATGTTAATGCTGTTGCAACAGCTCGACGGTCAAGACGCATCTCATCAAATAACTTTAATAATGGTGGAATTAAAATTGGAATAAAAGCGATATGAACTGGAACCAAGTTTTGTGATAAAGATGCGACACCTGCTATTGTCAGAACAAGCATTGTTTTTTTCCCTGTTAAAACTCTGATTAAAAACTTAACTAAAACAGTCGTAATTCCCGTATAACTAATTGCTACAGCAAAGGCACCTAGTAAAATATAACTCAATGCGGTATTGGCTTGTCCACCCATTCCTGCAACAAGCATTTCAATCGATTCAACGATTGATAGGTCGGACATAACACCAGCCGTAAGTGCAGCAATAATAATAGCAATAATCACATTAACGCGTAACAAACTTAAAATCGTCATGACCAAAACAGATACAATAACGACCCATTCCATTTTATTTCTCCCCTGTCAAAAAACATTTATCTTTAATACTTTATTATAGTAAAGTATTAAAGTGAATCTGTCAAGTATGCTAAATTGAACGATTAGCTTTTTCTTGTGAGTAGGTTTGTCGGAACTTTATTGAGCTCTCAGAAGATAGTTTTCTCGGGAGCACACGCGTTGATCCTTTCATGCGGTGTCCCAGCACAAGTTTCTTATGCGAATGGTCATCTTGTGGACTCAATCTAATGCCTCATGACGAGTTCTCATACAAGAGATCATCTTGAAAATTCAATACGCTATCTTCTATTATTGTTTATATGTTAGGAAACAGTGAACGATGAATATATTTTAGTGATAGGCCACAAATATTATCGATTTTGTTCGTGTCAATCATATATAATTCGTTCTAGGTAAATTTTTTAAAAGTAAAACCTGGAACGGAACATTTAATGGACTGTAACTTAGGACGAGAGAACATACTTACCTTACATTGGAGCGCTCAATGGGCTGTAACTATTGACAGGAGAACTTTAAACAAATGATTTATCACTGCCATCTTTACAACACATAATAAAAAATAAAAAAGAGCATCAAAGCATATAGCTTAGACGCTCTTTTTGCACTTACCGAATTTGAAAATTAAAAGAAACGTGATCTTGAACAGGCAACCAAGCACCTATTCCTTGTTTAGTGATATTTTTGATCACTATTTTTTTATTCCAACCTTTAAGTTGTAGATATACTTCACCAAATGTAATTTGTCCTTTTTCACTAACTGCTGGTGTGAAAGCATGAAGATAACCCGTTTTATTGATTGGCACATGATAGCTTTGCTCTTGTTTTGTTCCACTGCCAATGATTGTCTGATATGAAAGGGGGAGTTTTGTTTTAACTTTTGTTTTCATCAACATCATACTTTTCACTTGTTCAGGTTGGGAAATTTTATTTGTTAATGCACCTTTCACTTCTTTTTGGTTTTCCTGATGATAACTAAGCTGTTGGACCGCATCACTTCCATGATTATTCAACTCATTTGTATTTATTTTTTGATATTCCCAATTAATCGTTGTATCTAAGGAATCATAGCGTAGAGCCCATCTCCCAAGAAAAATCATCCCACGATACCCAATACCGACTGGTGATGGGTTGACTGTTGTTTCATTTAGCATCTTAATTAATTCAGGATTTTCAATAGATATATCCGTTTCTTCTAAAAGCTCCATTGTTGATTCACTTGGTTCCATCAATTCTTGCTCTTCATTTATATTAGGAAATGTATTTCCCTTTGAGATATTTAATACATGATTTGGGATGGTGAATTCGTTGACGGTTTTCTTTTTTTTCTCTTTTGCTTCACTAAATATATTTGGTGTGAAGACGATTAATAAAGAAACAAAAAGAGCGATACGATATAATCTCTTCATATAAACAATCCTCTCTTTTTGCCTTTATTTTTTTCGTATTAGTAAATTTTATACATGAATAAATTCAAGAGATTCCTCAATGTTAATACTTTCTTCTACTGAACGAACCATGGCACAGTTTTTTCGTGCTAGCGCAAGGTTTTTCGCTAATTTCTTTTCGTTAAGATTTTTCCCAGTTACTACAAAAATAAGTTCAATATGCTCGATTCGGTTTGCCTCATCGGGATTACGTGTTACCTGGGCTTTCACGCGTAGGTCATCGATTGTTATGCGTTGTTTTTCCAATATCCTCCTAAACACCATTGAACTACATGTGGTAATTGACGCAACTAATAATTGAAAAGGTCGAAAACCAAGTTCACTATTACCGGATACATGTAATGTTCCGTATTCCAAATCAACGCTCATACCGTTTTCTTTCATTTTAAACTCCATGGGATCACCTCTATTGTTATTTTATTACATTTTTTAAAATTATATCTCTTTCAGAATATCAATTCATCTTTATTGCCTAAAACAAAAAAGAGCCCGAGAGGCTCCTTAAATAAATTGACTTAATCTTTTTTCTAACTTTCCTTGCAACCATTCAATAATGGCACATATTGGCCAATAGACAAGAGCAACTAAAATATAAAGTGTCATACTATCATATTCTCGTCCAGCAACAATTTGTGCTTTTTGAAATAATTCAGGTACCGTAATAACAGCTGCTAAAGATGTTGCTTTAACAATATCTAAGAAAACATTTGTTAAAGGTGGTACAGCTATTCGCGCTGCTTGTGGTAAAATAATCCCCATAAGTGTTTCCCGATTTGTTAAGCTAAGGGCACGTGCTGCTTCCCATTGCCCACGGTCAACACTACTTAAAGCTGCTCGGTTAATTTCGGCAATATATGCGGCACTATTCAAACCAAATCCGATACATGCCGCGATAAGGGCGGTTAATTTAATACCGATAACCGGTAGACCAAAATACAAAATAAACAAAAACACAAGAATCGGTGTTCCCCGCATAAAAGAAATATATAACCGCGCTGGAATATTTAGAGCAATATTTTTCGATGTCCGGGCAAGGGCTAGAAATAATCCAAGAATAAGCCCAATAAACATACTGACAATGGACACGAGCAATGTCATTGGTAAACCACTCAGAACAAATGGTAAGCTCTCCCATGCTAGTTTCGCATTAAATAAGTCGTCGAAATAATATGTTATGTATAGCATGCCTGTTCCCTACCTTATATAAAATGATTTACCTCATCATATTATAAATCCAATCCTTCTATTGGCGCGAAATCTCCTTCTAGTTTCTGCGAGGCATCTTCCATATAAAATGTTTTCGCTAATTCAGATAATGTACCGTCCTCACGCATATCATTTAATGCCTTATCAATTTCTATTTTTAACTTATGAGAATCCTTTGGCATAATAACAGCCTGTTCCGATGGATGAAACTTCAAATCTGGATGAAGATGGATATCAAAATCTGGAAATGCACCTACACCAAACTTACTTAAAAAATAATCATTAATCACGACATCGGTACGCCCATTATGGACATCGCGTAAATAGGCTTCATTTGGTGCGTTACCATATGTGACAACTTCAGCACCAAAATGCTCAGCAATTTGACTGTAAATTGTCGTTGCACCGCCACCTGCCTTTTTCCCTTTCAAATCTTCTAAGCTATTAATTCCGGAATTATCTTTTTCTCTAACGACCATTGTTGCATAAGAAAATTTATATGGTTCACTAAATGCAAATTGTTCTTTTCGTTTATCTGTCACTTCTATATCATTAACAGCTACGTCAATTCGACCACTTTTAATGGCTGGTAGCATCGAATCAATCCCCATGATTTCAAAAGTCACATCAACATCTAATCGCTTGGCAACTTCTTTAATCACTTCAACATCATAGCCCGTTAATTGATCTTTCTTCTCACCTTCACCTTCATAGTAGGATGCAGCAATTAATGTTCCAGATGTCCCAACGACTAAGGCCCCGTCTTTCTGTACTTTTTCCCAGATAGGATCGGTTTCAGCATTTTCTTCTTCAGATGTCTGTTTATTGCCACATGATGCTAGTAATAACATGAGGCATAAGGCAAGTATAATTTTCTTCATTTAAAAAAACATCCTTCCGTTTAATCATCCTTTGTATTGTAGCAATAAACTCAATCATTAGCAAAGGGATTTCCGCTTGACTTTCAAATCAAACCCCTTATAATAATAAGTAGTACATTATAATAATTATAATATAAATGATAATCTTTATCAGTTAGAAAAAGCTGTATTATCAATGTTTAATGTCGAAATTCGTCCTAAATGATAACAATTCTTATTCTCATTTAAAATGGAGGTATTGATAATGAATATCAAAACATGTGAGTTTGTCCCTAAAGATAAAAAGAAACAAGAAAAAAATCAATCATTCTTTCATAAACTAAAACCACACTTAGAATTAATTGCCGCTTTATTAAGCGGTGCGATCGTATTGTTGGCATGGATTTATAAAGATTCAATTCCATATTCTTTATTTGTCATCCTTCATATAACAGCATTTATTGTTGGTGGATTTGCCAAAGCTAAAGAAGGTATTGAAGATACGATTAAGTACAAAGAATTAAATGTTGAATTATTAATGATTTTTGCAGCGATTGGCTCTGCTATGATAGGGTATTGGACAGAAGGAGCGATTCTAATCTTTATTTTTGCTCTATCAGGAGCATTAGAAACTTATACATTGAATAAGAGCAATAAGGAAATCTCTTCATTAATGGATTTACAACCTGAAGAAGCGACAGTCATTATTGATAACCAAGAAAAGATTGTGCCTGCGAAGAACTTACAAGTGGGTGATATCGTCTTGGTTCGTGCTAGTGAAAGAATACCTGCTGACGGCGTTATTATTCGTGGGACTTCTTCTATTGATGAACAAGCGATTACAGGAGAATCGATTCCTGTACAAAGACATGTTGAGGAAGAAGTTTATGCAAGTACAGTCGCACTTGATGGAACGTTAACGATTGAAATTACTAAACCAGCAAGTGAGACATTATTCCAAAAAATAATTAACATGGTGCAATCAGCACAGGATGAAAAATCACCATCCCAATTATTTATCGAACGGTTTGAAGGAACATATGTTAAAGTTGTTTTAATCGTCGTTGCAGTCATGATGTTTTTACCGTATCTTCTTTTTGGATGGTCGTTAGCTGATAGTATTTATCGGGCGATGGTTCTTCTCGTTGTTGCGTCACCGTGTGCTTTAGTTGCTTCAATTATGCCAGCTACATTATCTGCCATTTCAAATAGTGCAAGAAATGGTGTCCTATTTAAAGGCGGTATTCATATTGAAAATTTAGGTCAAATAAAAGCGGTCGCTTTAGATAAAACCGGTACTCTAACAAATGGTAAACCTGTTGTAACGGATGCTTTCTATGCAGAAGGATTAGATGAAGAAAAAATTCTTGCGACTGTTGTTGCAATTGAAAAAGAGTCGACACATCCATTAGCGGTTGCCATTACATCATACGGTAAAGAAGCAGCTGATTCACATCCGGTAACAGTGGAAGATATGCGAACGGTAAGTGGTAAAGGCGTGACTGCTATTACTGATGGTGTTACATGGAAAGTAGGTAAAATTGATTTTGCAGGTAAAAAACTTGTTAATCAGTTCCATAATGGAATTGCTGAGAAGCTGGCTAATGAAGGAAAAACAGTTGTTTGTGCTTTGGCTGGCGATAAGATAGCGGCCGTTTTCGCTTTAAAAGATACCATACGCGAACACGCACAAAAAGCGATTAAATTGCTTAAAAATAAAGGCATACACCCTGTTATGTTAACTGGTGATAATGAATTAACAGCAAGGGCTATTGCAAAAGAAGCCGGAATTAATGAGTATATAGCGAACTGTTTGCCAGAAGAAAAAGTTAATCATGTAAAACATTTAAAAGAAAAGTACGGAAACGTTGCTATGGTCGGTGATGGAATTAATGATGCACCAGCTTTAGCTACTGCTAATACAGGTATTGCTATGGGAGAAGGTACCGATGTCGCTCTTGAAACAGCAGATGTTGTTTTGATGAAAAATGATTTAGAGAAGATTACAAATGCGATCGATTTATCAAAACGAATGAATCGAATCGTAAAGCAAAATATTGTCTTCTCTTTATCTGTCATCGCTGTATTAATCGTTTCTAACTTCCTACAAGTGATTGATTTACCACTTGGTGTCATTGGCCATGAAGGAAGTACGATTTTGGTTATCCTTAATGGGTTACGGTTGCTTAGATCATAATCGAATATCGGCAAAATAATGCAAGCGGAGAAAATGCTGTGAATGCTGCTGTTTTCTCCGCTTATTATTTTTCATTTTTAATATCTATTGAGTATCACTCAGAAAATGCAAATTATTATGTGACGTGGACCGCCATACTATTTTGGTGGGAAAAATGTAGATTATAAAACGAGAAGTACGGTTACTAGTAATTGTAGTTTTTGTAAAAAGGATAACCGTAATGAGTATTGTTCTCCACCAGATGCGAATTCTTGAAAATAGCGTAATCCGCAACCGATACAGCCCTCCACCAGATGCGAACTCAGTGTCTTACCATGATTTTTTCATTCAGGAGTGAATATTGAAAATGCCTCTCTTATTTATGGTTATCTTCTTTCACCTCAGACCATTCTTCAGTTACCGCATTAATCGTACCACCAATAATAATGATAATTCCTGATAAATAAAACCAAATCATAAGGACAATAACTGCTCCCAAGCTACCATATGTAGCAGAATAATCACCAATTGTTTCCACATAGTAAGAAAAGGCGAGTGAGGTTAGCTGCCAACTTAATGTGGCGAATATTGCGCCTGGGACGACTTTTTTCAAGCGAATTTTTCGACTTGGAGCAAGACGGTAAAGTGCCAAAAAGACGATAAAAAAGACAATAGATGAAATAACCCAACGCACTGTATTCCAAAACTGAATAAAGTCATCTGACAAACCGAAAAACGAAAAAATATAAACGCCAATCATCCGTCCTAAAACAGGTAGTAATAACGCAACTACAATGACTGCAATCATGGCAAACATTAAAATAACAGCAATCAACCGAGAGATGAGGAATGGACGCGTTTCTTCAACTCGGTAAGCACGATTTAACGCACGCATGATGGCATTGACACCGTTTGATGCCGACCATAACGTTCCTAATATACCAATAGATAGTAGTCCTGTATTTTGTTTATTTAATAACATACGGATATTTGCTTCAATAAACACCATGCTGTCTCCAGGAACGACAGAACTAAGGGCGTCAAGAATAGTCTGTTCTTCTAATGGTACATAGCCGATTAATGTCATTAATAAAATTAATAACGGAAAAAGTGAGAGTAGAAAAAAATAAGCTAACTGAGCGGCTAATCCAAAAACATCGCCATCCATTATTCTCTCATATAGGTATGTTAAGAAACGGATGATCTTTTTCATATGATTTCATTCCCTTTGCATCATAAACGACTTTTATACAATAAACGCCGACAGAGCAGACACATCCGGTCGGCTTGTCGGCTTCCTCTAGTAAACACAGCGGATCATTTATTTTTTATTCATTTATCCCTTTTCCCGTTACTTTCACAATCGTGTCTTCAACTTGTTCAATCGCATTAATCGCGTTTTCTGCTTGATTATTCAACTTTTCGCTCATTTGCTCAAATGTTGATTGTAGTTGACGGATACTTGATGATGGATTTTTAATTACATGACTAGATGTTGCTTTCATATCAGCACATTTTTGTTTAGCGTAGCTGCGTGCTTCTTTATCAAAAAGAGCAACAATCCCACCTACTATTGCCCCACCAATAACACCAGTCCAAAATTTACGTTTACCCATTAAAAATCTCTCCTTTAATTCAAGTAATGTTGTTCTTTGATATATTGTAATAAGTGTTTACATCCTTTAGAAACTAATTCATATGTATAATTAAAATCACCTGTAAAATAAGGATCTGGAACATTTGTTTCTTCCGGATGTGGGATAAAATCCAGCAATTTTTTTACAACGGTGTGGTTGTCTGCTTGACGGACTTTATTTAGGTCTTTCATATTTTGGTCATCCATCGCAATAATATAATCGAATGTATCCCAATCATTAACATGAACCTGTCTTGCTTTTTGTCCTTCATACGATATGTCTTTTTCATCAAGAATACCGCGTGTTCCTTCATGTGGAGAAGCACCGATATGCCATGATCCTGTACCCGCCGAATCGATATGAATGTAATCTGATAAATTCTCCTCTGCTACCATTTTGCGAAAAATCGCTTCTGCCATCGGAGAACGACAAATATTTCCTAAACAGACAAACAGAACATGTACCACTATTTACACCACCTATTTTCGCTTCTCTCATTAGTATAACGAATTTAATCCCTCTTAGTAAATAAACTTCATCTATTTCTATGAACTTCATACATATATACATACAAAAAGGGAGAATTTACTTTTAAAATTTTTCAAAAAACACCTTGACAAACTGACAAAATATCTAGAAAATAGACATAATAAATCTATTATATAACAGAGAGGGCGAGTAAGATGAAATTGGACGACTTTATTAAAAGTGTGAGTGATTTTGTTTGGGGACCAATTACACTTGCACTAATCATTGGTACGGGACTCTTCTTAACTCTTCGGCTTGGTTTTCTACAATTTAGATCATTACCGTATGCTTTAAAGCTTGCTTTTAGTCCTAGTAAGCAAGATAACAAATCGAAGGGTGATATTACACATTACCAAGCATTAACGACAGCTATGGCTGCTACAATTGGTACCGGAAATATCGTTGGTGTAGCAACAGCTGTCGCACTTGGTGGACCTGGTGCGATTCTTTGGATGTGGATCTCCGCATTAGTTGGTATGGCAACAAAATATGCCGAAGCCCTGCTTGCTGTTAAATATCGCGTCGTCAATAAAAAAGGCGAAATGTCTGGTGGACCAATGTACTACTTGGAACGTGGTTTAAAATCCAAATGGCTTGGGGTACTTTTTGCGATATTCGCATCAATTGCCGCATTCGGGATTGGAAATATGGTACAATCCAATTCTGTTTCCGAAGCTGTCTCCCGTTCTTTCAATATACCTGAATGGGTAACAGGAGTTACATTGACTGTCTTAGCTGGACTGGTCATTCTTGGTGGGATTAAATCTATCGGGAAAGTGACTGCTTTCTTCGTGCCAATCATGGCCATTATCTATGTTGCCGGTGGACTTGTTATAATGGTTATGAATATCGATGTCGTTCCTGGCGTCATCAAACTTATTTTTACTGATGCGTTTACCGGCCAAGCCATTGGTGGAGGTATATTAGGAACCGTTATTCGCTACGGGGTAGCACGTGGTGTGTTCTCTAATGAAGCTGGGCTTGGTTCAGCTCCTATTGCTGCTGCTGCTGCAAAAACGGATTATCCTGGAAGACAAGCACTCGTATCCATGACGCAAGTATTTATTGATACCATTATTGTTTGTTCTATAACAGGAATTACAATTGTTATGTCTGGACTAGCTAGGACAGGTCCAAAAGGCGGCGATTTAACAGCCGCTGCGTTTTCACACTACTTAGGTGATGTAGGTGGACTGATCGTTACAATAGGAATCGTATTATTCGCTTTTTCAACGTTAATTGGTTGGTCTTATTACGGTGAAAAAAGCTTCTCATACCTATTCGGTGATAAAGCTGTACCGTACTATCGTGTTGTTTTTGTTGTAGCAATTATGTATGGTGCTGTACAGAAATTGGAGCTAGTATGGAATATTTCTGATATTATGAACGCATTAATGGCCTTCCCTAACTTAATCGGTTTACTCGGATTGTCTGGAGTTGTCGTCCATGAAACGAATAAATTTTTGAAAATATCCAGTAAAGAAAGAGCTGCTGAAAAGAAGGCAAAAAAGGCAAATGCTGCTTAGGTGAAAATGAATCATTTAAGTATTTTCTAATATAGGTTTGAAAAGTTCCCTAAACTAAAAGTAAGCGAAGAAACAGGAATCTGTTTTCTTCGCTTACTTTATATTTTCCAGAGACTGTTTTCGTAAACATTGTTGTTTTATTCGGGACTAATATATTAAGATTCAGACGTAAAGTAGACGGACTAAAGTTAGTAAGTTATGAACATACCCCTTCAGAACACGAAGAACAGATATTAGGATGCTACTTTAACAAGTCGACTCCCCCTAAAGAGCCGATTTGTTATGCACTTCTCAACATTAGGGAACCGATAAAAGTCAATAAGATAAAAAATAAGAACGTCCATAAGTCACAAAGACTTATTAGACAGCTCCCTGTAAATAGTTTTTATAAAGTGATAGGATCGATACATTGTTCATCATTATGACTTGCTTTATTAACATAAGTTGACACATCATAAGCCTTCATTGGATCGACCTCAATTTGATCCAACCATTGTTTTGCTTCGTTCGGATCAAAGACCTGTGGTTTAATCCATTCATCTTCCATATCTTTAGGTAAAATAATTGGCATACGGTGATGAATATCCTTCATAAATGCGTTTGCGTCTTTCATTAACATCGTACAAGTAAAACGCTTCTCATTACCACGTTCCCATTTATCCCATAATCCAGCAAATGCGAATAGTTGTCGATCTTTCAATTGAATACGCTTTGGCTGTTTAACGTTTCCAGTTGTTTGCCACTCATAAAAACTATCCGCGATAATTAAGCAACGTTTTTTAGCTACTAATGATTTAAAACTTGGTTTAACATGTGCTGTTTCACTACGTGCATTAATCATTTTATAACCAATTTTTTCATCTTTAGCCCATGATGGAACAAGCCCCCACTGTAAATAACCGGCTCGTTTTTCTTTTCCATCATGAATAATCGCTAAAACATTTTGTCCTGGTGCGATATTATAGCTTGGTTGATAATTTGGAATCGCATGTTCTAGGTCGAATGCAGCTAATATATCAACTTCATCCGCTAATAAAGTAAAACGTCCACACATGATTTTTCACCCCGTCCCTTAGGCGCTATCTTACTCCTGATTATAGCATGTTTACCCTAATCGATGACAAGATTTAATAACTTGATCCAAACGTTTAAAAAACTGCTCCATTTCTTTATCTGTACCAATTGTAATCCGTAAATATTGACTGATTGTTGGCTGGTTAAAATAGCGGACGAGAACTTGCCGTTGTTTTAATTGTGCATATAATTGTCTAGCTGAAACTTTAGGATGAGTCACAAAAATAAAGTTTGTTTCAGATGGAAGCACCTGAAAACCGTAAGCCTTCATTTTTTCACTTACCCATGTTCGCGTTTGAATGATTTTTTTAATGTTATCTTTAGTTGTCAACGAGTCAAAAAATGAAGCAGTCGCTCCTGCAATCGCTAATCGATCTAAAGTATATGAATTTATCGAATCCTTAATTTGAATTAATGCTTGGATTAAGTCTTCATTTCCAAGAGCATAACCGACTCTCAATCCAGCTAAAGAACGCGATTTCGATGTCGTTTGGACAATGAGTAGATTCGAATATTCATTAATTAGTGAAACAGCCGATTTAGTTGAAAAATCAACATAGGCTTCGTCTACAATGACGACACGTGTCGGATTCTGTTCTAATATTTTTCTAATTTCTTCTATGCGGATTGCCATGCTTGTTGGTGCATTCGGATTCGGAAAAATAACGCCACCTTCCGAATGAAAAAAACGTTCAATATCCAAGCTTAAATCAGCTTGCATTGGGATCGGTTCATATGGTATAGCAAAAAGTTGAGCATAGACAGGATAGAAACTATAAGTAATTTCAGGAAAACGAATCGTTTCACCAGGTTCAAAGAATGCCATAAAGGAAAATGCAAGTACTTCATCTGAACCATTTCCGATAAACACTTGGTCTTTCGTTAAATCATATGTTTTACCGATTAGTTCTCGTAATTGTTCGGGATCTGGACTTGGGTATCGACGTAAATCTGTATTAGCAGCTTCTGTAATCGCCCGAATGACAGCTTGAGATGGTGGATATGGGTTTTCATTTGTATTTAGTTTTAACACATATTTCTCATTCATCTGCTCCCCGGGTACGTAAGGAGTTGCACGTTTAGCCATTGAGCTCCAATATGTCTGCATCGCTCTATCCCTCTCTTTTAACATGTCTTTTCTTTAATTCCTGTTTAATATCTTTGACATCAATATCTAAGTACGTCATTAAGACAAGCATATGGTAAACTAAATCAGCTATTTCCCAAATGACTTCCTGCTTATTACGGTTTTTTGCCCCTATGATGACTTCACTTGATTCTTCACCGATTTTCTTTAACATTTTATCTAAGCCTTCACGAAACAAATAGGCTGTATAAGAATCACTATCTAGATTGTTTTGGCGTTCTTTAATCGTTTCAACAAGCTGAGAGAGAACCTCTTCCTTCTTCAATTCCTCTGAACCTTGAATAAGTGATTTAAAAAAACATGATTCTTCTCCTGTATGGCAAGCAGGACCAAGCCGTTTAACTTGCAACAGAATCGCGTCACCATCACAATCATATTGAATCCCACGAACAACTTGTTTATTTCCTGATGTCGCACCTTTATGCCACAATTCTTGACGTGAACGACTAAAAAACCACGCTTCTTTCGTTTCAATTGCCTTTCTAAGGGCAGCTTCATTCATATAGGCAAGCATTAAAACATCTTTCGTATCGACATCTTGAACAATCGCTGGAAGAAGTCCGTCTTCTGGGAAATTAATACCCGCTAAAAATAACTTTAAATCTGTTATATTTATGTCGTCATAATGAAACACTGATGCTGCAAGAGCTCCTGAAATACCACGTTCAAAAACCTCTTTGAAATGCTTCATCTCTCCTGCCCCGCCACTTGCGATAACTGGAATATCAACAGCTTTAGCAATCATCTCGGTCAGTTCTATTTCATAACCATTTCTAACCCCATCTTCATCCATACAATTTACGACGATTTCTCCAGCTCCACGCTTCTCGCCCTCTCTGGCCCAATCAACAGCCATTAATTCAGTTTCTGCCAACCCCCCATCCGTAAATATTTTCCACTCCCTTTTACCGACCTTTTTTGCATCGAATGATAAAACAATCCGTTCATTACCAAAGCGACTCGCTGCCTCTGTTATGAGGTCTGGATGTTTGACTGCTGCACTATTAATTGATACTTTATCTGCGCCTGCTTGGAGAACCGCCTCAATATCTTTTACTGTACGAATCCCACCACCGACTGTAAGTGGAATCGTAATAGCTGATCGCACTTGTTTCACAATATCTAGAAAAATACCTCGCTTTTCAGTCGTTGCTGTAATATCATAAAATACGAGTTCATCTGCACCTTGTCGTTCATATTTTCGAGCAAGTTCAACAGGGTCGGCAATATCTTTTAAACTTTTAAACTTCTTTCCTTTCACAACTCTACCGTGATCAACATCTAGACAAGGAATAATTCGTTTTGTCTTTGTTTCCATGTTAGACGACCTCCAATAATGATTCCAATGTGACTGTTCCATCATACAAAGCTTTACCGACAATTGCTCCATATACATTCAGCTGCTTTAATTGTTCAATATCTTTAGGTGTAGATACGCCACCAGAAGCAATCACTTGCAAATCCGTTTGTTCGGTGATTTGTTTTAATTCGTCAAAATTTGGTCCTTGAAGCATCCCATCTTTTGCTATATCTGTATAAACGATTGTTTTTACACCCATTTTTTGTAACCGATGACCGAGTTTTATTGCTTTAACATCACTTGTTTCTTCCCACCCCTCTGTTGCAACATAACCGTTTTTAGCATCAATTGATACGACGATTTTGTCGCCATAATAATCAATAGCCTTCTTTAAAAAGATTGGGTCTGTAATTGCCGCTGTTCCGATAATAACACGTGTTACACCGGCTTTAAGGTACATCTCGATGCGTTCCAGAGAGCGTATGCCTCCACCGACTTGAATGGGAATTTGCACCGATTGAGCTATTTTTTTAATATATTCCTTGTTTTTCACTTCATTCGTTCGGGCTGCATCAAGATCAACGACATGTAAATACGGCGCTCCTTTTTCTTCCCAATACTCAGCCATCTGAACAGGTGAATCGCTATAAATTGTTTGTTGATTATATTGGCCTTGTTGTAAACGAACACAACGTCCATCTAACAAATCAATAGCTGGAATTAGAATCATGTTCAACCTCTCCTTGTTAAGAAAATTACAATGTTCCTTTTGTCGACGGTATACCAGTTACACGTGAGTCTATTTCAGTTGCATAACGAAGACAGCGCCCGACTCCTTTAAAAATTGCTTCTACGATATGGTGACTATTTTTCCCATAAGGGACTTGAATGTGTAAAGTAATCCCTGCATGGTTAACAAATCCACGAAAAAATTCCTCCACTAACTCCGTATCAAATGTACCGATTTTTTCCTTCAAGCCATCAACTTGAAACACAAGATATGGCCGACCACTAATATCGACTGAAACGTGAGCAATCGCCTCATCCATCGGTGTTGAAACAGTTGCATATCTCGTAATACCACTCATATCTCCCAATGCTTCGCGAAACGCACGCCCTAAAACAATCCCAACATCTTCTACTGTATGGTGATTATCAACATGTAAATCACCTTGACACGTCACATCAAGATTAAATAATCCATGTCGTGTAAAAGCATCAAGCATATGATTAAAGAAGCCAACACCTGTATCAAGTTTCGATTTCCCTATTCCATCAATCATTAATTCAAGATTAACCACTGTTTCATTCGTTTTCCGTGACTGTATACTTTTTCTTACCATTTTCTTTCCCCCTCACCTGTATCGACCGTGCATGAGCCGTCAGCCCCTCAGCTTTGGCAAGTGTCGTAATCGAATCGATGCTTTTATTAAGTGCTGCTTCTGAATAATAGATGACACTTGATTTTTTTATAAAGTCATAGACACCGAGTGGTGATGAAAAGACAGCCGTCCCACTAGTCGGCAGCGTGTGGTTCGGTCCAGCATAATAATCACCAAGTGCTTCCGGTGAGTAATTCCCAAGAAAAATAGCACCTGCATGCTTGACTAACGAGAGTCTTTCCAGCGGATTTTTAATCATCAGTTGTAAATGTTCTGGCGCGATTTTATTCACTAATTGGAAGGCCTCTTTCAAAGATTCGACAACAATAACACGCCCGTTTTTCTCTAGCGACTCATTGATAATTGCTTTCCGCTCTAATAATTCGAGTTGTTTTTGTATTTCTTTTTGAACTGACAACGCTAAATGTTTACTAGGCGTGATACAGATGGCGGTTGCGTCTTCATCATGTTCCGCTTGCGCTAACAAATCCGCTGCGATATATTGAGGTGGCGCTGACTCATCTGCAACAATAACGACTTCACTTGGACCAGCAATCATATCAATCGCAACATCGCCATATACCCATTTCTTCGCACGAGCGACATAACGATTACCTGGTCCAACAATTTTATTTACTTTCTGAATCGTTTCAGTGCCATAAGCAAGAGCAGCAATGGCTTGTGCACCGCCGATTTTGTAAATATTATCTACGCCAGCCATATCAGCAGCAACAAGAACCTCTGGACGAATATGTCCCGCTTCATCTGGTGGTGTGACCATTGTAATCTGGTCAACTCCAGCAATTTTTGCTGGAAGAACATTCATTAAAACAGTCGATGGATAAGCCGCTTTACCACCTGGAATATAAACACCGACAGATTCAAGTGGCGTTACCTTTTGTCCGAGTAATGTCCCACTTTCACTTTCCGTAAACCATGATTTTTCTAGTTGGTTCTCATGAAAAGCAATGATTTGCTGTTTAGCCGCGTTTAAAGCATTCATAAATTTCGTCGTGACTTTTTGCTTTGCTAACGTCTTTTCTGTTTCTGTTACAGTGATTGTCTGTAAATCAATTCCATCAAATTGCCGTGTATAATTTAAGAGAGCAATATCTCCATCCCGTCTAACTGTTCGTAGAATGTTTAATACTGTATCATCCAATTGCTGGTCATCATCTTCATATCTGGCAGTAGCATTCTCTTTTTTAAATTCCGATAATGTGATGATTTTCATAGTTTCACCTCAAGAGCAGTTTTGATTTGTTCAATGAATGGTGTAATCAGATCATGTTTTATAGCAAAACTCGCTTTATTAACAATTAAACGTGTGCTTATAGGTTCAATTTCATCAATGATGACTAAGCCGTTTTCTCTTAAAGTACGTCCAGTTTCTACAATATCAACGATGGCATCTGATAGTCCGATTAACGGTGCTAGTTCAACAGAACCGTTTAATTTAATTGTTTCAACGGTCATATCTTTTTCCAAAAAATACTTCTCTGCAATGATTGGATATTTTGATGCAATGGTCAGTTGAGCCGATGTGGCAAGTGGCCTTTCCTTTAAACCAGCAACAACCATCTTACATTTGCCAAACTTTAAGTCTAATAACTCATAAAAGTCTCCTTCTGAATCTAAAATATTATCTTTACCAACAATGCCTAAATCGGCTGCCCCTTGTTCAACATAGGTTGGTACGTCAACCGCTTTAACAAAGAGCATTTTAATTCGTTTCTCCTGATCATAGAAAATAAGTTTCCGACTCTTTTCATGGAAATCATTGAAACGAATTCCCGCTTCTTCTAAAAGCATAATAGAATCAGTCGCTGTTCGGCCTTTAGCCAGTGCAATTGTAAGCATCATCATGCGTCCTCCTTCTATTATTTTTTATTGAAATTGCGCCAAAACGTCTTCTATATTATCGAATACTTTCTTTGCACCTTCTTTGAAAACTATTGTTTGATCTTCTTTTAAATAAATGCCATGAACAGGATCATTATTATCGATTTCCCAAGGGGCATGATTCATTAATACCCGCTTTGACTGTCTTCTTAATAGCTTCATTAATTGATAGGCTTCTTTTATCCTATTTGGTGTGTAATCGACGATGATTTCTTCCTCTCTTTTTGAAACATCTCGATTCATTTTTAATCTGCCCATCATCAAATGAATATCACAACCAAAACCGATGGCTGGCATCATGACACCAAATTTTTCAGTCAATGTATCGTATCTTCCACCCATTAAAACGGGTTCTCCAGCATTTGCTATAAAACCTTGAAAAATCACATCCGAGTAATAATCCATTTGGTTAATTAATCCTAAGTTCAATACAATTTTTTCAGTTATTCCATATAAATCTAGCAACTGATAAATATTTTCAAGTTGATCAATCGCTAGGTTCATCGCATTATTTAGTGATAACGTTCGCGCTCGTTGTATCACTTTATCAGCAGGACCATATAAATCTGGAATTTCCAATATCACATGTTGTAATGACTTACTGACTTGGTGTTTGCTTAGAAAAGACTGTAAATCAGCTTTGTTTTTTGCTTGAATAAATTGTTTTAATTGTTTAAGTTCATCATGTGTTAAAGTGATTTCTTCTAAAATCTGTTTGACAAAGCCCGCATGTCCGACTTCGATTGTAAAATCAGTAAATTGTAAGTTTGATAATAAATCATAGGCTAATGCTAATACTTCAGCATCGACTTCTGCTGAATTATCTCCGAAAAGCTCTACCCCAATTTGTTTGTGTGCTACAACGCGATCGGATGCGTGTCTAAAAACATCCATGATATAAAAATATCTTTCAAGTTGTCGGTTATCCTTAGCGTGTTTGGCTATTAATCTAGCCACTGGAATTGTTACATCAGGGCGTAATACGAGTACTTTCCCTGAAGGACCGATTACTTTAACCATATCGTCTTGCATAATCAGCCCATCCACAGCAAAATATAAATCATAGGGTTCAAAAATCGGCGTCTCAATTTCATCATATCCATATGTATGAAAGAGCTGCTCTGCCGTCTTGATGATGTTCTCTTTTTTTTCGCATGTTAATGTATTTGCTTTAAGTACATCGTTCAGATTGGATTGATACATATTTCTTCTCCTTTCGCCCTCTAACTTTATCACTTTATTGCTTTACCGTAGTGAAGTTATATTGTATTCTAGTAGATAGATTGATTTCTGTCAACTATAAGGAGGATGTTTTCCATGATTGATTATCATATTCATAGTAATTTTTCTGCAGATTGTGAAACCCCAATGGAAAAAACAATAGAAATAGCGATTGAAAAAGGATTTTCGGAAATTTGTTTTACTGAACATATTGATTATGATTATCCTGATTCGACCATAACGTTCGAATTTAATTTAGACGCTTATGATCAGAAAATAAAAGCAATGCAAGTGGCTTATGCGGATCGTCTAGCAATCAAAAAAGGAGTCGAAATTGGTGTTCAACCCCATCTGTTAAAACAGTATGATGACTTATTAAGGAAAGAGTCATTTGATTTTATTATTTGTTCGATGCATACAACCGATCGAAAAACATTGCACTACGGGAATTTATTTAAGGATAGAACGACTGAAGAAGCATTTCTCAAATATTATGAAGAGCTTTTATACTGTGCAAAACATTTTAATCATTATTCTGTTCTTGGACATCTGGATTTAGTCAAACGTTATACGAAAGATAATGTCAATCATGATTTTCATGATCTCATCGAAGACATATTTAAAGAACTCATCCCAAAAGGTAAGGGGATAGAAATTAATACATCAAGCTTTAGATATGGTATGGATACCATTATGCCTAGCATTGATATATTAAAGCTATATAAGAAAATGGGGGGAGAAATCATTACACTTGGGTCTGATTCACATTCTGAAACGACGCTTGGATATAAATTCCCGCTCGTTTTAGACATATTAAAGGATCTTGGTTTTAAATACGTAACGACATTTAAGAAACAAGAACCTATTTTTCATGTGGTTGAGAAGTTATAAGACAATAAAAAAATCAGGGTCATATGTTCTTTACCCTGATTTTTTTATTAGACTTGTAATGGTACATCCTTTGTTTGAGAAGAATGTGCTACATGTCCTCTCATGTTATGAAGCTCTTTAGCGATGATTTTTTCAGTATATTGAGCAAGCTCTTTTCCAGTCATCTCGCTGTATTCTTCCGGGGTAATCGGTTGTCCGATAACGAGCCGAATCTTAGACGACTTAACGCGATTGTTATTTTGTTCGTACATTTCGCGTGTCCCATCAATTGTTACCGGTATAATCGGCACCTTTGCTTTTGTACCTAAGCGAAAGCTCCCTGCTTTAAAACGATTTAATTCACCATCTTTGCTTCGTGTTCCCTCTGGAAAAATAACCATCGAACAGCCTTTTTTGATGTTCCTTGTTCCTTTTTGTATGGCACGTACAGACTGCCGGCGATCTGTTCGATCAATAAAAACACAATGTAGTAACTTCATCCATGAACGGATAATTGGAATCCTTTTTATTTCTATTTTTGCAATAAATCCTACTGGTTTACCTAAATAACCAAGTAAAGCCAAAATATCAAATAGTCCTTGATGGTTAGCAACATACAAAGCAGGTCCCTCAGGTAAATGTTTCTCCCCCTCAACATAAACTTTCGTATTTGTTTTTTCAATAACTTTTTGCGAGACAACACTTGGTGTTTTAAATATTTCTTCCTGAATATGGGGAAGATGAGACTGATTAGCTAATTTTTTTGCTCGTAATAGCCTGAAATAACTGCCGATCACATAGATTGCTGCATATAAATAAATTCTTATCGTACCAATCATGCGTGTTCCTCCTCCGCATACTAGATTATATATGAAAAATGATTATTTTTGTCGAATATTGACGTAAGTTCACGAAAATATCATGTTTAACTATTTGTCCATAAAAAAAGGAATCCTATGATAGGATTCCATCAGAAATCATTTAATTGTTATTTTATTTATCTACCAATAAATTGCTGCGTCCAAACATTTCCTTTTTCAATATAACCAACACCAATTTCAGTGAAGTTAGGATTCAAGATGTTTTTACGGTGACCGTCACTATTCATCCAAGCTTGAACAACTTGTTGTGGTGTGCGTTGTCCTTTCGCAATGTTTTCACCAGCTGTACGATAGGTAATACCCCATTTTTTCATCATATCAAACGGTGAGCCATATGTTGGACTATTATGTGAAAAGTACCCATTTACTGCCATATCACGAGATTTCTCACGAGCTACTTGACTTAATTCATTATTAATCTTAAATGGTTTTAGGCCACGTTTAGTACGTTCTTGGTTTGTTAACTCAACCACTTCTTGCTCATATTGATTGAGTGCATAACCTTTATTTGTTTCATCTTGTTTTTGTTCTGGTGCTGATGGTTTTGTATTTTGCGTTGGTTGTGTATTATTTTCTACATTAGTTGGCTGTTTTACTGGTTCTTTTGGCTTTTGATCGACATGATTAGTTGGCTGTTTTACCGATTCTTTTGGCTTTTGAACTTGAGTATCTTTTGATTTATTATCAGATGTTTTATTTTCTGATGTTCCTTTTTCCCATTGGATGTTCGGGAAACATCTTTTAATGATCGTTTTATATTGATCGTTAAGCGGTTGCCATTTACCGTTAACTGAATAGTATACTTTCGTATAAGTTTGTTGTTTAACTGGTTCTGGTGAAGAAATAGATGCATCTACTGTTCCTAGGTTTCCACCGAATAAAATGGCGGCTGATAATGCGGTCACTGCGGTTACTTTTTTTAACATGTATAAAACACGCTCCTTTTAATTTTTTCGTTTTTTTGTCGCTTGCTGTGGCTCGCAAAATAAATATATCACGATATTTATGTAATATTTGTGGGAGCAATTTCCAACCATAAAAAATAGAATTAAAATACATTGAAAGCCTTATATCATATGCCTTTTCCTAATACCGTTACAAGGAAAGATAGGGATAATTTTATTGCATTGGTTGAAGTTGGCATCAATTTGTTCTTGACAACATGAAAAACAGGGTGGAAATGTTACAAAGTGACATGTTTTGTAAACGAATTGTTACTTGTTTTTTGAAGGTTTTTTCCTTATCTTTATAGTACGTGTGTTATGATATAGAGTAGGATTTTCATCGTTCAACATGTTATTAGAAGTTAAAACTATCATCATTGGAGGAACAAATTATGTTTTCAAATGCAGAAATCGGAATCGATCTTGGAACAGCAAATGTTCTTATTTATGCCAAATCAAAGGGCATTGTATTAAATGAACCCGCTGTAGTGGCGATTGATATAGATTCAAAAGAAGTCATTGCTGTCGGTACGGAAGCGAAGGAAATGATTGGTAAAACCCCAAAAAACATAGTCCCAATCCGCCCACTAAAAGACGGAGTCATTGCTGATTTCGATGTGACAACACAATTACTTAAAGCGTTTATGAAAAAGGTAAGCAAAAAAGTGGGGATGTCACTAAGAAAACCAGTTGTCGTTGTCTGTACCCCGACTGGTAGTACAGAAGTCGAACGTCGCGCCATTCATAATGCCATTGCAAGTTCCGGCGTTAAATCAGTCCATATCATTGAAGAACCTGTAGCAGCTGCTATCGGTGCTGATTTACCGGTTGAGGAGCCAATTGCAAACGTCGTTGTCGACATTGGTGGGGGTACATCAGAAGTTGGTATCATTTCCTTTGGTGGTGTCGTTTCCTCAACTTCAATTCGTATCGGTGGGGATCGTTTTGATGAAGAAATCATTCAATCCATTCGTAAAAAATACAATGTACTCATCGGGGAACGAACCGCTGAACAAGTGAAAATGGAAATCGGTTATGCCCATCCAAATCATACAGAAGAAAATATGGAAGTCCGTGGTCGTGACTTAGTAACTGGTTTACCAAAAACAATTACGATTACGTCAACAGAAATATATGCGGCTCTAAAAGAATCACTTGAGCAGATTTTAGATGCCATTAAAGCAACATTAGAAAACTGTCCACCAGAACTAAGTGGAGATATTGTTGATCGTGGTGTTGTCTTAACTGGTGGAGGCTCATTACTTCACGGTATGCAAGAATGGTTATCTAATGAATTATTAGTCCCTGTCAATTTAGCGCCTAATCCATCGGAAGCAGTTGCGATTGGAACAGGACGTGCAGTCGGAATGATTAGTAAACTACAAAAATCTGCTAAATAATTTTTAACGCATAGAATAGTCCTCGGAATGGAATTCAAGCGGAGAAAAACGAATGTTTTCTCCGCTTTGTTTTAGTTAATTCTTTTTAAAAGAAAAAATATCATAAAATGTTATTCCTGCAGAAATAGCAAAGGGCATAATTAAATGTTGTAAAAAACTGACCTCCTTGCCACTAAACAAATATGTAATCGCAATATTCACAACACTTAAAACGATAAACAAAATCAAAAACTGCTTCACGATTCTTTTCGTATCTTCATTTGAAACATGTTTTAATCGTTTGATAAAAATAATGAGACTAATAAATAAAAAAAGAATTAAAATGATGATATAAGAAATAACACCGTAATAAGCTACTGGATGATCAATATCTAGAAAAACAATATAAGCGACAATTGGTAATCCTAGAATAATTAAAGCAACCGATAAAATATAAAGATATTTTTGAAATCCCACTTTCTTCCTCCCCTTTACACTTTATTTATTATAGATGACTTTTTGACAGTCAACAATGATTCATAAACAAAATAAGGACTCACTTTTGTTTATGTTTTCCTAAGAAAGCGTTTACAAACTTGTGCGAATCATTTATAATATCAATAAAGAATCTTGTTCGAAACTTTTGAGAGCGTAAGATTCCTTTTTATCACATACAATCGAATGGTTCGCTTAACTGCCTAATCTGTGTGACGTCAACGCCAGACGCATGTGACAGATATGAGCCAGTTCAAATTGTCTTGCATGTAAATGCAATTCGATTTGGGCTGGCTTTTTATTTGTTTCGAACGAGATTCTAATACTTTCTATAATAAGACCATAAGATTTAGAAAGGGGGTACATAACATGAGTGGTACATTAGAACACATTCGTGTTTTAGATTTATCTCGCGTTCTAGCAGGGCCATATTGTACAATGATTCTCGGTGATTTAGGGGCAGACGTTATTAAAGTCGAGGCTCCAGGTGGAAGTGATGATACGAGAAAATGGGGGCCGCCTTTTAAAAATGGGGTGAGTGCATATTATCTCTGTGCAAATCGTAACAAACGAAGTGTCACGATTGATTTGAAGTCTGAAGAAGGTGTTGAACAAATAAAACAACTTATACAAGACAGTGATGTCCTCATTCATAATTTTAAAACTGGGACAATGGAACGCTTTGGGTTAGACTATGACATTTTAAAAGAAATTAATCCACAACTAGTCTACTGTTCAATTACTGGATTTGGTGAAACAGGTCCTTATAAGGATAAACCGGGCTATGACTTTATGATTCAAGCAATGAGTGGACTAATGAGTATTACAGGTACAGATCAATCTGGTCCCCAGAAACTTGGTGTCGCTATTACAGACATTTTAACAGGGCTTTATGCATGTATTGGTATTCAAGGTGCTCTATTAGAACGGACGGTCTCAGGAAAAGGACAAAAGCTGGATATTTCATTATATGATGCAGCAGTTAGTTCACTTGTCAATATTGGCAGTAATTTTTTAATGTCAGGGCAAATTCCAAAACGACTAGGAAATCAACATGCGAATATCGTTCCGTACCAGACGTTCCAAACTCAAGACGGCTATATAGTGATTGCAGTCGGAAATGATCGTCAATTTACAGACCTTTGTGAAGTCATAGGTAAGCCCCAATATGCTGAAGATAATCGGTTCAAGACAAATCCTAATCGTGTGAAACACCGTGAAGAACTTATTCCTTTATTAGAAAAAATATTTATAATAAAACCAACTGCGTATTGGCTAGACGCTTGTGATAAGCGCCAAATCCCTTGTGGACCGATTCAGAATTTAAAAGAATTAATGAATGATCCACAGCTGCAAGCGAGAGACATGTTTATTGAACATGACCATCCAGTAGCGGGAGCAATTCGTATGATTGGAAGTCCATTAAAATTATCACGAACACCAATTTCTGTCCGTTACCATCCACCAGAAGTGGGCGAACATAATGAGGAAATTTTTTCTGAAGAAATAATAAATAGAAATTGAAAGGAAGAATGCCAAATGAATTTTGAATTTAGTGAAGAACAAAACATGTTACGTCAAACAGTGAGAGGTTTTGTCGATAAAGAAATCATGCCACATATCTCGGATTGGGATCGTCAAGGTGAGTTTCCATTATCAATTATGGGCCGTTTAGCAGAACTCGGATTAATGGGAGTATGTATACCTGAAAAGTACGGTGGTAGTGGTATGGATTATAACTCTTTGGCGATTGTTTGTGAAGAGTTAGAGCGTGGAGATACCGCATTTCGTACGGCGGTTTCCGTTCATACAGGCTTAAATAGTATGACGTTATTACAATGGGGAAATGAAAAACAAAAGGAAAGGTATCTTGTCCCACAAGCAAAAGGTGAAAAAATTGGTGCCTTCGGATTGACTGAACCTGCTGCTGGTTCTGATGTTGCTGGCATGCAAGCAACTGCTATAAAAGATGGAGACTATTACATTTTAAACGGTTCAAAAACGTGGATTTCACTTTGCGATATTGCTGACTACTTCATCGTTTTTGCTTATACAGATAAATCGAAAAAACATCACGGTATTTCCGCCTTTATCGTTGAAAGAGAGTGGGAAGGTTTTTCTTCAAAAGCAATTAAAGGGAAACTCGGCATCCGCGCTGGAAATACGGGTGAAATTTTCTTTGATAATGTAAAAGTTCCTAAAGAAAATTTACTTGGTGAAGAAGGCGAAGGATTTAAAATTGCTATGTCTGCTTTAGACAATGGTCGTTTTACAGTAGCAGCTGGTGCTGTCGGTCAAATTATGGCTTGTATCGAAGCGAGTGTGAAATATTGCCATGAGCGTGAAACATTTGGAAAACCGATTGGTAGGCACCAACTTGTGCAACAAATGCTTGCCAATATGGAAGCTGGTTTACAAATGAGTCGCTTACTCGTCTACCGTGCTGGAGAGTTGAAAAATCAAGGAAAACGAAATACAAGAGAAACATCCCTTGCAAAATGGCAAGCATGTGACTTTGCGAATAAAGCTGCTGATGATGCCGTTCAAATCCATGGAGCATATGGTTTTTCAGATGAATATCCGGTAGAGCGCTACTTAAGAAATTCTAAAGCACCTGTCATTTATGAAGGAACGCGTGAGATTCACACCATTTTACAAGCCGAATATGTCCTAGGCTATCGCGAAGATAAACCATTAAACAAAATGCTTCCAGCTTGGGATGTAGATGAAGTAGGAGCATATTAATCATGATGAATGTTGTGTTAAAAATGGCGCGATTATGGCCGGGGACTGCGCGATTTTAGCCTGGGATTGCGCAATTTCTTTTTCAAACTCGAGTACACGATATTCAATATTATTTAATTTTAAAGGAGGGCTTATATGTTTCAGGATGTAACGAGAAGTATTTTTATTGATGGAAAATGGCTTGATGTGAATCGAGGAAAAACAGAAACGATATACAATCCTGCTACACTTGAGAAGCTAACAGAAGTTGCTCATGGCGGAGAGGCTGAAACTGAAGCTGCCATAAAAGCCGCAAAAAAAGCATTCACTTCATGGAGCAGCTTAACAGGGCGCGAACGCTCAAAAGTGTTATACCGTGCAGCTGAATTAATGGCACAAGATGCTGATCGATTAGGGAAAATATTAACACTCGAACAAGGAAAACCTATTCAAGAAGCAATTGGAGAAGTAAAGGGAGCGGCGCAGTTCTTGCTTTGGTATGCCGAAGAAGCATCACGCGCCTACGGAGAATGGATTCCTTCATCTGTTTCATCAAAGAGATTGCTCGTGATTCCGAAACCAATCGGTGTTGTCGGAGCCATTACACCATGGAACTTTCCTTCTTCAATGATCACGAGAAAACTGGCACCAGCATTAGCAGCTGGTTGTACGGTCGTTTTAAAACCATCTCCTGAAACACCGTTGTCTGCCATCGAGATTGTTAAAGTTTTCGAAAAAGCAGGTATGCCAAATGGTGTGGTCAATATGGTAACAGGAGATGCTGAAGCCATTGGCAAGACATTACTCTCACACAAGACTGTCAAATTAATTACATTTACTGGTTCGACACCAGTTGGAAAATACTTAATGCGTGAAGCGAGTGAACAGGTCAAGAAGGTCTCACTCGAGCTCGGTGGGCATGCGCCATTTATCGTGTTTGAGGATGCAGATTTAGATAAAGCGACATCCCTCGCCCTTGCTAGTAAATTCCGTAATAATGGGCAAACATGTATTTGTGCGAATCGTTTATATGTCCATGAAACGATTCATGGATCATTTACAGCTATGTTAAAGGAAAAGGTTGAAAAACTCGTTATCGGAAATGGGCTTAATCAAGAAACCGACTTAGGCCCGCTTATTAATCAAGCAGCCTGTGATAAAGTTCAACATCAACTTGATGATGCATTACAAAAAGGCGCTAAAGTTGTCACAGGTGGCTATGAATTAACTGATGAATTGAAGGGATATTTCTATCCACCAACTGTCATTAGTAATGTCACCGATGACATGTTAGTGATGAATGAAGAAACTTTTGGTCCGCTATTTCCAATCCAAACATTTACGGATGAAACAGATGTCATCCGTAAAGCAAATGATACCGACTATGGATTAGCTGCTTATATTTTCACTGAAAATACAAGTCGTACTTTACGCGTTGTTGAACAACTAGAATATGGCATTGTCGGTGTTAACGATGTGTTTCCAGCTACACCAGAAGCTCCGTTTGGTGGTATAAAGCAATCTGGTAATAGTAAAGAAGGAGGACATCACGGGATGGAGGAGTTTTTAGAGTATACATTTGTTTCCATTGGAGTAGAGTAACGAAAAGAGGACTATCCTATGAGGGAGGGTAGTCCTTTTGTACTTTGTGTAGTAATCTCTAGCTTACCTAATAAGTAGATTCATGTAATAACAAAAGTGTTTATAATCGAATTGCTTCAAACGTAACAAGTTCTGTTTCTTTTGATGGTGCCTTCTGAAAAGTATAATCTGCCGAGCATGTTATGTGAGTAAAGCCGATTTTTTCAAGGATCATCGAGAACTCTTCAATCCCATACCAGCGCATAACAAATTCTTGTAACTCTGTATCTACCAATTTTCCATGACGCCATTTTTCATATTTTAATAGAGAACGTGTCGTTTGATTCACCCAGTTTATTTCAATAGATTTGTTCTCTAAGACAATTCCCTCATCACTAGATAATGAATAAGGAGTCGTCGATATCTCCCCAGTATGCCAATCTACAGGTAATAGTAAATCTACGATAAGACGGCCACCTGGAACGAGATGATGATAAAAACTTGTCAAAACACTTATCGCATCATCGTATTCATCAATTAAACAAAATGAACCAGTCGGCATAACGATTGCTTCATATTTTTCAGGTAATGAGAATTGAGATAAATTTGCTTCATACAAATTAGGATTCAATCCCCTTTCATGACAACGCTTCTGGCATGACGCTAACATATGAGCTGAATAATCAATACCATCTACATCATAGCCTTTATTCAGTAACGGGATGATAAAACGACCGGATCCAACAGCTGGTTCTAATATTTTTCCTTTTGTGCCTTGTAATCGTTTAAGATAATATTCGATATCACCATTAATTGAGTGGCCAACAGGCTTCGTAACATCATATAATTGTGTGCTTAATTTTCCATAATAGCTAAACATATTTTCCTCCATGGAATAACAGGATTTTTTCCATCATAACATATATTCGTTTATTAATTAACAAAAAAAGGGATGTTATCCACCCCTCTCATTCTTCATTGTTCTTATACATCTCAAATTGCTTATATAAATCAGTTAGGGCTGATGCTAATGCATGACCTGCTTTCCCGAGATAGTGCTTTTTGAGTGTGGCTATTGGTTCATCGATCCCATCATTTAAGCTATAGCCTCGGAGCAACTGTTGAACAAATTCACGCCCGTGTAAAGTTGCTAATGTACATCCGGCATTAACAATCACCCCATATTTTTTATCAATTTCTGCTGTAATTGTCACTGTATCATAAATGCTTTTCGCTGCCATTCCAGAAGGTAGTCGGGCATGACCTGCAATAAATACTGTTCGCATGATAAATCTCCCCCCTTTATTAACCGAGATAACCCATTTTTTTAGATATATCATACGCTGCTAATTTTGTTTCTCGTTTTATTTTTTGTAGATTGTCATCGGTAAAATAACTAGATAATCCACTTACCGTTAAGGAAGCAATGACTTGGTTTTTATAATTAAAAATCGGATAGGAAATCCCAATCGTATTGGCATCTTGTTCACCTTCACTAAAAGCATAACCTTGCTTTAAAATCCTCTTCAATTCGAGTTGAAGACGCCTCTTAGTCTCTTCATCTAGTTCTTCTAGAATCCCTTTTTGTTTATCTTTTGCTAAAAAAGCAAGGAGTAGCTTAGGACCAGAGCCAATATGAAGTGGTGAGCGTTTTCCTACACGGGTATATAAGCGTATTGTCCGTGTACTATCTACTTTTTCAATATAAACGGCTTCATTTTGACGGATAACGACTAAATGAACCGCTTCATTAATATTCTTTACTAACTCTTGCATAATCGGTAGGGCGTGCTCTCTAATTTCTAGTTGATTAGATACAAGTTGACCAAGCTCTAGTAGTTTTAATCCGAGACGATAGCTACTATCTTGCCCTTCTCTAATTTTCATTAAATAATCTCTCGTTTCTAATGTTGTGACCAAACGATAAGCAGTTGGCTTCGGCATATTTAGCCGTTTTGAAATGTCGTTTAACGATAGTTCTCGTGTTTCTTCTGTAAATAGTTCTAAAATCTGTAAAGCTTTGTGAACACTCTTATTCATCTTTATGACTCCTTACACATCTGTTTAAAAATATCCCCCTGCTTTCGGTGCAGAGGGATTAAAGACGAAATCGTATAATCTTTCCTTTAACTTTTTACTGGTGTTTTATTTGATGTCACAGTTTCAATAATATTGACACCACGCTTAGCCATTTCTTTAATATAAACATCTCCCGGTACAATCTGTTCAGGTGGATAGACACCTCGTTTATCAATTTGGCCACTAGCAATCATTTGTGCAACAACCGATATTGTATTCGCCGTTGCTCTTGCCATAGCAGTAACTTGATGCTCACGGTCTTTAAATGTGGTCATTTCATATTCATAGGTTGTTTTTTCCCCTGCTTTATCACCTGATACAATGACACGTAATAAAACAGCGTCATCTTTTTCACCTAATTCAACAATTGGGTCAAGCACTTTTAATAACACTTCACGCGGACTAACGATGACTCCATTGACATCTACTTCATAATCTTTACGTGTTAAATTTAAATCGACAAGTAGTTGGAATTTTTCAGCATGACCACGATAGCGAATCGTTTTATATTCTAATGTTTTTAAATTTGGATAAGAAATGGATAAAGTTGATGTTCCACCTGACGTATGGAATGCTTCTAATGGACCAAATTTATCAAAATGAATTGTTTCCACTTCTGATAATGATGGCACTTCCATCTTCATTCCATTCCGAATGATGAGCGATGGATCGGTATAGTGATCGAATAATCCTTCCATTGAAAATACATGATTATATTCAAGTGGTGGCTTAGGCTGGACAGGAATCCCGCCTACATAGAGTTTAATCGAGCCGACATGATCTAATTGACTCGCACCATATCCTGATAAAATATTAATCATACCAGGGGCAACACCTAAATCAGGAATAATCGTCACACCAGATGCTTTTGCATCGTCTTTTAATGTTAAAACTTTGTCCGTAATATGCCCGATATGACCACCTAAATCGACTGAACTGACACCGACTTGAATGGCCGTTTTCGCTACGATTTCATTAAATGAATAAAATAACGCATTGATGATGACATCGAATTGGCGCATATAATTCGCCAATTCAACTTCGTCACTTGCATCCACTTGGTAAGCCGTTAATTTATCTGAATCAAGTTGCTGACAGATTGCTTCAGCACGCGCTAAATCAATATCTGCCAATCCGACGGCTTTTACACCTGGACTAGATACTAAATCACGTGTGGCTTCTTTTCCCATTAAGCCTGAACCTAATACACCTATTTTCATAACTGACACTCCCTTATTCCCAAGATTGTTTATTTATTATTCTGTATCAATTTGTGCACGTTGTAATTTACCACTATAGTCAACATAAACCGCCTTCCATTCTGTGAAGACATCAAGTGCTTGAACACCTGAATCACGATGACCATTTCCAGTACCCTTTGTTCCACCAAATGGAAGGTGAATTTCCGCACCAGTTGTTCCTGCATTAACATAAACAATTCCTGTATCTAAATCACGCTGCGCTGTAAACACGCGGTTCACATCTTTTGTAAAAATTGAGCTTGATAAGCCATAGGAAACGCTGTTGTTTGCCTCAATCGCTTCTTCAAAACTCTTGACTGGAATGAGTGACACAACTGGACCAAATATTTCTTCTTGCGCAATACGCATATCGATCGTTGCATCTGTAAATAATGTCGGTGCAAAGAAATGGCCTTTTTCGTAATCACCATCTGTCATTTCATAGCCACCAGCAAGTAGTTTAGCCCCTTCTTCTTTCCCAATCTCAACATATTTCTTAATTTTATCCATTCCAGCTTGGTTAATGATTGGACCAACACGGACCGATTCATCTGTTCCATTTCCAATCGTAAGTTGTTCCATCGCATGGAGTAAACGCTCTTCTAACGTTTCTTTCACATCTTCATGCACAATGACACGGCTACATGCGGTACAACGCTGACCACTCGTGCCGAAAGCACTCCAAATAATCCCTTCAACCGCTAAATCTAAATCAGCATCATCCATAACGATGACAGCGTTTTTACCCCCCATTTCTAAAGAAACCTTTTTCAATTGACGGCCACATTCAGCGGCAATATTTCTCCCCGTTTCATTTGAACCCGTAAAGGATATGACACGAATATCGTCATGGTGAACCATCGCATCACCAACCGTTGAACCTGAACCGAAAACAACGTTAATGACTCCTTTTGGTAGGCCAGCTTCTTCAAAAATCTTTGCTAATTCATATGCCATAATCGGTGTTTCTGTCGCCGGCTTCCAAACGACCGAATTTCCAGCTACAATTGCTGGGAATGACTTCCAAGTAGCAATTGCAATTGGAAAGTTCCACGGTGTAATAATACCAACAACACCAATTGGTGCACGTACACTCATGGCAAATTTGTTTTGTAGTTCGGTTGGTGTCGTTTGTCCAAATAGACGTCTTCCTTCACCAGCCATATAAAACGCCATATCAATTCCTTCTTGGACTTCGCCACGCGCTTCTTCTAGCACTTTTCCATTTTCTAATGTTAATAAATATGCGAGTTTTTCTTTTCGTTTTTTCATAATATGGCCCACTTCATATAAAATTTCAGCACGTTGCGGTGCTGGCACAAGGGCCCATTCTTTCTGTGCATGTTTTGCTGCCTTAACTGCTGCATCAACTGCTGTTTTATCAGACAATGGCACTTCAAGAACTGTTTCACCTGTTGCTGGATTCACAACTGGTGTTGTTTCCCCCTCTACCTCTACCCATTCACCATTAATATAGTTTGCTAGTTTTTTCACATCTAATAATGCTTCTGTCATCAATAAAACCTCCTAATAAGATGATTTTTCTTAATGTTTTTTTCTAAGATCCTCAATCGTTGCGTTTACTGAAATCTGCTCAACATCTGTTAATATTTCAATAACGGTCATATGATTGTGTTTCAGAGCTTTATTTAAAGCGCTTTCAAATTCCTCAATTGTTTCAACACGATAACCGTACGCACCGACTGATTTTGCTAATTCAGAAAATGATGTCGCTCCTAAATCGGTCGCCATCACGCGATGTGGATAGACGATTTCTTGATGCATCCGAATCGTGCCATATGACTGATTATTAAAGACTAGAGCAATAACGGGGATATTGTACCGCACTGCCGTCTCCAATTCCTGAACAGTCATCATAAAACCACCATCTCCCGATAAAGAAACAACGGTTTTATTAGGATAAGCTAATTTTGCCCCTAAAGCAGCAGGTAAACCATACCCCATCGCTCCAGAGGTTGGTCCGACATACGTATGTTTTTCTTGAAAAGGATAGTATGAATGCAACCAACCAGCAAAATTTCCTGCATCATTCGTTATAACTGTATCAGCCGGAAGACTGTTGACCATTTCCTTTATAATATGTTTGTTTATCACATCTTTTTCACTCACTTGAAGTAATGAGCTTTTTCGCACGGCTTCGTTTCTTTCAGTGACCCAATCATGCCAACATGGCGATAACTCTATGTCAAGAAGTTTCTCTAAAGCTTCCTTCGCATCTGATACGATACCTAATTCTGGCACAAATACTTTTCCAATCGTATCGAATGAAATGTCAATATGAATGAGTCGGTGATCGCGAGTAATCAGTTGATAGTCTTGTGTCGTTACTTCTGACAGTCGTGAACCAATCGCTATAATGACATCGGCACCCTCGACTGTTCTTAAAACTTCCTTGCTCGTTCCTAAACCTAAGTGACCGACATATAGTGAATGATCATTCGGAAAAACATCATGTCTTCGGAAACTCGCCATAACAGGGAGATGATTTTTTTCAGCAAAAGAGAGGAGTACCTCTTCTGCTTCAGCCGTTTTTATCCCACCACCCGCAATGATTAGTGGGCTTCTTGCTTCTGATAGAATACGCTTGATTTCGTGTACTTCTCTTTGCGAAGGTGCTGGCTTTGGCACATTCATCAAGGGATTAAAAATCATTTGTCCGACTTTTGGTAGAACATCTTCCGGAAGTGAAATAACAACCGGACCAGGACGACCCGATCTTGCGATATGAAAAGCACGTGAAACAATTTCTGGAACCCTTTCTGGATGTTTAATTTCAACTGCCCATTTAGCAATTGGGGCAAAATATTGCTCTAAATCAACTTCTTGGAAACCTTCCCGACCACGAAATCGACTATCAACTTGGCCTAAGAAAACAATCATCGGTGTAGAGTCTTGATATGCTGTATGAACGCCTATTGAGAGATTCGTAGCGCCAACTCCCCGGGTTGCAAGGACAATTCCTGGTTTGAGGCTTGCCTTTGCATAGCCCTCTGCCATAAAAGCTGCCCCACCTTCATGACGTGCAGAAATAACATCAATTGAAGGCTCATCATACAGCGCATCAAGGAGTGGTAAATAACTTTCCCCTGGAACACAGAACACTTTGTCAATCCCTTCATTTTTCATACAGGTGACAATCGCTTGTGCTGCTGTTTGATTAGCAGAAAAAACGCCTTTAATTTGTGTGCTCAAAATTAATTCCCTCCCCTTAACTTGCTAGACTTTAAGCGATGAATCACTTCTTGCAGTCGTTCTTTTGATACAGATAAGGAAATTCGAACATACCCTTCACCATTTGACCCGAATGCCGTGCCCGGTGTGACTAGGATACCAACTTCTTGGAGGAGTTTATCTGCAAATGTCATCGATGTAAAACCTTCTGGAACTTGAACCCAGAGGAAAATTGTTCCACGTGGTTTTTCTACCTTTAGACCCATATCTGTTAGAGCTTGATATAGTAATTCCATCCGTTCTTCAAAAATATGACAGTGGGACTTCACTTCTAATAAATCACTTTCCAAAGCAATAGCAGCTGCCTTTTGTATGGCTAAAAACTGGCTACTATCGACATTACTTTTTAATGTTGCTAATGCACGGATGATTTTTTCATTACCGAC
>NZ_DATBTY010000082.1:0-1593 GCF_036516575.1 Cerasibacillus sp.
TCATAAGATGGAGTTGACGGTAATATCTCCATCCATTTTACATCTCTCTCTACACGTTCATTCATTATGTTCACCCCTCAACCTCTTACAATTCAATTAACGTTCTTCTTTTAAATGTTTGTGGTACAGACCATCAGCATCCCCATCGACATCGTCTTCTACTTCTTGACCGTAGTATTGGACACTCGTTTGAGCACCTTCACTTACCATTTCGTTATCTGCTATGTCGTATGGATCTGGATTTCCTGCTTTCTTATCTAACTCTTCATGATTTGATGCTGTCTGTTCCACTTCTGAGCCATTCGTATACTCTGTTTTTTTCTGCTCGATAAATGACTCTACTTTTTCTTTCGTATCTTGTACAAATTGTTGTGCTTTTTCACGATTCGCCGGGTCTTTAAAGTACGCATATGCTCCTGCCGCAATCGCTGTAACTGCTAAACCTTTTAACTTCTTCCCCATATATATCGACCTCCGATGATTTTTGTACAGTATGTATTGCCTTTTTTTTCGTTTTCAAACCTTTTTTGATGATTTTCTTTTATTTTTTTCAAATTTTAGACATAAGACGAACAATATTCAAGACAATTTCTAAAAAGAATAACAGCGAATAATAAAGTTAACCTTAACAACATCCTATTAAAAACCATACAAAAAAACACTTTTCCTCAATATAATATGGAAAAGTGTTTTCTTATTATTTTTGTTCGGGAGGTTGATTGCTTAAATCTCCTTGTCCTTCGTGTAGCGGACGAAATGTTTGGTCAAGTGCTGGTGGCTTCCGAATGAATGCCATTCCTGCAGCAACATAAAGTAAAATAGAAGGTAAAGTGATAACACCTGCCATAATACCACCTAAAATAAACATTACTCCTGCCGCTTTCACTTTCGCTGGATTACCTACTTGTACGGCTCCTACAATCGTCAAGACGAGTGCGATCGCCCCGATAATGACGAAAACCCAACCGAATGAAATAAAGCTTTCAAATAACTGAAGAACAGCGATTACTTCGTCTTCTGTCAATGTGAGTTGTGGATCTTCCATTAAATCTTGTACTAATTCCGCTTTAAATTCGTCCATTTTAAACAGTGCACCCATGCCCACGGTTAAGAAAACTATTATTAAAATGCCGAGTCCGATTAAAATTGCACTAATGATTGCTAATACTCTTTCTACTGTACGTTTCATCTTTTTCACCTCTCATAGAAAAAGCTACAAGCTAAAAAATAGGCTTGTAGCTTTTCATTTATGATGTTTTTACATCATCGTATTCTGAATAACGCTCGAATGCTGTAACGACGTAAGAACAAACGGGCTCCATCTTATACTCTTGCTCACGTGCGTACTCTGCTGCGCGGTCTAACAATTGTTTCGCAACCCCTTGACCACGAAGTTTTTCTGAAACGAATGTATGGTCCATCGCCATTACGTCTCCTAACATCGTCCACGTGATTTTCGCAAGTTCTTCGCCGTCTTGTTTATTCACAAAAGCGTAAGATTCCCCACCTAAATCAACAAATTCAAATTCCATTTCTGCCACCCTCTCTCATTAAGATTTAAACCATGATTTTATTTTATCAAAAATATCTGCA
>NZ_DATBTY010000083.1:0-222864 GCF_036516575.1 Cerasibacillus sp.
CTATATTGGACTTATCGTTATTTTTTTGAGCTGGGCAGGAAATTTTGCTGTCTTTGCCGGCAGCCAGCTGAAAGAGCCCATCATGATGAAACATTATTATGAAATTCCTCTCGAGGAAGGATTTCTCCTCCAATTTCATTATTTGGCGAACCGGGATGGAAAGATGGATATTCAATGGGCTTCGGTTCCCGGTACCGATATCATGTTTTTTCCGTCTGACCATGACGGACAGATTTTCAATCATCACGAATTAAAAACCCTTTCTGCCAGCCTAAATGAGCATCATATAAACGAGCTGAAAAAACATGGCGGCCGTATCACCCAAATCAGCGCTTCCCTGGCAAATGGAGAAAATAAGCTGCTCGAGATTGGAGAGGTGACAGCATATCAAAGGGTGGCACCACATATGACCATGCTGGGCACTGGTTCATCCAATGACGAAAGAGGCTATTACCTGTTCCAAGCGGACAGTGATTTGGAGATCACTCAAATGGAAATCCCGTTTTATGAAAAACTGAAATCCGCCTTGTTTTTTGGTCTTAATGTCAATCAAGAACAACTCCAGCGATACGCTGATCGGGTTGAACCTTCAGAGTTCCCAATAGGTAAGGATATGACTGCAGACATATTCCCTTTTTCATTAAGAGAGGGGCAGCTATTTTCGGTCAATTACCACTATACGTACAAAAAGGACGATCCAAATCAATATGCTTTTTTTCAAATCAATGCAAAACTTCATGGAAAGGATGTAAATGGGGGGCGGTTCACCGAGGACCTTACCATTTTCCATCAGCCATATTTAGATAATCATGCAGTCCGGAAGCTTGTACGGGAGGCCAAAAAATGACCAGCATGCCCGCTGCTATCAATAAACTGTTTTGGGGGCTCATTATCGTTTTGCTCGATTTTAACATCATCTTTTTTGATGTTTTTCCAGACTTTATCGGCTATGCTATTGTGGCTTCTGGGCTCGGTCAATTGCAGCCGTATAGCCCTTCATTTTTGAAAGCAAGATTGGCAGCCGTCACCCTGTCCATTTTTTCCTTCCTTGCGATGTTCCAGATTCCCGTCAACTTGCTTGAAGGATTCCAGCCTACAGGCAGCATCCTCCTGATGCTTTTGGCAACGGCCATTTTGAGCCTCATCCATATTTTGCTTGTTTCTTTTGCCATTACAGGATTGATTGAAATTTCTGGGGCAAACGCGGAAAAAAGGCTAACCGGATATATCATCATTTCACTTATTTCGATTGCTGCCATACCTTTCATCCTAAATATTGGTGAACATGGGGCCATCCTTATTATATTCGGGTGTGCTTTCGCAGCAATTGCTGCTGAAATCATGATCCTTGTTCTGCTCCGCAACTTCCGAAGCCATTTTATGGAGCAGGATAAGGCAAATATGCCCAAAACGATTGGATGAAAAGGAGGAAGCCTCTACAAAGAATCAACATTAAAGGGTGTGTGTGTAGAATGATTTATAGCAAAGCCGAAAAGACAATCGTTACGGAACGGCTGCGCCTGCGTCTTTTTAACGAATCTGATGCAAAGGATGTCAGCCTGTTGTGCAATAACTATAATATTTATAAAAGCACATTGAGTTTGCCTTACCCCTATCCTATAGAATGTGCTCTGTCATGGATTGCCAATCATGAGCAAAATTTTGAAATGGGCAGGATGTATGAGTTCGCTATCACAGACAAAAGGAGCGGACAGTTATACGGTGCCATTGCCATATCAAATCATTCGCATTACCAAAATGGTGAACTTGCTTACTGGATTGGAGAAGAATATTGGGGAAATGGATATGCAACGGAAGCAGCCAAAGCCATGCTGGAATTTGTTTTTGAAGAGCAGGATTATCATCGTGTGTATGCACGTCATTTTATATCAAATCCCGGATCCGGAAGGATTATGGAAAAGTGCGGAATGACCTGCGAAGGTACACTGAAAGATCATATTGTTAAAGATGGCTCTTTCGAAGACATTGTTTATTACGGTATTATTAATCCACGGCATGAAAAATGAGGCTGTCTCTTAGACAGCCTCATTTAAGGTTAAAGCAGATGACTCATAAACTGTGACTTTAATAGTTCAAAGTCAATATTTTCATCTGTGACGGGTTCAATCCAGGCAAACCCGTCATCTTTAAAACGAGGGATCACGTGCATATGATAATGGTCGACATCTTTGAATATCCCATTGTTTTGCATGACAGTGATGCCGTCCGTTTCGAAAAGCCCCTCAATCGTGCCGGCCACCCGCTGTGCCGCTTTCATCACCTCTTCCAAGCTCTTTTCATCTACATCACTAAATTCCGTGTAATGTTTCTTCGGAACAATCAGCGTGTGGCCTTTATTGATCGGATATTTGTCGAGAAAACAGCAGACCCACTCATTTTCATACACGATATATCCTTCCTCCTGGCCGGAAACAATGGAGCAAAAGAGACAATCCCTCACCCTGCCGCCTCCCAACGTATATAATGGACGAGTACCTTATAAACTTAGATGTACTACAAGGATGCCGCACTTTCCTGCTCTTTTCTATAAAAAAGTTATCCCTGCATTGGGTCATTTCCGCTTTAAATGGAGGTTGACGCAATTATTCCTTTAATTATGCAATTGATCAGATTGTCGGGCAATTAACCCGATTACCGCGCATTTATCCTGATGGTGCCATAAAAAATACGTGCAACATTACATCTTGTAAGCCGCCTGTGCCTGGACGTTTTTTTGGCGTACAAAATTCAAGCCGGAAGTTAAACATTCTTTTTGATGCAGGCTAGGGAAACTAAGAGGAATTAACCAACGGTTATATTGTTGAATAAAAATTAATAAGGAAAGCCCTAAAATTGTTTTTGTTGTAAAATTAGCAGGGAGTAGAGGGGGATATAAGTGCATATCAGGAACTCAGCAAAAGCTATTATCATTAAGGAAGCAAAGATATTACTAACGAAAAATCAAGACAACGAGGGTTATTTTTATCTTTTCCCCGGAGGAGGACAAGAACACGGTGAAACGCTTCATAGCGCATTAAAAAGAGAGTGTATTGAAGAGGTTGGACAGCAAGTAGAAATCGGAGAACTTCTCCATATTCGTGAGTATATTGGTAAAAACCACGAGCACTCTTCATTTGATTTTAATGTTCACCAAATTGAATATTACTTCGTTTGCAAGCTTGATAATGAAATGAAAAACTCCATAAAACCTGCCAATCCCGATAGCCACCAAGTAGGGATAGAATGGATACATATTAATGAGTTACTTCAATACAGGATATATCCTAAAGAGTTAAGAAAATATATAGTAAAATATTTTTATGATGAAAAGTCTTCAGTTTATTTAGGAGATATTAACTGAACCTTGCTCCATAAAAGGGGCGCACTGATCTAATAGCGGACTTTGGAATTAAGATATATAGAAATATTTTGAATTGGACCATTATCCGAAAATTTAAGGAGGATATACCATGACCAAACATAAAATCTATACAATGAGTTTCGAAAGTGTCTATCCCCATTATGTTACGAAGGCGGAGAAAAAAGGACGTACGAAAAAAGAAGTCGATGAAATCATCTGTTGGTTGACAGGATATAGCCAGGAAGAGTTAGAAGCGCAACTGGAAAAAGAGACAGACTTTGAGAACTTCTTTGCGGAAGCTCCCCAACTGAATCCTTCGCGAGATTTGATCAAAGGTGTGGTATGCGGTGTCCGCGTGGAAGACATCGAAGAACCAACCATGCGCGAAATTCGCTATTTAGATAAGCTAATCGATGAGTTAGCAAAAGGAAAAGCAATGGAGAAAATTTTACGTAAATAACAATTAAGAGTGTAAAACACTAATTCATATATTCTAAAATATATGAATTAGTGTTTTGTGTAAGTCATTGCTGATGCAAGGTATTCTTTTAATAATGGTATGTTGTAATAGGGCATAAATGTTTTTACAAGAAATAGAAGGTAGATCCTCGATTTACAAGACATATCTTTGATTTTGTACACCTTCTTTGCCTTATTATATGGACAAGAGACTATGTACACCCCAGTCATAAAATAGGGAAGTAAGCGTTTCCGAAACATTAGACAGCATTCATTTAGCCTTAGCCCCAAATTTAAAAAGAGTTTATTAGTTTAGTGTTTTGGAGTATTAATATTAGTTACTTTATAGAATCCGATCTAAAGTTGTGGGTTTTTATGAACAACTGTAAAATTAACCATATTAATGGTAAAGCGAAAAGAACAATACAAAACAATGTTGCTGCACATTACTCAAATCCATCTTAGGTCGTATATTTAAATATTTTGGTAAATAGCGTGTAGTTAATAAAAGCGATTATTTTTGATTTTAATGGTACTCTTGCTGATACTTTACCAACTTGTTTTTATGCGTTTCAAGCTGTATTTATTGAGGTTAATTCAGATGAGATCAGGCTTAGCTTGGGATTGCTCAAGTGGAAGGAAAAAAATTTATCTATATTCATCTGATGGAGAAGTAAATCACTTTCGGGCCAGATTTTTGTTTGAATTTTAATAATGTATATTTGCAGTTACATAAATGGAGAGGTGACTCTAGCTATGAAAAAGAAAGATTTAATAAATAGTTTAATACCATTTGGAATGATTTTAGGTGGTGCCATCGATGTAATTTTAGGAATGTTTTTAGAATCAATCTCCCAAGGATATTCAATTGCATTGGGGGCTGGAATAGGCCTATTACTTGGAACCATTGCTTATGGATTTTATAGCTAAAAAGAGTAGAACTGCGGTCTATTCGGCATTAAAAGCAGTTAAAGAAGAAATTAGAAAAGCTAATAGTAATCATATAATAATGGGTAAGATAATCATAATATTAGTGCCAATATCGGAGGTGATTATTATTATTTTGCTTAATATTACCCTTGTAATATTGTCAATAGTCGGACTATTACTGTTCATTTTTGGCTTTCAAAAAAGATCACAATTATATATCTTATTTGGTGCAATAATTTTTCTTGCACCTATATTTTACCTGATTGGGTGGACTTTCTTTTTACCTATGGTTCCGCCGATTGCATTAGCAATTTCTCTTGTTGCAAAGAAGTGAAACTCCACTTAAAATTTAGGTACAACATTATGTTAGAATCGGGTTTGATTGTTTTCTATACTGGAGGAGTTTAGTTGAAGAGAGGATTTATGATTATTTAGCGAGTGATATTTCTTTTATTATATTATTACTTTTTTTAATAAGCACAGACATTTTTTAGCAGTGATAATCAGTATAATAATTTTTTCAGGCATACCCGAGATTATAAAGGAAATTAGAAATATAAACAGAGAATAATGATAGCCAAACGGGTGCGATTGTCTAACAATTGTATTTATGAGATTCATAGGTATGCTTATAGTATTTGGATTGTTGTTTGTACATTAATCAGTGATTGAGGTATTGAAGCTAAATGTCGGGAGTTATATTTCGGAGAATGGCGGTGGGGGTTACGGAAACCGTTCCAGGAGTTAGCGGTAGTACAGTTGCAATGATTCAAGGGATATATGAGTGTCTCATTTATTCATTAAGCATTTTGACGACTAATCAACGAAAAAAGTATTACCTTATGGTTATTATGGTTATTGGATTTGTACTCTCTATTTTAAAGACTTTACTAGTTTACATAATATATATTATAGGAAGTAATGAAAATAAAAGAAGAAATATCTCAATACCTAAGTATACTTGTGATATTGAGATATTTTAAAATTGTTATTCAGTTATTCTTTTTAATGGTTTTTTAGCTGGGCCTGTTACAACTTCACCTGCATAAGAAAATCTTGAGCCATGACATGGACAATCCCATGTATGATCACCTGAGTTCCATTCGACTTCACAACGTAAATGTGTACATGTTGTATCAACCAAATGCACTTTATGATTTTCATCCATATATACGCCTGTCCGATTACCATTAACACGCGTAATTAACGCTTCACCTGGTTGCATTTTCTCAATCGCTTTTATATCTTCCGTATTATCAAATTTACCTTTAATCATATGTTTAGCAACATCTAAATTGATTGTTGCAAACTGTTTCAATCCAGGATCCATCTGGAATCTAGATGGTGTAAACAGTTTTTCATAACCATTTTTCATCCCAGATATTTGATCGGATATGATTTTTGCTGCAATTGTTCCATTGGTCATTCCCCATTTTCGATATCCTGTTGCTACAAAAACATTTTGATGTGTGCTTGTAATCGGTCCAATATATGGAACTTTATCCAAAGTAGTTAAATCTTGTGTTGACCAGCGCAATAACGGTTCTGAAGTTTGTATTATTTTTTTAGCGAAGTCTTCTAGTGCTTGATAATGATGCATTGTTTCTTTACCTTGACCTGTTTTATGGTTTTCACCAATAATTAATAATAGCTCTTCACCATTATAATGAACACTTCGTACAGAACGTGTTGGTGATTCAGCATTAATATACATACCACCTGGATATTTAGTTGTTGGTTTGACCGCAAGAACATATGCTCTTTCAGGGTACATGCGCATCGGGTAAAAACCTTGTCCATCATAAAATGGAAATTGACTGGCAACGATGACATTTTTACAGATGACTCGTTTGCCTTGTTCAGTTATGATGGCTGGACGTTTATTAAACTCAATATCGACCGCTGTCGTCTTTTCAAATAATTTTGCCCCTGCTTTTTCAAGTTCTTCTACCAAGTGTTTTAAATATGCTAACGGATGAAATTGCGCCTGATTATTCATACGTAAAGCTAATTTCATTGGGATATCGATTGGCATCTGATCAAGTAACTCACCTTTAATACCTAACTGATCATAAGCTTTTTTCTCACTTTGTAATTTTTTAACGTATTTTTCATCATTCGTAAAGATATAGGCATCTTCTTCTGTTAAATCACAATCTATTTGTAATTTTTCAATCAAATGTTTGATTAAATCACTTGCCTCAACTTGTGCTTCATAATATAAACGTGCATCATCTTCACCAAAATGCTTAATCAATTCATCATATATCAGACTGTGTTGTGCTGTTATTTTTGCAGTAGTATGACCTGTTGTTCCATTTAAAATGATATCTGAATCTAATATAGCGACATTTAATCCATGTTGTTCAGTTAATAGGTATGCCGCTGTAATACCAGTTATTCCTGCACCTACAATTCCAACATCAACTTCAATGTTTTCATTTAATGGAGGGAATGTTGGGAGATTAATCGTGTGCCGCCAAATAGGTTCTGGATTTATTTTTTCTTTAGTCATTGGGTTCAACTCCTCATTTTACACTAAGGATAGTTTTTCCCATCAAAGATGAAATATGCGAACATTAGAAAGAGGTTGGGCCCAGTCAACTTAATATGAAATTATCTTTAACATTTAATTTTATGCTTTGCGTTTATGGTGTTACACTTATGAAAGTACTTTGCCATAATCAAGATTTAATCAACCAACAAGAAAAGGTTCCAATTATCAAAGACCGATGATTGGAACCTTTTTAATGTATTCTTGGCTAGTTTTGTCCCAGCCCTTTATTATTTCTAACGATTTTCAAAGAATTTTCGGTTTAATTCAATATACTCACTTTCTTCTTCCGGTACCTCATCTTCTATAAATATAGCTTCGACTGGGCATACAGCTTCACATGCACCGCAATCAATACAAACATCAGGGTCAATATAGAACATATCCTCCCCTTCTTCTATACAATCAACGGGACAAACCTCGACACATTCAGCCGCTTTCTCTGTTTTACATGGTGACGTTATGACAAATGCCATGTGTTTTCTTCCTCCTTTATGATGCTTAAAACAACGTCTTGTTCTTGATTACTATTATGATAAGTACATATTATTTTATTTTACAAAACTGAGATGGCAGTTTCAAGAAAAACCAAATATCAGTTAAGCTCTTTAAAATATTCCTTTAAAAAACCACCAATTCGTCCACTATTATCAATGATAAAGTAAAATTCATCTGTTTCATTTTTCACATCATACAATTTACCAGGTGTTAGTTTACGATTTATGATAAATTTCTTTGCATCTGCATGAACACATTTAATTTGTTTTAGTGTTGGGCGTTCTTCCCATGTTAAATGAATCATTTAAAACTCTCCTTTGCCTCATTCTTTATCCGTAAATAAAAATAAATAGTGACCATATCCTTCCCTTTCCATCTCTCGTTTTGGAATGAAACGAAGTGCAGCAGAATTAATACAATATCTTAAACCGCCCGCTTCTTTTGGACCATCCGGAAAGACATGTCCTAAATGAGCATCAGAATGCTTACTCCTTACTTCCATACGTCGCATCCCGTGTGATAAATCAAGATGTTCTGTTACATAATATGAGTCGATTGGTTTTGTGAAGCTTGGCCAACCACAACCAGCATCATATTTATCTGTTGATGAAAAAAGAACCTCACCTGAAATAATATCGACATAGATCCCTTCTTCTTCATTGTTCCAATATTGATTGGCAAATGGTGGTTCAGTACCATTTTCTTTAGTTACATGATAAGCGAGGGATGATAGTTGTTCCTTTAGATTAGAATCATGCTTAGGTTGCCAATGTTCGTTTATAAACAATTCTCTCCCAGATCCTTTTTTATACATTTTGTAATGAAAAGCTTGTTTTTTATAATAATATTGATGGCTTTCTTCAGCTGGATAAAATGGCTGAGCAGGTAAGATTTCAGTAACGATTGGACGGGAAAACTTGCCACTTTCTGCGAGTTGTTGTTTTGATTTTTCAGCCATTTCTTTTTGTTTAGCATCATGGTAAAAAATTGCTGTACGATAAGACTCGCCACGATCATGAAATTGTCCAGACGCATCAGTTGGATCAATTTGTTGCCAAAAAGTAGAAAGAAGTTCCTCATAAGACATGATACGAGGATCAAATTCAATTTGCACTGCTTCTACATGACCTGTTTGTTCTGAGACAACTTGTTCATAGGTCGGTTCTTCTACATGACCGCCCGTATAACCAGAAATGACTTGATATATACCAGGACGTTCATCGAATGGTTCTACCATACACCAGAAGCATCCTCCAGCAAAAGTCGCAAGTTCTCGCATTCTTATCCCTCCAAGGTTCTTATATAAACAGTTTTGGTATGGATTCACCTGATTGCCTTGTCTGAGTTGTATGTGATTGGTGCACTTCTTTCTCTTCATGTACTTCGTCAACGGCTTGGAGATCTGGTTCAGCCATCTCCTCATTCATATTTTCGCTAGCTTCATTATCGTCAACAGATTCCATCTCTTGGAAAGCCTTTAACATCTGAAACATCGTTGGCAAACTTTTTACAATTGGTCCGTATTGTTTTATTAATGGCGCTGTTGTCTCAATGACTTTCAAAACACTTTGCACATGTGTTAAGACATTTGAAATTGTGCCCGTTGTATTGGATGACCCCGACGCAGGCAAAAATCGTTGCCAAATGGATTGCAAAGGATTTTTACTCTGACTTGGTGGCTTAGTATGTTGAAAGCCCGGTGGAGCATAGTGATGACGTGATGGTGGTGGAAATATCATCTCAATCCCTCTTTTCAGAAATGTCATCTAGACTATTATACGCTGTGCCTACAGAAGCGTGTAGGCATTGTTTTTAATGCTTAACTATTTCCCAGGCAAGCGCATATTCCAACATACTTCGCCAAAGGTTATATTTTTATACTGTCATTATTTATAACAACTTGTCTAAATATGATATTGTTTAGTCATCATATCATATATTTCCCTTTACTTGATCATTATAGACGTCCCATAAAGTATCAAATACAGCTAACGCATGAATAAATGGGCTATTCATTTCTAAATAATGGCTTATTTCATTATAACTCGTAGAATACTTAGGAAAAAGATGATCCTGAAAAATCCATTCTGCCAAGAGGCTTTCATCATCATCCTCGAGTTTACCTCGATAGGTTATAACAAATTGATAAAAAGTTTGCATCAAATCATCCTCTTAATTCGCATCTTCCATAAATGCTTCGTGTTTAGCGATTTTTTTGCGGTAGACAAAATGAGATAAATATATACTTATTTCATATAGGACGATTAATGGAATCGCAACGATAATTTGCATAATAAAATCAGGTGGTGTAATGGCTGCACCTATAATAACCATTATAAAATAGGCATATTTACGTATTTTTTTCATAAAATCTGGTGTTAAAATGCCTAGTTGAGTTAAAAACATGGCAATAATCGGTACTTCAAAAAAGATTGCAAATGGTAAGCTGATCTTAAACACAAAGCGGAAATAATTTCCAACAGTAAAAATCTCTGTAAACATCCCATCATTTAGAGATAAGAGAAATGGTAGGATGAGTTTAATAAACATGACATAACCAAATATTAGTCCGCCAAGAAATAACAGAAATATAACAGGAATATACATTAGTGATGCTTTCCGCTCTTTTTTCGTTAGACCAGGCTTAATGAATAACCATAGTTGAAGGCTTAATATCGGAATAGTTCCCGCAAGTGCAACGACACCAGCTAATGTAAAATAAATCCAAATAATTTCACCAAGGCTAGTCACCGCTAGCTGAAATGGCATATCCTTCTCAAAAAAACGAAAAATATGTTTATGGTATATAAAAGCAACAATAAAGAGAGTAATAAAAATAATAGCTGTAACAATTAAGCGATTTCTTAACTCTGATAAATGTTCTGTAACATTCATCTCTTTCTCTATATTGGCCTGATTTTCTTTACTCATTTACTTCACTCCTAGTAAGTAAGCAGAAAAGAAGATGTAAGGTTTCCCCCTACACCTTCCTTTAAAACAACTTAAACTTATTTCGATTCATCTGTCATATCTTTAGTTGCGTTTTTGAATTCTTTTAATGATGTGCCAAATGCTTTACCAATCTCAGGTAACTTCGATGGACCAAAAATGATTAAAGCAAGAACTAAAATCAATATTAGTCCTGGAATACCAATGTTACTGAACATGATGATTCACTCCAACACATATTATAGTTATTTATTGTCCTTAATGATTTCTTTCACTTCAGTTAACTCTTCTTTGACATCACTTGTTAAATCATTTGTAGATTTTTTAAAGGCTTTTAATGTATCACCTGCTGCCTTACCAATCTCTGGTAATTTGGACGGTCCAAAAATGATTAAAGCGATAATTAATATTAAGATTAAGCCGGGAAAGCCAATACTTGATAACATAAACAAACACCCTTTGATATTTATTAAACTCAAATAATCCTTAATTCATCCTTAGTTTATCATGTTTTTGTATTCGTGTACAAGTTTAATATGTTTTTGCACGGCTGTATGCTTCCGGGTCATTCATATTAAAGAAATGTTTTTCAATTATTAAATCTGATATGTGTCCAAAATCATGCACATATTTAACATTTATCTTTGAGAAAAAACTTCTAATCCTCAATTCATCATTCTGTAACTGTTCTTGAATAATCGGTAATATCCTTTTTTTGTATATTCCAGATAAAGGTTGTGGCTGATTATCATAATAAGGAATAACAGCATCATAGGTCTTCAGTTCATCTACTAAGTATCTATAGATTTCTTTATGTATAAACGGAGTATCACATGGACTAATCACTATAACATCCTCTGCTGCATGATACAATGCGGTTTCAATACCAGCTAATGGACCTTTACCGTAAAAGCGGTCAGATATAATAGGTATGTTTAAAAAATCATATATCTTCTTCTCATTTGCAACAATATACACTCGACTAGATAATTGTTGAAGTTCGTTGAATATTTTCTCAATAACGATTTCGTTGTTAAGTTTTAATAATGCTTTATTTGTTCCCATGCGTGATGACTCACCACCTGCTAAAATAACAGAACAAATATCCATAACATCCCCTCTTTACTTTATTCGATCATATTGAAGGAAGTAATAATCATATGGGTTTTTATTATCTTTTTCCCCTCTAACCTTTTTAGTTAATTTCCAAGCTTGTTTATCAAAATCAGGGAAAAAGGTATCTCCCTGAAACGCTTGATCAATCAATGTAATGTACAAACGATCAGCATATGGGAGCATTTGTCTATAGATTGTCCCGCCTCCGATAATAAAGTACGTTTCATTCGGATTGTCTTGATTCCAATTAAGTATCGTATTAATATCGTTAACCTTCTCAACGGATTCGGGTAAATCGATTTGTTTGTCTGTTGTGATTACTACATTCTTTCGATTCGGTAGTGGTCTTCCGATTGATTCAAATGTTTTTCTACCCATAATAATGGTATGTCCTGTCGTTGTTTCTTTAAAATGCTTTAGATCTTTAGGCAAATGCCACGGCATTTTATTATTGTGACCAATAACATGGTTACTACCCATTGCTACGACAAATGATATCATCTATTATCTTCTCCTTTTACACTGCGATAGGTGCTTTAATCGCAGGATGTGGTTCATATCCTTTTAGTTTAAAATCATCTACTTCAAAATCAAATATACTTTCTCGATTCGTATTTATGACTAGTATTGGTAATGTTTTCGGAAAACGGGCTAATTGCGTGTTAACTTGCTCGATATGATTTGAATATATATGCGCATCACCAAAAGTGTGAACAAATTCACCTACTTCTAAATTGCATTCATGTGCAATGATGTGCGTTAATAAAGCATAACTAGCAATGTTAAAAGGTACGCCCAAAAAAAGATCCGCACTTCGTTGATACAATTGGCATGATAATTTACCGTCTGCTACATAAAATTGAAACAAAGTGTGGCATGGCGGTAAAGCCATATGTGGAATATCTTCGGGATTCCATGCTGACACAATATGCCGTCTTGAATTTGGATTCGTTTTAATGGATGTGATGACATCCTTAAGTTGGTCAATGGTATCATTTTTACTCGTTTTCCAAGCTCGCCATTGTTTACCATAAACAAAGCCGAGATCACCAAATCGTTTAGCAAATGATTCATCCGTTAATACAAGTGACTTAAAGCGCTCCATTTGTGCTTCATATTGCTCGCGAAACTCTGGATCTTTTTGGCAACGCGTTCCAAAATCAGTCATATCAGGCCCGTCATAAGCATCGCTTTCAACCCATTTTTTAAATGCCCATTCATTCCATATATTATTTTGATGTTCTAGTAAATACCTTATGTTCGTATCACCTTTAATAAACCAAAGCAATTCACTTATGATCAAACGAAACGGCACACGTTTTGTTGTAAGTAATGGAAATCCTTTACTTAAATCAAACCGAATTTGATGTCCGAAAGATGAAAGGGTTCCTGTATTTGTACGGTCTTGTCGATGTGTTCCATGATTCAAGACGTGTTGACATAAATCTAAATAGGCTTGTTCGCCATATTGCATTTAAATCCCTCCAAAACAGTTTCTATTGTATGTTTCATTTTACTGTTTTACTCGATTGTAATCAAATCGTAAAACATAAGTTATTTCGTTTCTCCATAAAATGTAGTGTAAGAAGGTGACGATGAAAGGAGTTTTTGTATGAATGATACGTTACAGCATATCGTCAAACATTCATTCATGTATGGTGCCATCCTTAGTCAACCAATCATAATGCAAGGCTATGTTTTACAAGATTTATTAGAGGAGAAAGACTTTCCACGATATGGGGAACATAGTGAACGTGTTCAAGCGATACAAGTAAAATTAAAAGAATTTAGCTTCTATGATGATGAGGTTGATGGTGATTTCGGTATTTTAACCGAATATGCAATCAAACAGTTTCAAAAAAAGCATCATCTAACATCCTCTGGCCTTATAGATGATGATACGATTCATAAAATCATAGAAGCCGAGATGACGCAATACTTAAAGAAAATTGAACAGCTTTCCGAGAAAATATATCCCGGCTTACAAAGCGAAGATGTACGAAAGACACAAGAAATTTTACAGTACTTTGGCTATTATAATGGAAACATTGATGGGATTTATGGTCCAATAACTGCTGAATCCATTCAGTTAGCCGAAAAAGAACACCATATTACATTAGTCAATGTTCATTTAAAGGAGCCGTTAACAAAAGTATATGAAAATAAAAAGAAGGAAAAAAAGAAACCGAAACAAACTGACCCTACAACTCAAACTACTCAAACTGAAACGCCAAAAGAAACTAAAGTGGCAGAGAAACCACCTCAACCCGTAGCAATAACCAAATCTGCTTCACCTCATATTATTCAAACAGCTCAATCATTAATCGGTACGCCATATCAATGGGGAGGAACGACTCCGAGTGGTTTTGATTGCAGTGGTTTTTTACAATTCGTCTATCAAACTGAAGATATTCATATTCCGCGAACTGTATCAGATATATGGAACTTTGCTACGTCAGTTCAATCCCCTTCAGTCGGAGATCTCGTCTTTTTTGAGACTTATAAACCCGGACCCTCTCATGCCGGTATTTATTTAGGAGATGGTAAATTTATTCATGCAGGTAGTTCTCGCGGAGTAGAAATTAGTGATATCAATTTAGATTACTGGCAAACAAGGTTTTTAGGAGCAAAGCGGATTAGTCAATAAAGAAAGAGCCAAAAATGGCTCTTTCTTTATGGCTTTTTCAAGTACCACTCGGTAAAAAACTGCTGTAAGAAATGTTCTAAAAATAAGTGTCTCTCATTTGCTAATTGGATGGCTGCTTGAGTATGGAGCAGTTCCTTTAAATGGATTAACTTCGTAAAGAAATGATCGATACTTGTCTGTTTCGGATTTATTGGGTCATATATAGGTTGTCCTTTCGCACCTCCATAGGCAAATGTCCTAGCAATGCCTATGGCTCCAATTGCATCTAAGCGATCGGCATCCTGAACTATTTTTCCTTCTATTGTATGAGGTGTTCTCCCTTTCGAAAAAGAAACATCTCTAATAGCTAAAATAATTTGCTTGACATCTGCTTCTGTAAAATGGATGTTGTAAAGAAACGATTCCATTTCTAATAATGCTTCTTGAGGACGAGAAAATAGCTTATGGTCCCCCACATCATGTAACCAGGCGGCTATTCGACATAGAAAAGAATCTGCCCCTTCCTTTTCGGCAATCATTTCCGCCATTAAAGCAACTCGTTGTAGATGGAAGAAATCATGCCCTGTTGTGTCATTAGAAAACAAGTCATAGACATATTGCTGGATGTGTTGTAATTGCTTTTCTCTTTCCATCATTAAAACAATCCAACGGCTTTTCCATCTTCTGTTACATCCATATTTAACGCGGCAGGTTTTTTCGGTAAGCCAGGCATTGTTAACATTTCTCCTGTTAACACAACGATAAATCCTGCACCAATAGATGGGCGTAATTCACGGATAGTAATCGTAAAGTCTTCTGGTCGTCCAAGCAAGTTAGGATTATCCGATAAAGAGTATTGTGTCTTTGCCATGCAAACAGGTAATTGATCCCAACCTCTTGAAGAAAAATCACTAAGTTGCTTCCTAGCTTTCGCTGATAATTCAATGTCTTTTGCACCATAAACATTTTGGGCGATTGTTTTAATTTTTTCTTCTAGTGGTAAATCTAAATCATATAAATGGGAAAATTTATTTTCTGATGACTCTATTTTTTTCACGATTTTTTCTGCTAACAAGATACCGCCATCGCCGCCTTTTGCCCATACATCTGCTAAGGCTACATCGACATGTCTTTCTTGGCACCATTTCTCAACATATTCGATTTCACGATTCGTATCGGTCGGGAATTTATTAATAGCAACTGTATATGGCAGCCCGAATTTTTCAATGGTCTCTATATGTTTAGCTAAGTTTTCCATTCCATTTGCTAATGCGTCAATATTTTCAGCTGTTAATTGGTCTTTTTCAAGTCCACCATGCATCTTTAGAGCACGAATCGTTGCGACAATAACTACCGCATCCGGTTCGAAATCACCGGCGCGCGTCTTAATATTTAGAAACTTCTCTGCTCCAAGGTCTGCGCCAAAGCCAGCTTCAGTGACGACATAATCTCCTAATTTAGCTGCCGTTTTAGTAGCCATAATGCTATTACAACCATGGGCAATATTCGCAAATGGTCCCCCATGAATAATAGCTGGAGTATTTTCAATGGTTTGCACTAAGTTTGGTTTAAAGGCTTCTTTCAATAATAAGGTGAGGGCACCTTGAACATCCAAATCTTTTACAGTAACTAGATCATCATCATATGTATAACCGATGACGATTTTAGCGAGACGTTCTTTTAAATCTTTTAAGCTTGTCGCTAAACAGAGGATTGCCATTATTTCTGAAGCAACAGTGATATTAAAGCCATCTTCTCTCGGAACACCTTGAAGAGGCCCACCAAGACCGATAACAATTTCTCTTAAGGCACGGTCATTCATATCCATCACACGTTTCCACTCTATTTTTCTCGGGTCGATTTTTAATTCATTCCCTCGATGAATATGATTATCAATCATAGCTGCTAAAGCATTATTTGCTGTTGTAATCGCGTGGATATCACCAGTAAAATGTAGATTAATATCTTCCATTGGTAGAACTTGCGAGTATCCACCACCAGCAGCTCCACCTTTAAGTCCCATGACAGGTCCAAGTGATGGTTCTCTTAAAGCAATAACCGCATGTTTACCTATTTTATTTAACGCTTGTCCTAGTCCCACTGTAACTGTTGATTTTCCTTCACCTGCAGCAGTTGGATTAATTGAAGTGACAAGAATAATTTTACCGTCCTCTTTATCTTGTAATTTTTCGATAAGATGGTCAGATAGTTTTGCTTTTGTATGGCCATAGGGTTCCCAATCATCTCTTTGTAAATTAAGATTTGCGGTAATCTCTTCAATTGGCTTAAGTTCAGCTTCCTGTGCAATTTGGATATCTGTTTTCATAACACGACCTCCTAATCCTTTCCTCATTTATTTCATTCTCTTTTTATTTATTCATGTTTATCATACCATATATAATGAAGATAATTATATAATTAATTCACAGATTTTTCATATTATACACGGTTTTTAAAAGCGTGATAATTGACGTAATGGTATTAATAAGCTATAGTAAACATAAGCAAAGCGATTTGACATCTATAAACAGCTATTTTTTGTTGTTGATGTTCATTCCCTTTGTATTAACACGTTTTACGTGAAAGTTTTTAGGAGGATTATTTACATGCAAAACGGAGTAGTTAAATGGTTTAACGCAGAAAAAGGATACGGTTTTATTCAAGTAGAAGAAGGAAATGATGTATTTGTACATTATTCCGCTATTCAAGAAGAGGGATTTAAATCATTAGAAGAAGGCCAAGAAGTTACATTTGAAATTGTTGAAGGTGAACGTGGCCCACAAGCTGCTAATGTAGAAAAAAAATAAGAAACCTCATATATAAAAGCGGTAGTCCTATATGTAAGGACTGCCGCTTTTCTGTTAGCGTTGGATATCGTATGACATGGCTAGTGCTTCTTCTTCTTCAGGGATACGTATCTTTAATAGTATAAGATGAATAATCGGAAATACCACCGCTGTCAAATATGCTCCAAATAGCAAAGGAATGACTAATAGCTCAATCCCAACAATAATATAGTTAGGATGTTTAACATATTTATAAGGTCCTTTGCGAATTAAAGCAACCCGTGGAAGAATGATAATCTTCGTATTCCAAAATCGTCCCAATGAAACGATACACCAAATACGAATGAATTGTGTGACTAAGAACACGCTAAGTAAGAGGTAGTTAACAGCAAATTCATCACGACCATAAAAATAAACTTCCAAATAAATTGCTAAAAAGAATAAACAATGTACAATAACAAACCACTTATAATGTTTTTTTCCAGTCTCGATTCCTCCCCTTTCTTTCATCCATTTTTCATTATTTTTAGCAATAACTAATTCGACTAATCGTTGCATGATAATACAAACAAATAAAATCCACATCCATATCATCAATTTAACTCCACTCCAATAATAGTAATTCGGAACTAAATCCGGGTCCTAGCGCTGATAAAACACTTTTTTGTTTCGTTTGTAAATCTTTCATCCATTTTTGTAAGACATATAACACTGTTGGAGATGACATGTTGCCATGATTTTTTAATACTTCATATGAGTAGCGTAATTTTGCTGAAGCGATGGAACAAGATGATTCCATCGCTTCCAACACTTTTCTCCCACCAGGATGGGCTACAAATGAATCAATATCGTCATTCTTTAACTGGCTTTCTTCCAAAAAGTTTTCCAGATGCGGCTTAAACAAGGTGTGAACAAGCTTTGGAATCCGTTTTGAAAAAATAACCTCAAAACCATTTGTATGTATATTCCATCCCATAACATTTTCTGTATCTTTTATTGTATAAGAGCTCGTTCGTTTAATGACCGGTACTGATTTACTTTTAATAAACTTATTTAAGGGTGATTGTTTCCCCACTAATAAAGCAGCACTTGCCCCATCTCCAAATAAAGCGGTACCGACAATATTACTTTTTCTAAGATCGTCCTTTTGAAACGTTAAACTACATAATTCACAACAAATAAGAAGTACATTTTTTGTCGTTTGAGCTTGTAAGATTCGATGAGCATGCGCAAGTCCAATTGCACCCCCTGCACAACCAAGTCCCCATAATGGCATACGTGATATCGTTTCCTTAAATGGTTTTCGATTCATAATGTGCACATCCATTGTCGGTGTTGCAACCCCTGTACTAGATACAAAGATAATATGATCAATCGTGGAGAAAGGGATTGGTTGTTGTAAAAAATCAGGATGTATTAAACAATCTTCAATAGCTTTTAACGATAATTCAAGCGCATGCTTGATATACAAATCATTACGAACTTTGAAATCGTGATCCAGTTGAAACCAATCAGGGTGCACAACAAATTGACGTGATTCAATGGCAGCATTTTCAAATATCGTTAATAAACGATTGACCAATCGCTTCTCGTCTAGAAAAATATGTTTCACTAAGTCTTTTACTGTCTCTTGTTCCAATTCATAGCTGGGAATCCCCAATCCAATTGAGGCAATTTTTGTCATGTTTTCACCTTTTTATATATATACTGCCCATTTCTTCAAACTTTATTAATAATTTATTCACATAGTATTCACATTCTTTTCTAACCGAACCGTTAGGAAAGTTGATAGATATAGTGTTGCAGTAATGTTTTGAACAAAATGTGACATCTATTATAAAACCTTAAGTTAGCCTGCTAAATTTTGTATGATGGTAATGAAGACAACAAAAAGGCAGAGGGAGTGGAAAACATGGTATCCGAAACAAACAAGAATCTCGGCGATAAAAACGAACCAGATTTAAGAGGAACATTTGCCTCGGTTATGTTCGTCCTGGCATTTATCGTCATCAGTTGGTTTGGAGTATTAGGGATATTCTTATCTAGATAAAGACAAGGGAGTGAATGAAAGTGCATTTACACAAATTTGAAAAAATATGGCTCGTATTTGGGATTGGGTCTCTCGTACTCTTTATGGTCATTCTCGGCTATGGAGCATTCTGGAAAGGAACTCACCCACAGAGTCACGGTCAAATTATCGACCCAAATAATGTTGAAGCATATGATGCTTTCAAGCCCGAAAATTTAGGAGTTAATAAAGTAGATGAAAAGCGTTATGTAATAAACGTCGTTGCATCGGCATTTAACTACGATTTAGGAACAGATAAAGACGGGAATGCGGTTAAGACGATTCGTATTCCAAAAGGATCAAATGTTTTATTCCAAGTTACTTCTCCGGATGTTGTCCATGGATTTAATATTGCTGGAACAAACGTCAACATGATGATTGAACCAGGTTATGTAAGTAAAATGGAAACGGTGTTAAATAACCCTGGTGAATACACAATCGTATGTAATGAATATTGCGGTGTAGGTCACCACTTAATGTTTGGTACACTGGAGGTGTATGAATAATGGCGTTAGCAAAAGCAGAAACATCATCGACTCAAGAAATTGGCGCATATCCAATTCATGATAAAAGTAAGAAATTATATATGTCCTTTATGTATGTTACATTTATCTCCTTATTAATCGGAGGATTAATGGGGTTATTACAAACTTTTGTTCGTTCAGGTAAGTTAAGCCTACCTTGGGGAATTGGTTATTATCAAATCCTTACTGTTCACGGTGTTATTTTAGCACTTGTGATGACGACATTTTTCATTATTGGATTTCAGTTCTCTTTAATGGAAAAGTCAGTTGGAATGTCCGATAAACAACGTAAATGGGGTTGGGTAAGTTTTTGGGTCATGCTAATTGGAACAATCATAACAGCAACGACCATTCTACTTGGAAAAGCAAGTGTTCTTTATACGTTCTATGCACCACTTAAAGGGCATCCTGCTTTCTATATCGGTTTAGCTCTAGTTATTATCGGATCATGGATTGCCGCTTTTGTTAACTGGCATCAAATTGCTGTATGGAAAAAGAAACATCCAGGTGAGAAAACACCACTTCCTGCATTTATGGTTGCTATTAATATGATTATGTGGTTTATCGCTTCACTTGGTGTTGCTGTTGCAGTTCTGGTTCAGTTTATTCCATGGTCATTAGGTTACGCATCAACAATTAATGTTCTATTAAGTAGAACGTTATTCTGGTATTTCGGTCACCCACTTGTCTATTTCTGGTTATTACCAGCCTATATGACATGGTATGTGATTATCCCGAAAATTATCGGTGGAAAAATTTTCAGTGACGCATTAGCAAGAATGTCATTCGTATTACTATTATTCTTCTCTATTCCTGTAGGTTTTCACCATCAGTTAACTGAGCCTGGTATTCACCCTACTTGGAAATTTATCCAAGTTGCATTAACAATGATGGTTGTTATTCCTACATTAATGACAGCATTCTCTATGTTTGCTACGTTTGAAATTACCGGACGTAAAAAAGGTGGAAAAGGTGTTTTCGGTTGGATGAAAAAGTTACCTTGGGGTGACGTACGTTTCTTAGCACCATTCCTAGGTATGGTCGGATTTATCCCAGGTGGTGCAGGTGGAATTATTAACGCATCACACCAGTTAAACATGGTTGTTCATAATACCATATGGGTAACGGGTCACTTCCACTTAACAGTTGCAACAGTTGTTCTCTTAACATTCTTTGGTGTTACTTACTGGTTAGTACCACATCTAAAAGGACGAAAGTTAACACCGCAACTTAATAAATTAGGAATTATTCAATCCATCATCTGGTCAGTTGGAATGTTGATTATGTCAACATCAATGCACATTCAAGGTTTGAAAGGCGGACCACGTCGTTCTGAGTTTTCAGAGTACGGTGGTACAGCTCAAGCACAAGAATGGATTGGCTATCAAGTAGCACAAGCTGTTGGTGGAACAATCCTATTCGTTGCTATCCTACTCATGCTTTATATTTTCGTTAAAATGGCTTTCTTCGCTCCAAAAGGTGAAACAGAGTATCCAATAGCACAAGAAGAGCCAGATGCAGAACCGACACCAGCTTGGTTCGAAAACTGGAAAATGTGGGTTGGAATTACCGTTGCGTTAATCTTATTCGCATACTCTATTCCGGTATTCGATATGATTCAGTACTCACCTCCTGGCTCACCGCCATTTAGCTGGCCAATCGGTAACTAAACAAAAAAAGCAGGGATTTCCCTGCTTTTTTATTTTTCTCCGTGATATTGATAATAATCGGTACGGATAAACCCATTAAATAGTTTTCGTTTCTTAGTTGCCTTTTTCCCGTAAGCTTTTTCAAATTGGTTATAAGCAGTCATCACATAAACACTCCATGTCGGATGATGTTTCATGATAGCACCGAAATCTCGATAAATTGTCTCCACTTCTTTATCTGCACTTAATCGCTTACCATATGGAGGATTTGTGACAATATATCCCCCTTCTTTACGGATGGTTAAGTCTTTCACCTGCATTTGTTTCCATTGAATCAAATCACCTAGACCTGCTTCTTGACTGTTTTCTCGTGACGCATCAATCATTTTGTGATTGATATCTGAACCAATAATGTTTAGCTCTTGATCATAGTTTGCCAAGTCTTCTGCTTCTTCAAACGCTTTGTCCCATAAATCTTGTGGAAGCATGTTCCATGATTCTGAAGCAAAGTTACGATTAAATCCCGGCGCGATATTTTGACCAATTAATGAAGCTTCAATTGGAATTGTTCCCGATCCACAAAAAGGATCAATCAATGTTTTATTTGGTGTCCAATTTGTAAGCAATAATAAAGCTGCTGCCATTGTTTCTTTTAACGGTGCTTCACCTTGTAAGACGCGATATCCGCGTTTGTGTAACCCACTTCCTGATGTATCAATCGTTAGAGTAGCAATATCTTTATGTAAGGCAACCTCAACTTTATAAAGCGCACCTGTCTCTGGCATTCTCGAAGCAATACCATATTTTAAACGTAAACGGTCAACAATCGCTTTTTTTACAATTGCCTGGCAATCAGAGACACTAAATAGTTTAGACTTCACAGATTTTCCGGAAACAGGAAATTGACCATCTTCATTTATATATTGCTCCCAAGGTAATTGTTTTGTTGCTTCAAAAAGCTCATCAAAGCTAGTCACCTTAAATTCCCCGACGTGTATTTTTACACGATCTGCTGTTCTTAACCACAAATTGCAACGCGGAATAGCCGAAAGCGGAGCATTAAACAAAACACGTCCATTTTCAATCGCTGCATCATAACCTAATTCTCTAACTTCCCTACCAACAATTGCTTCTAATCCCATTGCTGCTGTGGCAATAAGTGTAACCTGTTGTTCCATTCATGTATTCCTTTCTTATTTTCTTATTAAAAATTAGTTTAACATACGTTTCCTTAAATAAACAAAAAACCTATTTATGGCGTATTCGTCCATAAATAGGTTTTTTCATGTTCTATCTGACGTGTTGAATACGTCATAAGCCATGTTCTGTACCTTTGTACTACAAGCGGTAGTCAACCTCGTACTCTGGTCGTAACCATCTATCTACGAGACTTTAGCTCGTCCCTTTTTCGATTGGATTCTCTAATCAAGGATGCCCCTACCAATATTTGGGTTGCTCACTCGTGGGGTTTACCTCGTTCCACCTAGACTGTTTCCAATCTAGCTTCGTCACTGTGGCACCTTCAGGCATACTCATCCATATTCAATTGAACTTAGGATTTTTTGCCGCCGTTATCCCCTGACTTATGAATTCGTCAGGCACGAACACTACAGACATCTCAGTCTGTGTGAGCATGGACTTTCCTCTACACAGATAACTGTGCAGCGATTACGTCAGTATTCAACATGAACATAATTGTATTATACCATATTTTCTTTGTTTTTTCATCCGTTGTTTTTTTATGCATCGTCCTCTGTACGACTTGGTGTACCAAATACGGCTTTTTCTAGATTAGAAAGTCGTTTTAACACATCATAATTAACTTGTGATGGAGGGATGACTCGGGTTGGTTCACTCACCTTAACTTCCTCTTTATGTGTGTTTTGTTTTTTCAAACGAGAAATTTCTTTCTTTAATGTCATTATTTCCTCATTGAATAATTGGTAATCTAAAATAATTTTATCAAGAAATGAATCTACCTCGTCCTGATTATAACCACGCATTGAAACTTTAAATTCCTTCTCTAAGATATCTTTACTCGTAAATTGTATTTTTTTATCAGCCATATGCTCACCCCTACTTAGCTATATGTTATTCTCTATTCATTTCTATTACAGATTTTAGGGAATATGTTATTCTTTAACTATTATAACACGAAACATTTATTTTCGTCTGTTCTCGTTTAAATCTGTTGGTTGAAAAGAGAAAGGTAATAGGCTCTCGATATTTACCAATTTAATCTCATTCGTCTGATTCGCTAAGTAGATTGGCATCTTTGCATCAAAAAATTCATTCATCACTTGGCGACAGGCACCACATGGTGGCACAGGTCTGTCTGTGTCAGCCACAACGACCATTTTCGAAAATTGTCTCTCTCCATTAGATATTGCTTTAAAGATAGCTACACGTTCGGCGCAACAAGTTAATGGGTATGATGCATTTTCAATATTACAACCTGTGTATACTTTTCCAGACTTGGCAAGCAATGCAGCACCAACTGGGAATTGAGAATAAGGCACATAAGCACCTTTTAATGCTTCTTTCGCTGATTGAAGTAATTCATTGTTTTCCATTAGTTTTCCCCCTCATATGCTTATCTCGTTTGTTCCTTATTTGGTCAAATACATACTCAATCGATTGGATGTATGACATATAGCGTTTTTTTCTTATATCTATATAATAACTGTGCATGATGACTAATTCCATATTTTCCTTTGTCGATTGTATTTGCCCGGGAAAAACATTAATGGATTTATTTTCGAAAGCATTTAGACATGCTTGTTCCCATTCATCGAGTAATGAGAAAATCGGGGCTGTTTCCTCCTTAACATATGAAAAAAATTGTGTGTCCCTTCTATTTTCAGGTGGCTCACCTTTATGATATATTTCGCATAATTCATTTAGTTTTTCTTTCAATAATATCGTTAAATGATTGACACTGTTCATTTGACTTTAAACCGCTCCATTCATATAAACAAGTTAAGTATAACCTATTATAACATGAACATTAGCTGTACTTCTGATTTATACTGTTTAAGATGTTTGCTGAATCATAATAATAGTTTTGAACAACTTGGTTAATATGGAGTGATAATCTTTGGTTTATGAAGGTTAGGCGATGTTCCATATCACTGAGTGACTGCATAAATTGAGCTTTTGTCATCCCCTCTTTGTGAACTGTAGGCTTTATATTTATAGCATACCCCATCCTTGTCACCTCCTTCTTATATATTTCGCTATGACCTTTCTTTCACCTGCATGTTCGACAAAACTAGAAGCCATATCTAACCATTCATCGATTATAGAACCATGATCGTACAATAATTCGACAAATTCATTGTCCTTCTTTAAGACGATAGTAAACATTCAACAGTCGACGCTTAAAGTAGAAACTTGGGCCTATTTCTTTAAAGTTTCGTATTATGTTTGGTCTAGACCATTTTATGGGAATAGCTATATTTAAAGACCAATCTTCCTTCCCCTCTTCAAGATAGGGAATATGGGAATAAAGCTTTCGTAAAGGGGGAGCGCTAGGTAAATTCGTTGAAAGAAATTGCTCATAATCATGACGCGACCCAGTGTGAGGTATATTTTTACTAAAATAGTAAATTAGTGGATAAATGCGTGGGTGAAATAATAAAGAATAGATCGTTTTACCTAATTTAATACGACAATTAATTTTTGTAAATCCATGTGTATAAGAACCATAGATTTTGCCTGTTATTGTTGGTAGTAGCACAGCATTTAATTTAAATATATTTTGAATTCGATACGGAAGTTCATGAAACACAGTATGTTTCTGTATAATAGGTGTTTCAATAACATGTTGTTCATTAATGATTAAGGCGATGACAAGACGTGTTTTTTGCTTGCTTCTCCAAAAATGAGTCCATTCTTTTTGCATGAACTGTGATACATTAAAATGATGTAATAAATGAAATAAAGGGCGATTTTCATTTTTTGATAAAGCGTAAATAAGAAGCTGGGGATAGGCGTCCGAAAAGATACGTGCATTCGCCTCCTCATAAGTCATAAACAAATCATGACATGTCTTTTTTCCAAGCAGTTGTTGGAACATCAATAACTTTAAATCAGTCATATTCCAGCCAGCATTTCGTGATACGATACTTGCTAGAAAAGTCCACTCGACTTCAGGATTTTGACAATAATAGTCGAAGTAGGCTTTTGTTCGGGATATGTTATCGAAATTATGTTCTTCTGTTTGTTTTGTTATATAATGTATATAGTCATTTAATTCCTTCATTGTAAAACCTCTTCCTTAAGGAATATGGACATTTTTGTCACAATTTTATTTTTTGATTATCAAAACATCGATTTTTTGATATGATACTTTCAGGCATTAGGAGGAATTCTTATGAATTACCCGAATGGACAAAATAGAAGAACAGCAACAAATCAAGTAAAGCCCTTATCAATTCGCTATGGTAATCGCGGGATGAATCTTGAAGAGGATATTAACATAACGAATACCCATTATTTAGAAACAGATCGAGCTGTCATTCATAAAAAGCCAACACCTGTACAAATCGTAGACGTACATTATCCTAGAAGAAGCGCAGCAGTGATTAAAGAAGCATATTTTAAACAGGCATCAACAACAGATTATAACGGAATATATCGCAGTAGATACATTGATTTTGAAGCGAAGGAAACGAAAAATAAAACATCTTTTCCATTAGCTAATATTCAAGATCATCAGGTCAAACATATGCAAACTGTTTTACAGCATGGTGGAATATGTTTCTTCATTATCCGTTTTTCAGTTAAGGATGAAACCTTTTTGTATCCCGCGAAGTATTTACTAATAGATTGGAAGCAACATTTAAAAGATGGTCGTAAATCCATTCCTTATCATAGGATTCAACAAAATGGTGTTTTAATACCTTTTAAATTCCAAGCAAGGGTTGATTACCTATCAGTAGTCGATCGACTGTATTTTAAATAATCGGAGGTAAAATAATGGTTACAAATAACCAAACCCGTATGGGAAGAAAAAAACAAAATAAACAACAGAAACAACAAAAGCAGAAAAAACCGATATGGAAAAAAATAATCTTGTCTATTCTAGTTCTCATCTTAGCGATGGGAATTGGTGTTATGGCATTATTTGGGTATTATATTGCAACTGCACCTAACATTGATGCTAGTAAATTATCAGATCCCTTTTCATCGAAAGTTCTTGATAAAAATGGCGAGGTATTCGGTAATTTAGGTTCAGAGAAAAGAACAAAAATCGTTTACGATGATTTGCCTGAAGTCCTCGTTGACGCGGTTATAGCAACCGAGGATTCACGATTCTTTAAGCATCCAGGAATTGACATTAAACGAATTGGCGGAGCTATCATTGCCAATATAAAACATGGTTTTGGATCTGAAGGTGCAAGTACGATTACACAACAAGTGGCAGAGAACGCCTTTTTAGCATCTGACAAGAAATTAAAATTAAAGGTTCAAGAACAATGGATTGCTCTAAAATTAGAGCGTCAATACTCTAAAGAACAGATTTTAGAGATGTATTTAAATAAAATATTTTATGGTAATGGCGCATATGGGGTCGCTCGAGCAGCAGAAGTTTATTTTGGTAAAACAGATCTTCATGAATTAACATTACCAGAAGCAGCAATCTTAGCTGGTTTACCGCAGCGTCCGACAGCTTATAATCCATTTAAAAACCCAGACTTAACTAAAAAGCGGATGAATACTGTGTTAGATTTGATGGTTCGCCATGATAAAATCACAAAAAAAGATGCTGATGAAGCAAGAAAAGTAGATATTGAATCATTGCTTACTGATAGCAGTCCGCAAGCCACTCAGTTTCAAGCATTTATTCAACAAGTTGAAAAAGAAGTAAAAGAAAAAGTTGACGGCGCTAATATTTATACTGATGGACTAAAAATATACACAACATTAGATCCAGGTGTTCAAAAACATGTTGAGTTTTTATTAACAGATCAGGAACAAAATCCGATTAAATTTCCGAATGACACGATGCAATCGGGAATGGTTGTTGTCGATACTAAAACAGGAGCCATTCAAGCGATTGGTGGTAGAAGAAATAGTCAAGGCGATGAATTTAACTATGCCCAGGCCGGCTTTCAACCTGCTTCAACAGCGAAGCCTATTATGGCCTATGGACCAGCGATTGAATTTAATAAATGGTCAACATATCATCAAATAAACGATGATAAACCGTATGAAATAGCAGGTTCTAATCCGATTCGAAATCATAATCGTGCATATCAAGGTTGGGTCAGCGCACGCTATGCTTTAACCCATTCATTAAACGTACCCGCTGTTAAGACATATGAAGAAGTTGGTGCTGATAAAGTGAAGCAATTTGCTGAAGGATTAGGCATTAAATTTCCGAAAACGGGTATTGATATTCGTGACCCTATCGGTGGAACTGATACATCAGTAAGTCCAATTCAAATGGCCGGTGCTTTTCAAGCGTTTGGAAATGAAGGAATCTATATCGAACCACATACGGTGACAAAAGTTGAATTCCCTGATGGTAAAGTGATTGAGTTAACACCTGAACCGAAAGCAGCAATGAATGATTACACAGCATATATGGTTACAGATATGCTAAAATCTGTAGTTAGAGAAGGTACAGGTCGTGGGGCAAATATAGCAGGAATACCTATTGCAGGTAAAACAGGAACAACAAATGAAAACAAAGATTCGTGGTTTGTCGGATACTCAACGAATTACACGATTTCTGTATGGACAGGAAATTATGATGAAGAAGATAAACGACAACCAATTCCATCTGGTTATACTGGAATAGCAAGAGATTTGTTCCGTAATACAATGACCGAGATCTCGAAAAACATTGAGACGCCTGATTTCAAAATGCCAGATTCCGTCGTCAAAGTTAACATTGAAAAAGGTTCAAATCCACCCACATTACCAAGTAGTTATACACCTAGTTCACAAGTTGTTACTGAATTATTTGTGAAAGGAACAGAACCAAAACAATCATCGGTTAAGTATGACCGCTTAGATCCTGTTAAAGGATTACAAGCAACATTTGACGAGGGTAAGCAAGCGATTCATGTTAAGTGGTCACATGACAAAAAGGATGACGTTCAGTTCGAAGTCAGCACTCGTATAAATGGCGGTCAGATGAATGTATTATCAACAACAGACGATACTGAACTTGAAATTAAACAAGTGGAACTTGGAGCAGAATATGATATTCAAGTTGTTGCAATAAGTAAAGATGATAGTTCGCTTAAAAGTAACCCACAAATAGTCAAAGTTAGAACTGGGCCAGATGAAGATGATGATTCAGAAGAGGATGAGGACAATGATGATGAGCAAGATGAACCTGAAGAGGAAACAATTCCATCTGTTCAAAATTTAAGTGCCAATTATAAGGGATCCATGATTCAAGTTAATTGGGGCTATAACGGTCCACCAGCTTCCTTTGAAGTCTCAGTTAATGGTCAAAAAGAGATGAAAAATTCAATGGGTGTTAATATAAAAGGTGCACAACCTGGTGAAACATATACGATTGTGGTCACAGCGATTGGAAAGCAGTCTGGAAAACGAAGTGAAGCAAATTCAGTCCAAATCACAATACCAAATGATGAACAAGATGAAAATAATAATCAAGATGATGATGATGAAGATGGCGAACAATAAATGAAAAAGTCCCGTACATGAATGTGTACGGGACTTTATTACGCTTTGTTAATACGTTTCATCCTCTTTTTTCCTTCACGACATAATTCAAGGAGTGGACATTCTGGACAGTCTGGGTTTCGCGCCTTACAATGGTACCGACCAAAAAATATCATCCGATGATGTGTTGCACTCCATTCATCTTCTGGGATTTTACGCATTAATGTTTTCTCAACTTCTAACACACTATCTTTCCAACGACAAAACCCTAGCCGTTTGGCAACACGTTCTACATGTGTATCCACTGCAATGGCTGGTTCGTTAAATGCAACAGAAGCAACCACATTAGCTGTTTTCCTCCCTACCCCAGCTAACCTCATTAATTCATCTCGAGACTCTGGAACTTTACCATCATACTCATGAATGATTTGATGTGATAATTTTTGAATGTTCTTTGCTTTGTTACGGAATAAACCAATTGAACGAATATCTTGCTGTAATTCTTCTTGCGAGACTGCTAAATAATCTTCAGGTGTCTTATATTTGTTAAATAGTTCGCGCGTGACTTTATTTACGAGGTCATCGGTACACTGTGCAGACAAGACAACAGCAATAACCAATTCAAATGGATTTCGATGAATTAATTCACATGTCGCATGTGGAAACATCCTCTCCATTTCATCTAAACAAAAACGTATTTCTTTTTTATTTAGCATGACCATCCTCCCCTGTTAACCAATTGAAATATAATGTATCATCCTTAGGTTCCGATTGTTTATATGTTGTATGTTGGGCTGTTTGCTTTTTAAACGAGCGGCTTTCTTGTCTTGCCTCTTCAACTGTTTTAATCCCCTTTTTCTTCCAACTACGTAAAATACGATCAATATATTTAAAATTTAATTTACTCATTAGCACAGATTCTCTTAAGCCAGCTTTAATTAAGGATGGTGCAATTTGATCTACATCCAACCATGTATTAATCATTTCAATTTCAAAAGGAGATAAAGGGCGACCGAATTCTTGTTCAAATAGAATAAAAATCTTACCGTCATCTGGCACTTCTTTATGGGATACATTTTCGGTAAATAATTGAGTCCATAGTGGTTCTAATGAATAGACTTCACTGATTTGATTCTTATCATTGTCAATTTGATCAATGGATAGAAATTGTTTTTGAATTAAACGCCGTAATATATGAGCACATTCCGTTTCATTGATTGACAAGCATTGTGACAAATCATGTGGCGTCGGAAAATCATTGCCTTCATGACTAAAACGATGTAATTGAATAATAACGATCAGTTCTGTTTCATCAAGCCCTAATAAACGGTAGTCTGTTAGTAACTTAATGGGTATTGATAGTTGTTTCGACAAAATATGTTCTAAATTCATTTGTTTATTCATATTGATGCACACCTCATATTTCTTATATATAGTATAGCATGAGAAGGTATCGTAAACGAAAAAATAAAATCCCTTGCTCGTTCTGCAAGGGATTTTATTTACATTATGGATACAGACGGTTTAAGAGTCTTGGGAATGGAATTGTTTCACGAACATGTTCAACACCTGATATCCATGCAACTGTTCGTTCTAACCCTAGACCAAATCCAGAATGTGGTACACTGCCATACTTTCTTAATTCTAAGTACCATTCATATGCTGGTCCACTTAATTCATGTTCCTCATAACGGTTTTTCATTAATTCATAATCATGAATACGCTCAGAACCACCTATGATTTCGCCATACCCTTCTGGCGCGATTAAATCTGCGCAAAGAACAAGCTCGGGATTGTCTGGATGTGGTTGCATATAGAAAGCTTTTATTTCTTTAGGCCAATTTGTAATAAAGACCGGCTTATCATAATTTTCGGCAATCGCTGTTTCGTGCGGTGCACCGAAATCATCTCCCCATTCAATATCAGTAAATCCTTTGTCTTTCAAAAATTGAATGGCTTCATGATAAGTAATTCTAGGAAATGGTGCTTTTACTTTTTCTAATCTTTCTATATCCCGTTCGAGTACTTGTAATTCCGTTTGGCAATTGTCCAGTACAGATTGTACGATATGACTGACATATTGCTCTTGAATTTGTAAGCTTTCCTCATGTTCTACAAAAGCCATTTCCGGCTCCATCATCCAGAACTCAATCAAATGACGACGTGTTTTCGATTTTTCTGCACGGAATGTTGGTCCAAAAGAAAATACTTTTCCTAAAGCCATTGCAGCGGCTTCCATATAGAGTTGACCACTTTGTGATAAATAAGCTTCTTCATTAAAGTATTCAACATGGAATAGCTCAGTAGTGTCCTCTGCTGACGCTCCTGTTAGTATTGGTGGATCGACTTTAACGAAATCACGCTCATTAAAAAACTCATATGTTGAACGAATAATTTCATTACGTATTTTCATCACAGCATGTTGTCTTCTGGAGCGTAGCCATAAATGACGATGATCCATTAAAAATTCTGTACCGTGTTCTTTAGGTGTTATCGGATAATCAACTGCTTCTTGAATTAATTCGATATCTTTAACTTGCATTTCAAAACCAATTGGCGAGCGTTTGTCTTCCACTATAGTTCCAGTGATATAGATTGAAGACTCTTGATTAATATTTTTTGCTAATTTAAACACTTCTTCGTCTACGTTACTTTTCACGACTACAGCCTGCATAAAACCAGTTCCATCACGTAATTGTAAAAATGAAATTTTACCACTTGAACGTTTATTTGCTAGCCATGCACCAATGGTTACTTCTTGTCCTTCATATTTTGCTACATGTTGAATCGTTGTTTTCAAGATAAATGACCTCCAAAAGTCTATTGTTGATTTGTTTCTACAAACTGTTTAATACGACGTGCCGCTTCTATTAATTCCTCTTTTGATGTCGCATATGATAAACGTATATTATCAGGCGCACCAAAACCAGACCCCGGAACGAGCGCTACTTTCTCTTCCTCTAAAAGTGCTTCTGCCCATGCGTCAACAGTATCAAAACCATTTTGCTTAACAGCTTCGCTCACATTCGGAAATAAGTAGAAAGCACCCTTAGGTTGACGGCATGTAATTCCAGGAATATTCGTCAATAAATCATATAATGTGTGTAAACGGTCCTGGAATATCTCTCTCATTTCAACTGTTGGATCATCGTCTACTTCATATGCTGCTAATGCCGCATATTGAGCAATCGATGTTGGGTTACTTGTTGCATGTGATACATGATTTGTCATTGCTTTAACAATCTCTTTATGCCCAGCTAAATAACCAATTCGCCAACCTGTCATCGCATGAGATTTTGATACACCATTAATGACAACAGTTTGTGCTTTTAATGCTGGTGATAATTGGGCGATTGAAACATGTTGATCACTCGTGTAAATGAGCTTTTCATAAATTTCATCTGAAACAATTAATACATCATGTTTAATACAGACTTCTCCTAGTGCCTGAAGTTCCTCTTTTGAGTACATCATCCCAGTTGGGTTACTCGGAGAATTAATAATGAGAGCCTTCGTTTTATTCGTGATTGCTTTTTCAAGTTGTTCTGGTGTAATTTTGAAATCATTCTCTTCTAAAGCATTTACAAAAACAGGTTCTCCTTCTGCTAACTTAATTTGTTCTGGATAGCTAACCCAATACGGTGTTGGCACAATCACTTCATCACCAGGGTTTAAAATCACTTGAAATAACGTGTATAATGCGTGTTTAGCCCCTGTTGTTACAATAATTTCATCGAGCTCATAGTCAAGCTTATTGTCTTCTTTGAACTTTTTAGCAATGGCATGTTTTAATTCTGGAATTCCTCCAGAAGGTGTATATTTCGTTAAGCCATCTAGCATTGCCTGAGATGCAGCATCCAAGATGTATTGAGGTGTATTAAAATCAGGTTCTCCTACACCAAGGCCAATCACATCATGTCCTTCACTTTTAAGTGCTTTAGCTTTGGCTGATATTGCCAATGTTGATGATGGTGTTAAGTTCATTACCCGTGTAGCTAATTCCATTATGTATCACCCTCTATTGTATATTATTATTCAATAAATCGCTTAAAGCGAAATTGCTCTACACTTTCACCGTCATACATGGATAAATAATCGAATACATATCTTCCAGCCCCATCCTTATATGTCATTTCCCAGACTGGACGTTCATCGATTAACCCAGGAGTCATGCTAACATAATAACAGGATTCACAAGTCTTTAACCAATTCGCTTTAATCTGACTCTTAGGTAAGATGTTCGCATGATTGATGAGTGTAATTTTTTGTTTCTTTTTACTATTTTTTTTAGGTAAATAAGCAAAATAAATATCCCCATCACGAGTTAATCCTGTAATAACATGGTAGAACGTGTCACCGTGGAATCGTTCAACCTTCTCGATGGTCGTTAAATTTGTTTGTTCCAAAATGATTTCTTCAGATTGTAAAAAATCTGTTTCCTTATTCTTTAGTATCGTGTAGTACAAATAAACACTATACACCATTATACCAATAATTAATAAACTACATAGCACAACCAGCCATTTTAGCCACGTTAATTTGAAACGTTTTTCTTTTTCGATTATCATACTTTCACCTAACCCGTACATACAATAATGAATACCTAAAAATTGTTACTTATATGATTGAATGAAATGTGTACAATAAAGGCATAGTTGATCATCATACAAACATCATCTTCTTTATTATAACAATTTTTATTAAGATTTTGTTTTGTTTTTATGAAAATCAACAAAAAAACAACCTACACCAATTATTAGTAAACATACTGATGAATATCGGTATGTTTACGCTGTTTTTTAAATGAGATTTTGGTGATTAAACCACGTATCAGCTTTCTTTATCAAATGATACGTTGTATCGTAATGCACTGGTAACTTTTGAATAGAGTTTAGAAAAAATGACCCATATGTTGCTGTTTTCAGACGCGAATCACAGACAAAAACGAGACCTCTATCTGTTTTCGAACGAATTAATCTACCAAATCCTTGTTTGAATCGTATAACCGCATGTGGTAAAGCTAAATGATAAAAGGCATTTTTTCCTGTCTGTTTTAATTCATTAGCTTTCGCTTTATATACCGGATGATTCGGCGGCTGGAATGGTAAGCGAACAATAACTAAACATGATAAAGCATCTCCTGGAATATCAATACCTTCCCAAAAAGAACTCGTTCCTAAAAGTATCCCCTTTTCAAACGATTGGAATTTCTTCTTTAGTCGGGCACGACTTCCACTAGTTATCCCTTGAGCAACTAATGTAAAGTCTTCTTGAAACATTTCTTTTAAAATATAGTATGACCTTTTTAACATGTCATAAGATGTAAACAAAACAAGCATCCTTCCCTTCGTAATCTCTGCTAAGGAGAGGATTGCTTCACATGAGGAATAAATAAATTCATCAGGATCCGTACGAATATCTGGAAAATCACTTGGTATAAGCAATTGTACTTGTTTCTCAAAATTAAATGGTGATTGAATTTGCTCTTTTATCAATTGTTGATCAATTAGACCAAGCTGTTCTTGAACAAATCGAAATGATTGTTTCATTGTCAATGTTGCACTCGTTAAGATAATCGACTGCTTTTCATCAAAAAACTTTTCTTTTAATATTGTTGCTGTATTTTTCGGTTCAGCATAAATATAAACGGCATTTTTGGCACCTGTTGCCTCAATTTCTATCCACTTAATTTGGTTATCATCTAATTTTAGAAAGAAAATATTCAGCTGTTCTCTAGTTGCTTCAATTAAGTTGAGACTTTGTTTAATTTGATCAGATATATAGGAGTCAACAAAGGGATACGACATGATTTGTTCTAAAATAACACAGAGCTCCTTTGCCATCATATCAATAGAAGTCAAATCCTCTGCAATTGATTGCCAGTATGGTTCATCAAAGCTTCTATCATGAAGTTGATACTGCAAACGACCAATATCATTGTACGACTCGCTACAATGTTTTAGCACGTATCGATGAATACTGCGAAACACATCGTCTAATTCCGTTCTAAATGTCGTAAATAAAGAGTCCCATTGATTTATAAGTGTCCAAGTGCTTTGACTAGAAAAAATATTAGCTATTTTAGTCATCCATTTCCCTTCATTACTTGCTCCAATTTGATTTAATACAAATACGTTTTGCATATAATCAAATTGTAATCCAAAATAATGTGAAGCCGTTTCTTCTAGATGGTGTGCTTCATCAATAATTGCTTTATTATAACGTGGTAAATATATATGTTTACTTACAATATCTGCACACAACAAAGCATGATTTGTAATGATAAGATTTGCTTTCGACGCTTTCTCATGCGCTTTTTGATAATAGGAATAACGGTGCCAAGCTGATTTAACATCATTGATATCTTCGGATTCCGCGGAAACCTTTCTGAAAAAATAATAACCACTTGAAGGCAGATGAATTTCATCAATATCACCAGTCGTTGTTTCTGTAAGCCAAACAAGAATCATTGCTTTCGTTATAACAATGCCATAGTGATCACCTGCAGAATGAGCTAATTCTTTTACGAATTTATCTAAACTAATATAGTGCCGCTTTCCTTTTAAAAGTGAAACTCGAAATGGAAAGGGAATAATTGCTTTTAATATAGGAATATCTTCTTCTAACAGCTGGCTTTGTAATTGTGTTGTGTATGTACTAATAACAATACGTTCATTAAGGCTAACTGCTTCATAAATCGCAGGAATTAAATAGGCGAGTGATTTACCAGTACCAGTGGTAGCTTCGATTAATCCATGCTTTTTTTGCCTAAATATGTCATAAATAAGCTCTGACATATCTTTCTGACCAGGACGGACTTCATAATGTGTTAGCGTTTGTTTTAACGAACCATTAGGCGCATAAATATCATCTATTAAATCTCCATATGAAGAGGTTGATTGCTCTGTAGCTTCTACTTCTGTTTGCTCATTTTTTCGAAAGGGTACACCTTTATAGACAGCTATTGTTTCGAGATTATTTTGGTATGCCTTCACTTGCTTTTCTTTTTCGAGTAAGGCAAATAAATCTGATTTTAAAAAGGGTTCAAGTTCTAGTAAATGTGATATGGTTTCGAATGGTAATGCTTTTAGTTTTCCTATTATTTTCAAGAAAATTTCTGCTGTGACATATGCATCTGATAACGCCCGATGTGGCATATCATGTTTTACTTGTAAATAGTCGGCTAATTGATTCAGTTTAAAGCCAGAAGCTGTCGGAAAAAAGATTCGTGCCAATTCAACTGTATCAAGAACTGGGTTTCTTAATGGAGCATAGCCTTCATCTATGAACATCGCATTTAGAAATTCATGGTCAAATTGGGCATTATGCGCAATTAAATAAGCTGATTCAAAGAAGCGACTAATCTCTTCAGCTTTTTCCGAGAACATTGGTGCATCTTTGACATCTTTATCACGAATATTTGTTAATTGACTGATAAATGGTGGGATGGGTTGGCCAGGATTAATCAGCGTGCTATAAGTATCAGTTATCGTCTCATTTTCAATAACAACGATCCCTACTTCAATGATTTTATCACCTTCAGCAGGCGAATGCCCAGTTGTTTCCAAATCTACAACGACAAACCTTTGCAATTTAACTCCCCACCTTTCTATTTATGCTTAATTATTCACGAAACCAGTCAATTTCAGCTGAGTACAGTTTCTCCACCTTACCATTATGTTTATTTTCAACAAGTAAACCACCGTCTGGGGCGATACCTGAAAAAGTTGCTTCCCATTGTTGGTTCATTGTTTTAACATTAATTCTTTCGCCTATTTTAAATCCGTAGCTTTCCCATTTTGTTTTAATCGATTTAAAACCTTCATTTAAATATGTTTCGTAAGTACGTTCAAACTGTTCTAGAATGGCTTGCACGAGTTTGATCATATCAAGTTGATGACCTGTTTCAATTCTTAATGATGTCGCTTTTTCACTTAGATCATCTGGTAGTTCATGAATTGTTTGATTAACATTCATTCCGATACCGATGATTATGTATTGAATCCGGTCCTGTTCGGCTTGCATTTCAGTTAATATACCACTTAATTTTTTATTTTCAATTAAGATGTCATTAGGCCACTTGATATATGGGCGTATATTCGTTTCTTTATAAATGACATCGGCTAGGACAGTTGCTGTTAATAATGTTAACTGCGGTGCCTGATGTGGCGAGATCTCAGGTCTTAGGATTAGACTTGTCCAAATCCCTTGATTTTTTGAAGAATGCCACGGTCGATTCATTCTTCCTTTTCCACCTGTTTGTTCATCTGCAATAACAATAGTACCGTGTTTAGCACCTTCCCGCGCCAAATGATGGGCTATATGTTGCGTAGAAGTTGTACTTGTTTTATGGATAATTGTATTTCCTAACCAGTCTGTTTCTAAGCCCCATTTTAATGTGTTTTCACTTAGTTTATTTGGAAAGGAAATGATGCGATAACCACGTCGTTGGCGAGCTTCTATTTCATAACCGTCTTTTTCGAGTTCCTTCATATGTTTCCAAATAGCACTCCGAGAGATATTTAGTTCTTCCGATAAATGCTGCCCAGAAATATATTTGTCTTGATTATTCGCAAGTAAATCAATTAATTTATTCCGGGTGGATTGCATTTGATCCACTCCTTTAACTTTTCTTTATTATTATCTATTTTCTCCATGACGACTAATCTTTCAATATGATTTAAAAGCGCTTGAATCCATGGTCCTGCTTTCTTTTCAGGAAACATCTTCATCATATCATATCCATCTATGGCTAGGTCTTTTTTTGAATGAATGGTAAGCTGTTCTCTTATCTTCTGAATTGTATTAAGGTCGATGGTACAGTCGTCTAAAATATATTGAGCAACACGTGTAAAAGCCTCGTCATATTGATTGGGCAATTGATAAACAAGCCATTGATCGATCCCATACTTTTTGTAATGTAATATAGACTCAACCAATATCGTTGCTTTTCGCTTTGTTTGGTTAGATGATTTCCATTGCTTAGCCCAGGAATGAACAGTTATCGTCGGTTTTAACAGATGTGCCACACATAACACTTCAGCAAATGATTTTAAAGGCATAATCGGTCTTGGAAATTGATTCACAATGTTAGGTTCATGTTTAAAAACAGGTAAGTAATCATGTATTTTTAAATCTATGAGATAAGACATGCCTTTATCGACATATTTCCCTGCAAAAAACTTCTCCATTTCTTGATGAAGTCGCTCAACTGCCAAATGTTCAATTTTTTCTTTTAATTTTTTCATTGCTTGTAATGTATCGCTTTCTATCGAAAAACCTAATTGGCTTGTAAAACGCAATGCCCGTATAATACGTAATGGGTCCTCAGTAAAGCGCTCAGCACCATCTCCGACAGTACGAATAATTTTCTCATTTAAATCATGTTTGCCACCATATAAATCGATAATCTGACCGGATTTATCCATAGCTAGAGCATTCATTGTAAAATCTCTTCTAGCAAGATCTTCGTCAATACGATCGATAAACTGAACGGAATCAGGGTGTCTTTCATCTGAATAGGAGCCATCTAATCGAAATGTTGTCACCTCATACGATACACCTTGATGACGTACGACAACTGTTCCATGTTCAATACCTACAGGGATAACTTTATCAAATATGGCCTGAATTTTCTCCGGTTTCGCTGATGTGGCAATATCGATATCTTTTATATCGTTATCTAATAACGAATCACGAACACAACCGCCAACAAAATATGCCTGATGGCCATGTTCTTCGATTTTATCGATAATATAGCGTGCATTTTGAAACGGGTTTGTATGCATATAATCACCAAAATTCTTTAACATTAGCGGTTTAATAATGATTTATATAAATTTACATATTGCTTAACAATCATATCTGAATGAAAGTGTTCTTGTGCATGGTTATACGCCTGTTGTGAAAAACGAGCTAATTTTTCTGTATTAGTCAATAATTCAATCGCCCTTTTTGCTGCTTCCTCAACTTGGCCAACCTCAACAAGAAATCCAGTCTCATTATGTTTAATGACCTCAGGTATTCCTCCTACACGAGAACCGATTGTCGGTACTTGACAGGCCATGGCTTCTAGAATGACGAGTCCAAAGCTTTCTTTTTCAGATAATAATAAATGTAAATCCGAAATGGATAAAAGATCACTAATATTTTTTTGTTTTCCAAGAAACAACACATTGTTTTCTAGATTTAACTTCTCAACCAGTTGATAAGCATTCGTACAATCGGGTCCATCTCCAACGAGGAGAAGTTTCGCTTTAACTCGTTTTTGCACGTGATAAAATGTTTGAATAATATCTTCTATCCGTTTTACCTTACGAAAATTAGAAATATGAATCAACACTTTCTCATCATCTTCAATCCCATATTGTGACTTTAAATATGGGAGTTCTTTCTTATAATAGACCTTTTCATTTATAAAATTATAAATAACATCGATTTCTTTGTTAACATGGGTCAATTCGATTGTCTGCTCTTTCAAACTATTAGAAACGGCCGTTACAGCATCAGATTTCTCGATAGCGTAGGCAATCATTTTTTTAAAGAGCTGGTCGACTCCTAATACGGTAATATCTGTACCGTGTAATGTTGTCACAATCTTCACATCGCGCTTTGCGATATCACGTGCTAAAATTGCCGATATCGCATGAGGTATGGCATAATGAACATGTAATATATCAAGTTCGTGCTGGTCAATGACCTCTGCCATTTTAGAGGCTAAGGCCAAATCATATGGTGCATATTGGAAGACGGGATATTGATTAACCTCTACTTCATGATAATAAATAAATGGATTAACTTGATTCAAACGAAATGGAAGCCCTGAAGTGATAAAGTGAATTTCATGACCACGCTTCGCTAAAAGCATCCCTAACTCTGTCGCAATAACACCTGAACCACCTACCGTTGGGTAACATGTCATTCCGATTTTCATGACGAACGTCCTTCCCTTTGTTTGATGATGTCACGCCAAGCGAAATCTCCACGTTCTAACGCTCTTATCATAATTTCTGCCGCAGCAAGATTCGTAACTAATGGTATATAATATACATCACATAATCTCATTAATGCGCTTATATCTGGTTCATGAGGCTGAGCAGTTAAAGGGTCTCTAAAAAAGATCACAATATCCATCTCATTGTTGGCAACCATGGCACCAATTTGTTGATCCCCACCTAATGGTCCTGATTGAAAGCGAGTTACCGTTAAATCCGTATGTTCTTCAATGCGTTTACCAGTCGTCCCAGTTGCATATAAGTTGTGATGCTTTAAAATCTCTTCATATGCAATGGTAAATTGAATCATTTCTTGCTTTTTCTCATCATGCGCGATTAATGCAATATTCATCATGCATATTCCCCTTTTGTTAAATTCACTTAATCTATAATATTTTCTAATCCGTAAATAAGTCCGGTGATCTCAGTGACATTGTTTAAGGCAAATTGTATACCTGTCATAAAGGATTGACGATTATAGGAATCATGAGTGATCGTTAATGTCTGCCCCGTACCACCAAAAATCACTTCTTGATGAGCAATTAAACCAGGTAAGCGAACACTATGGATGTGGACACCTGCCTGATTAGCTCCTCTTGCACCTGGCAATGTCTCCTTCTCATTAGGATGCCCTTGTTTTTTAGCTTCTCTCGTTTCCATAATCATATCTAACGTTTTCACAGCGGTTCCTGATGGGGCATCCAATTTTTGATCATGATGCTTTTCAATAATTTCAACATCTGGGAAATATCTCGCAGCTCTTTTGGCGAATTGCATCATCAAGACAGCTCCAATTGCAAAATTAGGAGCAATAATACATCCTAACTGCTTTTCCCCTGCAATTTGTGTTAAATCATTAATTTGTTCCTTCGTAAAGCCTGAAGTTCCTACAACCGCTCTTAAACCTGCTTGTAAAGCAAGTTTTGTATGTAAATATCCGACATCTGGAATTGATAATTCTAAGAATACATCAGCTTGAATGGATTGAAAACACTGATTTGGATCCTCATATATCGGTACATCAACATCTGGTGAACCGTTAATATCCTTTAATAATTTTCCGTTATGTATGCGATCAATACAAGCGACAAGCTCCATATTATCTTCGTTTAAAATCATCTTAACGGCTTCTTTACCCATTCTGCCTCTCGGTCCTGATACGATTACTTTTAGTGTCATAGTTGTCAGCTCCTTGATTATTTACGAGTCCAGCGATCTTTGTCACGTGTTTCAATTTTTGTCATAGATTGTTCAAATGCTTGCGATAGGTCAATCTCTAAAGAATTAGCAAAACATGTTAGAACAAATAACATATCGCCTAATTCTTCTTCAATTGTTTTTTCTTGTTCGGAGGCTTTTTTAGGCTTCTCTCCATAATAATGGTTCACTTCACGTGCCAACTCACCAACTTCTTCCGTCATGCGTGCCATTAAACTTAATGGTGAAAAATAGCCTTCCTTAAATTGTGATATATAAGAATCAACTCGTTCTTGAATTTCTTTCGTCGTATAATAATTCATAGAAAAATGGCACTCCCTTCATTATAACTAAGTATATGAACATATATCAATGTTAGCTAATTGTCCATTCTTTGACAAATGTTTTATGGCAAATATGCATGAAAAAAGAGGTGTACTTATAAAGAAAGTCACCCCTTAATATATTAGAACAATTACTATTCTCGGTTACCAAAAATAATTAACGCAAAACGAATCAATTCCATGACAGCAACTAAAGCAGCTGCAACATATGTCATAGCCGCAGCATTTAGTACTTTTTTCGTGTCACGTTCCTCACGATTTGTAATAAATCCGCCACTGACAAGTTGTCCCATGGCTCGACTCGATGCATCAAACTCAACTGGTAATGTGACAAGTTGGAATAAAACAGCACCAGCCATAAATAATAGACCGAATACGGCTAAATTCATCATATTTAGAAATAGCCCAGCAATAATCAAAATAAAAGATAGGTTAGATCCAAGGTTTGCAACAGGTACTAATGCTGAACGAAATTTAAGGAAAGCATAGTTCTCTGCGTCTTGGATAGCATGTCCGACTTCATGAGCAGCAACTGCGGAAGCTGCCATTGAATATCCGTGATAATTATCACTGGATAAACGGACTGTCTTTGAACGTGGATCATAATGGTCTGACAGAATGCCCTTTGTTTCTTCAACTGTAACATGATTGAGACCATTATGATCTAATATTTGTCTAGCCACTTGCGCTCCAGTCATTTGAGAAGATGTAGCGATTCTTGAATATTTAGAGTATGTTCGTTTGACCCTTGCTTGTGCCCATAATGGTACAAGTATTAGCACTGCAAAGTAAAGTAATAGGGTTCCTGAGCTAAAATACATGCATTGTCCCTCCAAAAGTTGTCTATAGGTCAATTTTAGTCAAACACGTCATATCAGTCAACTTTTTTGTCTTGTGTTTTAGGTTGTGTTTTTCGTTTTTCTCCTCTATATTTTCTCCAACTTACATAAGTTAATGTAAGGGCAATCAATCCTCCTACGACAAATAATACCCAATAAAAAGCAATCATATCCATACCTTTTTTAACTGTTTGTTGTTTTATTTCTGCTGTCGTAGTTAGTGGCATGCTCCAAACTGTTAGTATCCCTATGACAAAGAAAAATATGATTTTATTGATCTGCCTGATAAAATATTTCATAGAGATCCCCCGCAGTACTTTTAATCTAATCTATGCGGGAGGTAAACGCTTTATACCGATGTTGTCGTTTGATCGTTAATTGATAGGCGATGAAAATGGAAACAACACTTAACCAAAATGTGAAATAGCCAATGCCACTCATATAATCTGTTAACGAATGATATACTGGCATCATACCAAATACATAATCAATCACATCATTATGTAAAGTCCATATACTTGCAACAACGAGATGTTTTAATTCAATTTTATAGAAACGTGCAAAAAGCACACCTTCAACAGCCATTAAACCATGGGATAATATAAGCATGTATCCTTGTGGACTTAATGAACCATCTATATACAACGTTAATAAGTTCATTACAACTGCCCATACGCCATATTTAAACAATGTAATTAACGCCAATGCTTCGATATACGGAACATTGCGCTTAAAAATAAAGAATAACAAGAAGATGGTAAAAAACATGCTAGCTGTTGGGCTATCGGGAACAAATATGAGAAATTTGCTTGGGGTGATAGCTAATTGATACTTATACCAATAGAATCCGTATATTGTTCCAAACAGGTTAATGAGGAATAAAAGAATGAGCACACGTCGATCAGTTAAGACATACCTGAACATCTAGAAACCTCCTTTAAAAGGTTAAAAAGCACCTTTAACCACTGTGATGGCAAAGGTGCTTTTACTTAGCTTTATTATTCTTTATTTTGTTCGTTTACTGAAAAAATAAACTCAGCTAACTGTTCGAGTTCTTCATCTGTACCGTCAAAGATACCTGCTGGCATGTTACCTGTTCCATCTACAGAGATTTTAGCAATTTCCTCTGCAGTCTGTTCAATTCCAATTAATGGTGGACCAGCAGCGCCATCTGTTAAGTCATCACCATGACATGATGCACAGCTATTTTTATAAACCTCGTAACCTGGATCAGATGTATCAATTTCAACTTCTGATGGTGGGATAGGCTTGTTTGCCTCCGCACGTGCTTCCCAATCAACAGCTGAAGCTGAATCATATGTTAGCCAAATAGTAGCAATTAAAGCTAATAACATCATACTTGTTGCAATTGGACGTTGACTTGGACGACGTCCTGGTCCATTATCAAGGAATGGTGCTAAAAAGAGTGCACCAAATGCTAGACCAGGGATGACTACAACACCAAGTAATACGAAATCTCCACCTGCATATTTGTACTTTAATAATTCATACAAGAATAAAAAGTACCAGTCTGGCAATGGTATATACCCTGCTGTCGTAGGGTCAGCCATACCTTCTAGAGGTGATGGATGGGTTAATACAAGTGTAAGGAACCCTACTAGAAAAACTGAACCTGCAAGCCACTCTTTTAATAAGAAGTTAGGCCAGAAAGCTTCGGTTCTACCAGGATATTCCGAATAATCCTTTGGAGTTGTCGATGTTTTCTCTGCTGTAACACGAGAGTCACCAACAAACTTCATTCCTTTACCCCTTTTCATTCTTTATCCCTCCTCATCATAGTGGTCCAGAAATACCTTGTCTACGAATTAAAATAAAGTGTACGGCTAATAAAGCGAATAATGCTCCCGGCAAGAAGAATACATGGATTGCAAAGAATCGAGTTAATGTTTGCGCACCAATAATTTCAGGATGTCCACCGAGAAGGGTGATTAGCCAATCCCCGATTAAAGGTACTTGCCCAGCAATGTTTAAACCAACTTCTGTAGCAAAGTATGCTTTGTTATCCCATGGTAATAAGTATCCTGTGAATCCTAAACCAAGCATGACAAAGAATAATAGAACTCCTACCATCCAGTTTAGTTCACGTGGTTTCTTATATGCTCCCTGGAAGAACACTCGTAGTGTATGTAATAAGAGCATAACAATAACGACACTGGCGCCCCAATGGTGCATACCACGAACAATTTGACCATGTGCTACCTGTGTTTGTAAATAATACACGGACTTCCAAGCGTTTTCAATATCCGGCACATAATACATTGTTAAAAACATGCCCGATAAAATCTGAATCACGACAACGAAGAACGTTAATCCTCCAAAACAGTAAACAAATGCTGAAAAGTGATGTGCTGGGTTAACATGTTCTGGAACTTCGTGATCCGCGATATCTCGCCAAATTGGCGTAATATCTATCCGCTCATCAATCCAATCATACATTTTTTGTAACATAGATGATTACGCCTCCCCTCTTGGATATGCTTTTCCTAAAAACAGCATGCCATTTTCAACTTTATGGTCATATACATGTAACGGCTCTAAAGGTGGTGTACCTTCAACGTTAGTACCATCTTTTGTAAAGCGTCCGTCATGACATGGACAATAAAATTGATTTGGATGACTTTCATTTCCTTCCCACGAAACCATACAACCTAGATGAGTACATTTTGGGGAAAGAGCTACAATCTCATCCTGTTCATTTTTAAATACAAATGCTTTTCGAGTAACGTCGGATTTATACCAAGCGTCAACTTGTTCTACATCCCACTCAACAGGTTGTGGTTCTGCTGTAATATCATCTACGGACAAGCCTACATTCGCAAAATCACCAGTACCAGATGGTTGTAGAACAGGGTCAATCGCCATGCGTAAAGGTGAAATCAACATTCCTGCTGCCATGAACCCGCCAACACCTGTTAACGTATAGTTTAAAAATTGTCTTCGGGTTACTTGCTTCTTTTTATCACTCATGATTTTCCCCCCTCTTTACTTTGATGTGCACGGACATAATATGTTTTAAAATCAGATTACTAGGACATTACCATGATAGCGCAAAGTAACAGCCTGGTCAATCAATATCTAATAAAAGTTAAAACTTGTTCATAGTTGGCAAAATTATTCCTGTTTTCACCAGTAAGAACGAATTAATTCACTGACTTGTAACACATTTTCTCGCATCCAATGTTTTAATTCAGCATCTTGAATATTGTCCACTTGAATAACAGGTAACCAAATTAATTGACCTTGCAAGCTTCTTTCGTATTTCTTCCATTTCATATCAAATGTGATGAAGAAAATATGTTGGAATGGTTGTGTTTGAATATCTTTAATCCATGTGTTGATTCTAGGAAGTTCATTTTGTTTATCTTCTGTATCTAGATATGTATACGGTGGTATCTTCATTGTTCGACCTGATAATTCCCGCTCCAATTCGTCAATGAATATCGTTAATACATCACTTTGATAGGCGTGCTTCACTAATTCATCTTCGTTTGATAATTGAAACGGATGTAAAGGCAGTAAAATGGTATCAATATACTCTTTTGCTGTTACATATTTAGATAAATCATCTTGTTGCCACTTCATGACTGTCTCCCCTTTATATTATTTACATAAATGTGGATATATATGCTATCATATCTTTTCTTACAAAAAAAAATCAACCATTAACAAGAGGGTGGTTGATTTTTGTTTTCTTCAAGTTGTTTTAATGCCCGGGATAGCCTTAAAAATTCCTTCTTATCCCCTTGGTCTAAAGCAACATCAATTTTTGATTTTAATCGTTTTTTTTGAAAGAGATAAACCGATATATCAAGTAATTGATGTGCATGTTGTATATCTTCTTCGGAAAGGAAATAATCTTCCGGTAAGTATGGATTTTCTTCCAATACACTAACATACCGTGCGTTTTTATGTGCATGTTTAAAATTTATTTCGATATAAAGGGGTTGATCTTGGTTCATGCGTATATCATGAAATGTCTTGTCAGAATCGGTTGTCACTATATGGCTCTTATAGTAACGAAAAGGAACATCACCGGAACATATTGTTGACATTATCAAACCTCTCGGACAGAATTTGGCTTCATTTACAAAATGAATGTTTTCTAAAATCGTTTCATGTCCTAACAAGTAATGCAGAATCCATACGCTCTCACGTTTTTTAAAATGTAAATGATTTAGTACCCAAGTAATGAAATCCTTCTTATCTTTTAACGATACAGGTGTGTTCATTTATCGATCTCCTCACCATATTGGAACATCCTTCTGTTAATCCCTCTCTTCTATGCGTTCGACAAATGCTGCTACATCATAATCATCTGAGATAATGTTTAAATACGCTCTAAATGTATTTAAAGCTTCTTGTTGCATGCCTTCTTCATTAAGAAGCGTACCATATTCCTTTAGAAAATCTGGGTCATCCTGTAAATTAGTATATGCTTGTTTATATGCATTTAATGCTTGTTTTCTTTCATCTATTTCTAAATATGCTCTTCCTAATTCCCATTCATAGAGTGCATCAACAGAACCGGTTTTTTTGACATCTTCTATCAATCCAATAATCGATTCCGTTCTTCCCACATCTTTCCATAGTGCAATAAGCGATAAAATGGCTTCTTTATAGTCTGGATCAAGTGCTATTGCTTCTTGAAACATAGCTTCACTTTCAGCAATACGATTTAATTTTTGCGAAAGGATACCTAAATAATAATATAATTCCTTATTAAATTCATCATATTCAAGACCTTGTTTCACTGTGTTATATGCTTCATTGATTAACCCCTGTCTCTCGTATGCTTCTGCAAGTAGTGGATAAGCTGAATGATAGTAAGGATCTTGTTTCAATAATTTTTCTAAGACATGGATTGTAACATCATCACGTTCTAACTGAAATGCCGTCAATCCATATGAAAATAGAGTAAAAAAATTAGGCTCTTTAATTGATTTAAAATAATTAAAGGCAACTTCGTACTTTCCTATCGCTGTAAAACAATGCGCCAATCGTTCGGAAATGGACACATCTAACATATCTGTTGTCATCTTTTCATAATACAATATGGCCCGGTTATATTCACCGACGGAATAATACAGTTCGCCAAGTGCAAAATCAATCACCTCTTCTTGGGGAGCAATTCGTTTGGCTTCTAACAATTTTTGCTCGGCAACTTCAAATAATCCTTCTTGTTCATATAAATCGGCTAATTGAACTAATGCAGGAAGATAAGCATCGTCCTCTGAATCAATTAATAAAAGTAATTCAATTGCCATAGCATCTTCTTGTTGCTCGGTATATATCTCCGCAAGCATTAAGATGACATGACTATCATGAGACATGTCATTTAATGGTTCTAAAATAGAACGCGCCTCATCTAAAAATCCCCATTCCATAAAAAAAGCAGCATATGTTTTTTTTTCATGATCTGTCGCTTTATCAAGTGCTTCTTGGATTAATATAATGGCTTCGTTTGCTAGATTCATTTCCATTAATTGGCTTGCTTCTTTAATCGTATCCATATATAGCTTCCTTTCTTATATTATATGACAATTTGCTTTAAATCATGGATAAAATTAGGATAAGAGATATTAATGCATGATAAGTTATCGATATGTACCGGTTGTTTAGTTATGAGAGAGGCAATAACAATCATCATCGCCATTCGATGATCTCCATATGCTGAAACATATCCACCTGTTAAAGCCTTTTTTCCATAAATAATCATTCCGTCATTTGTTTCTTCGATTGTTGCTCCTAGAGTCGTCAATACATCAACAACGGCTTTTATCCGATCCGTTTCTTTGACACGTAGTTCTTTAGCATCTTTAATAATTGTTTTTCCTTCTGCTTGGGTTGCTAATAAACTGATGATTGGTAATTCATCAATAAGCCGTGGAATTAAATTTCCGCCTATCGTTGTACCTTGCAAGGTACCAGATTCGATTACAAGGTCACCAACGGGTTCTCCACCTGTTTCATTTTTTTCAGTTACATGAATACAAGCACCCATTTGTTCAAGTACATCTAACATACCGGTTCGTGTTGGATTAAGACCAATGTTTTTAATGACTAATTGACTACCTTGCAAAAGAAGTGCCCCAGCAAGGAAGAAAGCAGCTGATGAAAAATCGCCCGGAACATTGACTTTTGTTGCTTTGAGCTGTTGTTTACCCTTTATTGTTATGTGATTATTTTCTGTTTCTAAAGATATGCCAAAACTCCGTAACATCAATTCTGTATGATTTCGTGTTGGCGTTTGTTCAATAACGGTTGTTTGTCCATCGGCATGTAATCCTGCTAATAACATAGCTGATTTAACTTGAGCACTCTTTATCGGCATTTTGTGTGTCATTCCAGATAATGGTTTACCTATTATGGCTAAAGGTAGCCGTTTATGATGATCTCTTCCATAAATGGATGCTCCCATTTGTTGTAATGGTTGAATCACCCGATCCATCGGACGCTTACTCAATGATTGGTCACCATAAACCGTTGTAAAAAGTGGTAATCCTGCTAATAATCCAAGCATTAGTCGGGCGGTTGTTCCTGAATTGCCGAAATAAAGTGGTTTCAAAGGTTCTTCTAGCCCAGAAGCACCTTTTCCTTCAATGGTAACCATCTCTCCATCTCGTTCAATAGGAACACCTAATTGCTGAAAAATTTCCAATGTGCATAGACAATCTTCAGAAGGAAGGAAGTTGGAAACAGTTGTTGTACCATTAGCTAATGAACCAAGCATAATCGCTCGATGAGTTATCGATTTATCCCCTGGGACATCTAGACTCCCTCTTAAAGCATGGGCATTAAAATCAAGTTTTATTGGTTTCATGTGTAAATTCCTTTCTCCAAATCCGCCAAAAACAACGTTACAAAGTCTCTTACTTCCCGATCAGTAAATGACTTAATGACAGGTTGTCCAATTGATTTTAATAGAACCATCTGAATATGACGGTTAACAACCTTTTTATCAGTTTTCATTCGCTTAATAAGTTCGTTTACGTTAGTTTCTGGAATCGTTAATGGATAATCGTGTTTCTTTAACCAGCCTAGTAAAGGTTGATAGGCGTGCTTGTTTTGATACACGTCTTCACTGACATATAATGCAAAGAGCAAGCCAATCGCAACCGCCTCACCATGTGTTAGTTGCCCATATCCTAATTGCTGTTCAAGTGCATGTGCTAATGTATGGCCAAGATTTAAGTAGCGCCGTATATCTTGTTCCTTCTCATCTTTTTGAACGACATTTGCTTTAATTCGCATGCCATGATATAGGTGATTGACACGAGTTTGGTCATCGGTTTGATAAATATTTGTTAAGAGAAGGTCGTTAAAAAAAGCCTCATCCCAAATTAATGCTTCTTTAATGATTTCGGCATAACCTGATCGTATTTCTCGGGTATTTAAAGTATGAAGCGTTGACACATCATAAATGACTGCTTTTGGCGCATAAAAATGGCCAATTAAATTTTTACCTAGATGATGGTTAATTGCAACTTTTCCGCCGACACTACTGTCATGTGCTAATATCGTTGTCGGCACTTGAATAAAATCAATGCCACGCATAAATGTCGCGGCGATAAAACCAGCCAAATCACCGACAACACCACCACCTAATGCGATAATTAATGAATGTCGATCCATTCCAAATGAGATAGCCCTCGTGTGAATATCATAAAAGCTTTCAATTGATTTAGATTGTTCTCCAGGTTCAATAACGACTTGATTAACAGGAAATTGCTTCAAGGCTTTGATTACCTTGTCTAAATAATAGGTTGCCACCGTCTGATCTGTTATAACTAAAATGGATGAATAAGTTGGATCGATATATTGATCTAAGTTAATTAACAAATCTTTTCCTAGATAGATAGGATAAGATGTTGAAGCAGATTTAATCATCATCTGTTTCATTAAAAGCACCTGCTTGTTTCACGAAAGCGGTCTATTTCACGCTTTAACACTGAAAATTGGTCACTCGAAAACTGCTCCGTAATCGCTTTAGCTATCTCAAAAGCGACAACATGTTCCATCACAACCGCTGCTGCAGGAACAGCACAAGCATCAGAACGTTCGATACTAGCATGGAACGGTTTTTTTGTCTCAATATCGACACTTTGGAGTGGTTTGTAAAGTGTCGGTATCGGCTTCATCACACCTTTGACGATTAGTGGCATCCCAGTTGTCATACCACCTTCAAAACCACCTAATCGATTTGATTTACGATAATATCCTCTTTTCTCGGACCACATAATTTCATCATGGACTTCACTTCCATTTTTACGTGCTGCTGAAAAGCCAATACCAAATTCAACGCCTTTAAATGCATTAATACTCATCACACTACCCGCAATTCGCCCATCTAACTTCCGGTCATAATGAACGTATGAACCAATACCTGCAGGCACACCTTCTACAATCACTTCGGCAACACCACCGATTGAATCACCATCTTGTTTAGCTTGGTCAATTTTATCCATCATTTTCTGTTCCACTTGTTTATCTAAAGTACGTACGGGTGATTGGTTGGAAATATCAATTCGTTCTTCGATTGATAATGAAGGAAGATCTTTAGCAACAACACCTGCTATTTCTTTAACATAACCTACTACTTTAATACCTAAATGATTTAATAATGTTTTAGCAACAGCACCTGCGGCAACACGGGCCGCTGTTTCACGAGCGGATGATCGTTCCAGTACATTACGCATATCCCGATGGCCATATTTTAAAGCGCCATTTAGATCGGCATGACCAGGTCTCGGTTTCGTAACAATTCGCCTAATATATCGATTTGGATCAATCGGTTCTTCTCCCATAATGTCTGTCCAATGTTTATAATCATCATTCGTAACGACAAGTGTTATTGGTGATCCTAACGTATAACCATGTCTTACCCCACTCATAATATTAACATCATCAGTCTCTATTTCCATACGTTTACCACGCCCATAACCTTTTTGCCGGCGATGTAATGACGCATTAATATCTTGTGCTAAAAGCGGCATACCTGCAGGCACACCTTCTATAATTGTTGTCATTTGTTTACCATGTGATTCACCTGCTGTTAAATAACGCAACGATCCTGCCTCCTTTACATGTTTAAAGCTATGTATATTATACAAAAATACTCTTATCTAAGGGAAGATAAGAGTTATATTTCTTAGATCTTTTGATAAAAGAATGTATCGAACAAGCGAAGATTAAAGCGTTCAGGATGGAAGATTTGCTCCGTACTCCCCACGAATAAAATACCATTGGTCGTTAAAGCATTTCCGATACGTAAATAAATATCTTCTTTAGCTTCATCAGTAAAATAAATTAAAACATTTCTACATATGATTAAATCAATTCCCGATGGATATGAGTCCTTTAATAAGTTATGCCTTTTAAATGTTACCTGTTGTTTAATATGTTCTGTTATCTTATATAAATTATTTTCGAAGGTAAAATATTTACGTTTTATATTGTCAGGAACTTCTTTTAATGCTTGTTCTTTATATACCCCATTTTGAGCCTTTTGTAAAATATTTTCATCAATATCTGTAGCCGTTATATTGAATTGAACATGTGGAAAATACTCTTCCAGCATCATGAGAAGACTGTATGGTTCCTCACCAGTTGAACATGCTGCACTCCATATATTTAGGTGATTTTTAGTTTCTAATAGTGATGGAATGACTGTTTCTCTAAGGACATCCCAACGTTTCGGATTTCGAAAAAATTCAGAAACATTAATCGTAATCCTGTCGGTAAATTCATTCATGAGTTGTGGATCTTTATCAAGTGCTCGGAAATATGAAGAAAAATCTTGAAATCCGCGTTTATTCCTTAATGATGTTAATCTCCGTCTCATCTGAGCCTCTTTATATAACGATAAATCAATCCCAAGCTTTTTATTAATCTGTAATATGAATGTTTGATAATCTGCCATATGTTGTCTCCATTTGTAATTCATAATTGTTGAAAAAGCCCCCGTATGTCGGAGGCTTTTGCTTAGTAAATCCATGTTTGGTCTTGCTTTTTATAAGATACCAATTCTTCTTCTTTAAAGAATAGATTAATCTCGCGTTCAGCACTGTCAGGAGAATCGGAACCATGAATAACATTTTTACCAATCGTTACACCGAAATCCCCACGGATTGTACCTGGAAGAGCTTCAGCTGGATTCGTTGCTCCCATCATTGTACGAGCTGTTTTGATGACATCTTCACCTTCCCAAACCATCGCAAATACTGGTCCGGATGTGATAAAGTCAACAAGCTCTCCAAAAAACGGGCGTTCTTTATGTTCTCCGTAATGTTGTTGTGCTAATTCATCAGAAATCTGCATCAATTTAGCTCCAACTAATTGGAACCCTTTTTGCTCAAAACGAGCAACAATCTCTCCGATTAAATTGCGTTGAACCCCGTCTGGTTTGACCATTAAAAATGTTTTTTCCATGTTTTACACCTCATTTGTTATTTCATCAACCGTTAAGATTTTATCAAATTTCAATTCAATTAACAACTGATGTTCAAATCTATGTATTGGTAGAAACGATTTAAAAACGTCGTTTCCCGATAAAATGAGCAATATTCTCTAATGTTTGTTTAGGAGTAGAATCAGGTATGTCCTTAATCATATCTAATGCTTTTTGTAAATATTGATTACTCATTTGATAAGCCGCTTCTATGGCACCTAAATCTTTAATCGATTGAATTAAATCATTTATTTTTTCATCTGTTATTTCTTTAGGATGATTAAAAATATGGATAAGTTCTTGAAAAAATATAGGGTCTTTCATTGCAAACAGAACAGGTAAGGTTATATTTCCCTGTCTTAAATCACTTCCTGCTGGTTTGCCAAGTTGTTTTTCAGTTGATGTAAAGTCTAGTATGTCATCAATAATTTGATATGACATACCAATATAATAACCATATTTACTTAATTTGCGGACATCAGACTGATGTAGCCCTGCAGAGATGGCACCGAGTTTACAACTCGTCGCAATCAATAGTGCGGTCTTACGTTTAATACGACGTAAGTATACCCGTAAATTCTGTTCCCAATTATATTTATATTTAATTTGTTCGACTTCTCCGATACACACATCAACCAATGCTTTTGATAAGCAGCGATGGATTTCTGGCACTTTAATTGCCGTGATACTCTCTAGTGCTCTAGCCAGCATATAATCGCCTGTGTACATGGCCACACGGTTATCATATTGATGCTTGATTGTCGGTTTTCCGCGTCGCAACTCAGCATCATCTATAACATCATCATGCACAAGTGTCGCCATATGGATTAATTCTAAAGAAACGGCGATAGTTTTAATTTCTTCCATCTGAAAATTACCAAGTTTTCCGGAAAGCAATACAAAAACTGGCCGGATTCGTTTACCTCCCGCTTTAAGTAATTGCGTGGATGCATTTCTTAATACTGGGTGTTCTGCTTGAATGACTGAACCTAATGCCTTTTCAATTGTTTGTAGCTCTTTTCTAAGATAACTGTATGTTTTGGCTAATTTCATGCGATTCACCTTTTGCAATTTTTAAGACAACACATTATTTATATCCCATATGCATTGCTGCTACTCCACCAGTATAGCTCTTCACATCAACTTTTGTGAAACCTGCATCAAGAAACATTTGCTTTAGTTTCTTTTTGTTAGGAAAGTCTTTTGCTGATTCATGTAACCATGCATATTCTTCATAACTTTTTGCAAAGACTTTACCAAATAATGGCATTATAAAACGAAAATAAAAATAATATAATTGACGATATACTGGCAAAGTTGGCTGTGATGTTTCTAGGCAGACGACTTTGCCTCCAGGTTTCACAACCCGATACATTTCTTTTAAAACCGTCATATAGTCTGGAACATTTCTTAGGCCAAAACCAATGGTGACATAGTCAAATGAATTATCAGCAAACGGTAAATCCATTGCATTACCGTGAATATACGTTAAATGGTCAAGATCCGTTTCAGCCTTTTTTTCTTTCGCAACACTGAGCATATTTTTACTAAAATCTAAACCAATTACTTCACCATGCGATTCAGTTGCTTCAGCCAAAGCAACACTCCAATCACCCGTTCCACAGCAAACATCTAATGCACTTGAACCTGGTTCAACATTCATACGGTCCATGACATCATTACGCCATGACTTATGCCTTTGAAAAGAAATAATGGAATTCATCGTATCATACTTCTTATAAATCTTTTCAAAGACATGATGCACACGTTCTTCTTTAGTTTGTTGTTTCATATGACAGCCCTTCCCACATATTGATGTATTATGAGTTAATTATTTGATCTAAGAATGATTGTGACTGATTAATAAACAGGTCATGATGATGCCGTAATTGAGACGCTTGTTTTCTTAATGTCATCATATGCTCTTCCATGTCATTTTCTATAAACGATAGGAATAATTCATAATCCAAGTCCAATTGAAGCTGGTTAATAATCGACTTTTTATGTTCATGACCATTGTTTAAAGTATATATTAATAACCATTCCTCTATATAAGAAACAATTGCCGGTTCGTCGATATATAAAGCTAGATGTGTGTATAGAGACGCTTCTATTGTTTTAATGAGTTCTAGTAACTCTTCGAATGTATCAAATTCACGATAATATACTTTTATTTTCGCTTCATTTATTTTGCGAATGGCTATAGCAAGTGTTTGGATTAATTCGTATTCATCGATATTGGATAGTAATAAATAATATAAACTACTATAATAATCTCCTGCTAATACGAGAAGTTGTTGTTCGAGTGAAACGCCTTCACTGTCCTGATTTTTCTCTTTATTATTGACTAGATCATGTGTATCAAGCGCCATTTGAACGAGCATCGTTGTCATTACATAGTTTTCTTTTTGTTGCTCTGGAATGTCACGGTTCTTTAACAATGTGTATAGAAGTAATAGTTTACCTTGATCTATATTCGGTGCTTGGATGTGTTTGTCTAAATACTGATAATGAGCTTGCTCTTTTATTAATGTCTGTATCTTTTCTAAGTCTAGCATAATGTTATGCAAAAGAATCACCTTGACCCTTCCAACTATTCCACCTTAGCTTTTGCTATTATAACATAATTAACGCTAGGGGATAACTAACAAACTCTAGAAGATTATTTTAGTCGGTCATTATTTCACCATGGTTCGTTTGTATGAGTGCTTTTCCTCTAACTTTTATAGCTGAAGTATGTTCAGTAAATTGAGCTATCATCACTTCACCTTTATCTAGCTTTTCTGAATGATGGAAACGAGTTTCGGTTCCACGTGTTAAACCAATCACATTAACACCATCTTCTAACGCTTTTATGACAAAATAGTCGGATTTGTTATGAGGGCTTTCCATATTTGTACCTCCTATCATATGTTTATATTACATAAATAAAAAGGGTGCGCACATCTCACGCACCCCTTTATCGCCCTATGTACTCGATTATTTCACGGCTTCTTTAAGGGCTTTTCCTGGCTTAAATGCAGGAACTTTGCTTGCCGGAATTTGAATTTCTTCTCCGGTTTGTGGATTACGTCCTTTACGAGCAGATCGTTGACGTACCTCAAAGTTACCAAAGCCAATTAATTGTACTTTTTCACCTTTACTAAGTGAATCCATGACAGTTTCAAAAACCGCATCAACTGCTTTACCAGCGTCCTTTTTTGAAAGTTCGCTTTTCTCAGCAACAGCATTAATTAATTCTGTTTTGTTCATGATATTCACCTCCTCCCAATATGTCCTGTAACATTGGAACAAATTATTGCTATCATCATTTGTTTACCAATTTGCTTTCTTTTATACTCGAAAGCCATTAAAATCAATGGTGACAAGGAATATAATAACTTACACTCGTGTAAATTTCAACAAAAACTTATCATTTCTATCATTTTTATTGAAACCTTCACAGAAATCATGTTATCTCTTCCTTATAGGTATTATGACATACTATGGAGGCAAAAATCTAGTCCAAACCTAGATGTTTCTTAGTTTTCTAGAAAAAAGTCCTTGATATAAACTGAAATTTGATAAACATTGAGGTGGTTCGTTTACAAAATAATCGCGATTAATCCACCCGAGCCTTTATTTATAATTTGCTCGAGCGTATCTTTTAACTTATAGCGAGCATTCTCTGGCATGAGGGCAATTTTGGCTTGGATACCCTCTCTTACAATTGAGCTTAGGGACCTGCCAAATATATCTGACTCCCAAATCGAAAGTGGATCTTCTTCAAAATCTTGCATTAAATAACGTACCAATTCTTCACTTTGTTTCTCAGTACCTATAATAGGAGAAAATTCGGATTCAACTTCTACTTTTATCATATGAATACTTGGTGCAACAGCTTTCAAACGAACACCGTAACGAGCACCTTGTCTAATGATCTCTGGTTCATCTAATTCCATGTCTTCTAGACTTGGAGCAGCAATCCCATAGCCCGTTTGTTTTACCATCTGTAAGGCACCTGCGATTTGATCGTATTCACGTTTAGCATAAGAAAAGTCTTGCATTAACTGGAGGAGATGGTCTTTACCACGAATTTCTTCACCTACGATTTCCTTTAATACGTCATCATATAAATGATCAGGTGCATGTAAATCGATTTCGGCAATGCCATCTCCCATCTCCATTCCGGCGATATTGGCACGATCAATATATTCGAATGCCATAAAGTCGCCAATAATCTTATCAACATCTCTTAGACGTTTAATGTTCTTCACGGTCGATTGAATTGATTCTTGATAGTTTCGTTGTAACCAATGATCCTCACGTAAAACCATCACCCAGCTCGGTAAATTCACATTGACTTCTAAAACAGGAAACTCATATAATGCTTCACGTAACACATTATAGACGTCATGATCTGTCATCGTTTCCACATTAATAGCCAAGACAGGAATATCATATAAATCTACTAGTTCTTGTCGTAAATTCTCTGTATCCGGAGCGCTTGGTTGTGTTGAATTAATAACCATTATAAAAGGTTTTCCAACTTCTTTTAATTCTTCAACTATCCGTGCTTCTGCTTCAACATATTCATAACGCGGAATTTCTCCAATTGTACCATCAGAAGTTACAATGACACCAATTGTTGAATGTTCTTGAATGACTTTTCTTGTTCCAATTTCAGCTGCATCATGAAAAGGAATCGGATCTTCATACCATGGTGTATGAATCATGCGGGGACCATTTTCGTCTTCAAATCCTTTTGCACCTTCAACCGCATAGCCAACACAATCAACCAATCTTATGTTGACATCCAGTCCATCTTCAACATTGACTGTAACTGCTTGGTTTGGAATAAATTTTGGCTCGGTCGTCATAATTGTTTTACCTTGAGCACTCTGGGGTAATTCATCTTGAGCTCGTGAACGTTCATTTTCGTCACGAATGTTCGGAAGTACCACAAGCTCCATAAACTTCTTAATAAAGGTCGATTTCCCGGTTCTTACTGCACCAACGATTCCGAGATATATATCCCCATCAGTGCGTTTGGAAATATCTTTAAAAATGTCTACTTTCTTCATCAAACATCCCTCCTGATCTAACTCTACACATAATCATAATGACGTGACGAATCATTGATATTACAAGTCTATGATGTTGTCCATGTGAATTATGACTTGAATATATTAGGTTTGTATAGCTTGGTAATCAGATATTTGAACACTAAAAAAGCCCCTGCAACAATATATTGTTACAAAGGCTCATTTATACCATTATTCATTTAAAAATACAGGTTCTTTATTCTTAACAGTATATGGTAGAGAATAAGCTGGTACAAACGGTGAATGCTCAACTAAAAGAAATCGAATATCATCACCTTCTTTATAATTATGCTTATACTCATTTAAAGCTTCCTGTAGATCTTTACGATAGTCTATATATAATTGACCATCAGAACCAATGATAATCGGTAGACTCTCTTGTGAAAAAGGGCTGATGACACTTGGTGGTGCGTCAAGTCCTAATTTCTCATAGTTCAATGTATAGACACCCGGACTAATTTTCTTATCAAATGGTGGGTAAATATGTTTACTTCGATAATGATCGAGATGTACATTGATTTTTCGAATAGCTTCAGTTGTTCGTAAATCAATTAATTTCACCTGCGGATTATCTTCTGGATCTACAATCGTATACTGATAAACCCCGCCATTTTCATACGCAGTGGATGGTATTTCAGTTAGTAACTGATTTTCCTTTAATAACGAAAAATCAATTAAGTATTTCTGAAAAATTGGTGTGTCACTATCTTTTGTTTTAATCGGAACGAGTCCGTTCGTTTCTTCTTTATACTTTTCGACTGCTGATTGAACCATTTCTAACTGAATTTCATTTGGAACTTGATTCTGAGCAAGCTCCTCCTTTGGATACATACAACCAGTTAAAATAAATGTGATTAAGACAAGGATGAATATGCTTTTTTGTTTCATTTTTTGTTTCCCCCTTTTCCTTATTGAGTAGGTCCACTTAGAACGACATAAAAAACAATTAATGCCCCCACTATAAGACAGATATAAGCAAGGAAGGAAACGATGGTAGCAAATACACCAGATAATTTATTTCTACCTAATTGAATAAAGACAATTGCTAAAATGAGTAGACCAATTCCTACAAATGAGATGATTTCTTTTATTTCTGCAGCGGACATATTTTCACTCCTACATGTAGCAATGACATTTGTAAATTACATTATAACACATATAAATCGATAATTGATGCTCGCTAATCACATCAAGTACAACAAAAAATCCGAGGATAAAGTGGGGTCAACTTTAACCTCGGTTTGACTAAATAATACCCACAGCAACTCTAACATTGAATGCTCACACGGTGTATTGTATGCTAATTAAGTGCTTACTGCATCATCAGAAGCCCACAGTTTTACTTATCTATATACTTGTTTAGCGACTGCATATCAGCAGGAATCTTATTAGACGTGATGGCGTGTACAATTTTGTCTTCCGTTTCTTTCGGAAGCGATTTATTTGCCATTCTCGTCAATCTTTTCACTAAATTTCTTACCGTCTGTTCATCCGAAAAATTAGCATGCTTCACCGATTCAGCTATTTTATAAATATCAGTCGGGTTTAAATTTGTACGCTGACGGATTTTTTCAAAGGGATTTTTTTTATCCACACTTGCTCCTCCTTACATGTAACATTCAACATAGTATATGCAAGGAAGATATGGATGTGTTATGGCTTTTTACCCTCTTCAAATATATCAGCCATTTCATCTTTTTTTGTTCGATTCATTAGTTGTCCAACAATCTCTTTCGGGTGCTTATTTTCAAATAAGATGTCATAGATTCCTTTTGTTATCGGCATGTCAACATTCTCTTCCTGAGCGAATTTAAAAGCCGCTTTTGCCGTTCTAACCCCTTCTACTACCATTTCCATTTGTTGTAAGACCTCATCTAAACTCAAGCCTTTTCCTAGCAAATGCCCTGCTTTCCAGTTACGACTATGGACGCTCGTACACGTTACAATCAGATCGCCAACTCCAGGCAAACCTAAAAATGATAGTGGATGGGCTCCTAAAGCGGTACCTAGTCGAGTCATTTCAGCTAAACCACGTGTTATTAACGCGGCTTTTGCATTATCTCCATAACCTAAACCGTCAGAAATTCCTGCGCCTAGAGCGATAATATTTTTAAGGGCGCCTCCTAATTCAATTCCAATCATATCATCACTTGTATAGACACGAAATGATTCATTAAAAAATAAGTCCTGAGTAAATCTTGCGTGTTCTTCAGTTAAAGATGCAACTGTAACTGTTGTTGGTTGCCGCTGTGCAACTTCCTCAGCATGACTCGGTCCTGATAAAACAACAATATCTTCATAAGCATATTGTGGCATTTCTTCATCGATGATTTCTGAAACACGTTTTAATGTTCCAGGTTCAATACCTTTTGAGGCATGAATGAGCACTGGTTTATTTGTTAATACAGCTGTCAATTTTTGACATACCTCTCGGATTGCTTTTGTCGGTACAACCATAACGATAGCATCCACTTCACGAACTGCCTCTTTCATATCGGTATATGCGATAATGCTTTCAGGAATCATGATTTCTAAATATTTTTCGTTTTTATGAGTTTCATTCATCTTAATCGCTTGTTCTTCATTATGTGTCCATAGACGAACATCATGTTTATTATCGGCTAAAACAATGCTTAAGGCTGTTCCCCAACTACCCGCACCTAGTACTGCTACTTTTGCCATTTTCTCCACTCCTTATTGACGTCTTCTCGCAAATATATTGATCGGTGTTCCTACAAAACCGAACGTATCTCTAATCTTATTTTCAAGAAATCGTTGATAAGTAAAATGCATGAGCTCAGGGTCATTCACAAAAACAACAAATGAAGGTGGTTTAACAGACACTTGTGTAACATATAAAACCTTTAATCTTTTTCCCTTTAGTGTGGCGGGTGGGCTGACTGCGATAGCATCCATGATGACCTCATTCAAAATATTTGTTGGAACACGCTTGGCATGACTTTCACTCACTAAACGAATCACGGGTAGTAAAGTATGTAACCGTTTCTTTGTTTTTGCAGATAAGAACACTATTGGCGCATAATCTAGAAACTGAAAATGCATTCGTATCTCATCTTCGAACTTTTGCATTGATTGTTCTTTAGACTCAATGGTATCCCATTTATTAACGACAATAATAATACCTCTTCCAGCATCATGCGCATAACCAGCAATTCGCTTATCTTGTTCACGAATACCTGTCTCTGCATCGATCAGCACTAAAACAACATCTGAACGATCAATTGCTTTTAAAGCTCGTAAGACACTGTATTTTTCTGTTTTCTCATATACTTTACCCCGTTTACGCATACCAGCTGTATCGATAATTGTATATTCTTGACCGTCTTTTTCAAAATAACTATCGATTGCATCACGTGTTGTTCCTTCAATATCACTCACGATAACACGTTCTTCGTTCAGTATAGCGTTAACTAATGAAGACTTTCCAACATTTGGTCTACCAATTAAACTAAAGGATATGATATCATCATCATCTTGTGCATCTTCAAATGTAGGGAAATGTTTGACGACCTCATCAAGTAAGTCGCCCAATCCTAGTCCATGAGCACCTGAGATTGGATACGGCTCACCGAATCCGAGGGAATAATATTCATAGATTTGTTCTCTTTGTTCTTGATTGTCCACTTTGTTTACAGCTAAAACAACTGGTTTATTAGATTTATACAATAATTTAGCAACTTCTTCGTCAGCTGCTGTTATTCCTTCTTGACCATTTACGATAAAAATAATGACATCGGCTTCATCAATCGCAATTTCAGCTTGCTGTCTAACAAGGGAAAGTAATGGTTCATCACCAATTTCTATTCCACCTGTATCAATAATGTGAAAAGCTGTTGTCAGCCATTCTGCTTCAGCATATATACGGTCCCTTGTTACGCCTGGTTTATCTTCAACAATTGAAATTCGTTCACCAACTAAGCGATTAAAAATAGTTGATTTACCTACATTAGGTCTTCCTACAATTGCGACAACAGGTTTTTGCATGAAAGGAACACCCTTTCTCTTTTTTTGTGACTTTATTTATTCTAGCAAAAGAACTATAAATAAACAATAAACTTTCATATCTCATGCTATATCTTTTGTTGATTATCGTTGTTTTATGCGTGAGAACATCATAAATAATCTATCAATAATATATTCGTATAAAGCTATAACGAACAAGACTCCGATTATTATTGTACATAAGTCTAAAAACACTTCGTTCCCCATGGTATTATAATACGCATAATCAAATAATGAAATATGATAAAGCAATTCACCCCCACAAATACCTAATAAAGCAACAAAACACCTTTTCATATATTCCTTCGTTAAAAAGATAGCTATAAGAACAATAAATGACGGAAGAACAACATATTTCGGAAAGATAAGTAATAATGGGGTTTCGTGCTCCCAAACTAAAAAACTAGCATAGGCAATTGCTATCGTAAATGAAACAAAGAAGTAAAAAAATCGATGATTCGCCTGAAGCAAAAACATTAAACTCCCAAGAAATAAAATAAAATAAGCAACTGAAAAATCTAACATACCAATCGAAATAAACATATTTGATGTGCTAATAAGGATTAAAATCCAATACATAAAAAACCATTGTCGCTTACTAGGTTCCATAAAAAACAAAGCGCAAACAAAATATATCCAACTTAACCAATAAAACACCAAACCCGATGACATACAATTCCACTCCTTAAAAAGAATCGTAGTATAAGTATGACAATATACCGATCTTTTAAACAAAAACCTTTCCATTGTAAAATGGAAAGGTTTCTATCATCAGGATGGCGTGTCAATTAATTTTTATATTTATCTAATTGGTCACCAATTATTTCTCCAAATTGGAAGCTTGATTGTTCTTCCTCTTTTTCATATTGTTTGTATTCTTTTTCAGCTTCTTCAACTTCTAATTCACGAATACTTAGAGACATTCTTTCTTCGTCTTCGTTCACATCAAGTACTTTAACCTTTACTGTTTGTCCCTCTTCTAAAACCTCTTGTGGGGTGCCAATATGGCGGTTAGCAATCTGTGAAATATGTACTAACCCTTCAACACCAGGTAATACTTCAACAAAAGCTCCAAAACTAACGAGTCTTTTTACCTTACCCTCTACCACATCACCGGCTTTTACATTGTCACTAATATTTTCCCACGGTCCTGGCAAAACATTTTTACGTGATAGAGAGATACGTTCATTGTCACGGTCTACTGATAATACCTCGACTTTGATTGTTTCACCTTCTGTAACAACATCAGATGGCTTTTCAACATGCTCATGAGCTAATTGAGAAATATGTACAAGCCCATCTACACCACCTAAGTCAATAAATGCACCAAAGTCTGTTAGTCGGCTCACAGTCCCTTCTAAAACTTGCCCTGCCTCAATAGATTGTAAAAACGCTACTTTTTCTTTTTCAGCTTGCTCTTCGACGACAGCACGATGAGATAAAATAACGCGATTTGTCGAACGATCTAAATCAACTATTTTTACATCAAGTGTTTTTCCTTTATAATCGGAAAAGTCCTCCACATAAAATGTTTCGACTAAAGATGCTGGAATAAATCCTCGAACACCAACATCTGTTACAAGACCACCCTTAACAATTTCTTTAACTTCTGTTTCAAATACTTCATCATTTGCCTGCTTTTGTTCTAATTCTTGCCATGCTTTATCAGCGTCAACAGCCTTTTTCGAAAGAATAACTTCATCGTCATCTAGTTTTGTAACCATTAATGTTAATTCTTCGCCATCACTGACAACATCGCTTGGGGTCTCTACATGTAAGTGAGATAATTCGCTAATTGGGACAATACCTTCTGTCTTATAGCCAATATCAACAAGCACTTGTTTCTCCTCAATATTCACAACGGTGCCTGTTACAGTATCTCCTATGTTTAAGATTGGTAAGTCGTTGTTTAATTCACTCATGATTTTTCCTCCTTAAGAACAAAAACGAATTTACACATCAAGAAATGAGTCCGTTTCTATTACTTTTTAGAAATTTATAAATACCTTCTCTTTATAACTTCTAACAATTGTATATATTTGTCAAGCAAATTATTATGAATCCTTCAATAATTTATCTATTTCTTTCATAATTGTGTCAGCTGTCTCCTGGGCACTTGCTTTTTGCCCACGTAACTCGGCCATATTGACCGGTTTTCCATAAGTCACAATCGTGCGTCTAAAAGGCTTATACGAACCTTCTATCGCACAGGGAATGACAACAGCATCCGATCGTAAAGCGAAAAAGCCAACACCTGCTAAGGGTTTGCCTAACTCTCCCGTTCGACTCCGAGTACCTTCAGGAAAGAGCCCGAGTACTTTTCCTTCTTTTAATATCTTTAATCCATTTCGTAAAGCATTACGATCACCCATACCACGTCTGACTGGAAATGCATTTATTCCAGTGAGTAACTTATTCAAAAACGTTTTTTTAAATAACTCTTCTTTGGCCATAAAGTGAATGACACGTGGTGATGTAATACCGACTACAGGTGGATCTAAATTAGAAATATGATTTGAACAGATGATGACTGCTCCTTCTTTAGGGATATTTTCTTTCCCTCTTACTTTAATTCTAAATAATGGGTAGAAAATAATGGAAACAATGAATTTAGCTAATTGATATAAACTCATCATAATTCCCCTTTACGCTTTATTGCAGATTGTGCTTCTTGTAAAATAAGTTCGGCAACTTCATTAATTGTAAGTGATGTCGTATCAATCTCTATCGCATCAACCGCCTTTGTAAGTGGTGAAACCTCTCGAGTCGTATCTATATCATCACGTTGTTTAATGTCAGCTTTAATCGATTCTAGATCAGATGGAATACCTTTTGCTTGATTTTCCTTATGCCGTCTTTTAGCACGTTCTTCAACCGAAGCAACTAAAAATATTTTCACTTCAGCATCAGGTAATACATAGGTACCAATATCCCGTCCATCCATGACTATACCTTTTTTTGATGCTAATTTTTGTTGTCGAATAACCATTTCCTCCCTTATTTTAGGCCATTTCGCAACGAGTGATACATGTTTTGTCACTTCTTTAGAACGAATTAAAAGCGTAACATCTTCCCCGTCAAGAAAAACATGTTGACCGTCGTGAGACTGTTTCAACTCAATATTGGTTTCCTTTAGCAGCGTTAATAATTTGTCTTCATCTGATAAATCGATTGATTCATTAATGGCTTTAAGTGTTATCGAGCGATACATCGCTCCTGTATCAACATAAATATATGATAGTTCTTTAGCAACCATTTTAGCTACAGTACTTTTACCTGCAGCTGCAGGGCCGTCAATTGCAACTTTAATCGTAGGTACATTTAACAACATCAGTCATTCCTCTCTACAAGCCTTAAATTTCTCTCTTTTTCATATGTTGATTATACCATTTTATCATACAAAAAACTGTTATCTTTCGATATTTCCTAGTTCTTTTCTTCTCTCTTGACGTTGTATGAGAAAACAATACCGAATAAGTTGTTGTTCAATTTGAAAAGGAAGATCAATAAATGTGACAGATGCCCTTTTTATGTCCGCTGAATGTGATAAGCGAACGACTTTACCCAGTAAATCTAGAGATTCACCATCAACAGCATCGGTCGGAAGAACGAGTGAAATATGTAATAAATCACCGATATTCAATTGAACCCCTTTAGGAACTACCAGCATTAAGCCTCCACCACTAATATCAACAGTTACTGTTTCAAATGGCGAAAAGCCGTTTTCTGGACTACTAACAACTAGATCGAGTGTCGTTTTAACTCGTACGAAATGTCGCCTTTGGATACGTTTTAACGAATCTTTCTCAGGCTTTAATATCATTAAAGCAGGATGTGGCATGTTAGTCTTCTTAATGATTTGACTTTTAAATTGATATACAGCATGGTTTTCTTTAATAAAGCTAACAAGTAGCTCGGTTCCATTAATGAAGACTTTCGTTTGCCTTGTTTTTTCATCAACAGGGGGTGTAACGATTAAGTATTCTTCAGTTTCATCAATGAGTTTACAGCTATAGATCATATCATGGTTTTCATTAGAACTACGGCTTTTTAATGTGAGTGTCGTCCCGATTTTCATAAGCATTACTCCTCATTAATACTAATAAACCTATACATCCATTATTGCAGAAATGCAAAAAAAAGGAAAGGTGTGTTCCACCCCTCCTACGTTCCATGTGAAAAATTTCTCTCCGCCTTTTGTAATCTTTCAATTTTTTCTTCTGTTCCATCCATCGCATTGATAAAGATCCGATATGTGTCATCCTCATATGTTCCAATAAATTCATACGTTAAAACTTCATCACCTAAATCACTTCTTATGACAGCAAGGCCATCATCCATAATCTTAACTTGTGGATTTACTTTTTTCTTTGCTTCTGCCATTGATAATGCTGGGGTATCGATCTGTCTTTGTTTATGGTGCATATAATAGTTTTTGGCTGTTAATCCTAAAATATCGCCATCATCAAGAGCTACTTTAACTTCGATTGAATCCGGGTACACTTTTACGTTATCTTGTTGATAAAGAAATGTATAAACCCCAATCTGATCATATTCTGTACTTTGCTGTAATGTCATATCCTTAAAATCATTGTTAGTCAGAAACTTCTTTGCTCGTTCATATCCCTCATTTAAACTGAGTTGTTTTTTATTTAATGGTCTTTCGACTAATAGTGAAATGGGATGGGAGCCGTGAACAGACATGTCTAAATACCCACGCTTATCACCTTGTTCATAAGATAGCGTAAATATAGGAATATCTGATCCCTCACCACTTTTAGTTAGTTGGATATCTGATTTATCCTTAATATCGAAAAGCTTTTTACCATAGTTTAATGCTTCGTTTTCAGATGTCTTTTTTCCGCTTAATTGTTTTAAGTCTTGACCTTTTCCTGTTTCAGTCATCAATGGAGAATCAGTACTACTTTCACTATAACCCTCGACTTTCTTTTCAACTGTTTTAAATCCGTCAATAATTGTATTATCAAGGGGGTCATCATGTGTTGCTAAAGCAAGTTCAACATCCATCCAGCGTAGGTCATTTTCTAATACAGCATATTGAACATTGCGTAACTCATCTTTTATTTCACTTGCTTGTTTATATAATTTCTTCAGTGAAGTCATCTCATCTTCTGAAAGTGGTTCTTTATCTAAATCTCTAACAGCTGTCCGATACGTAAAATCTCCAATATTAGACAGAAATTCTTCTGTTTTATTAAAAGGCAGTAATGTTAATGGTAATTGACCAACATTAGCTAACGCCTCAGATGAAATGCGCCAAATATCAACCAATTGTGGTGACAATCTTGTTTTTGAATTCATGGCTAAGGAGGTTCCTATTTTATCGTGTAAAAGATCCATATGATATGCTAGTTCATGGAATGAACGTTGATAAGTATTTTCCGCATGAATTAACACTGCATTCTTCTCTTGATGCTCCTTATACCCCCAATAACCAGTACCGATAACGCCCAAAGACAATATAATGAGAAGTATTGAACGAATCATGTAAGTCATCCTTTCTATTTACAGAAAATATGTTTCCCAATCCGCTTGATTTGAGGCCTTGTCCAAATCCAAGGTGATGTTGCCGTATCCGGATTAAAATAATAAAGGGCATTTCCGGATGGGTCCCAGCCATTAATGGCATCTAAAACTGCACGTCTTGACGTATCATTTGGTGTTAACCATATTTGTCCATCAGCGACAGCTGTAAAAGCACGTGGTTCAAAAATTACACCTGAAACCGTATTTGGAAATGTTGGACTTTGAACTCGATTCAATATAACAGCAGCAACAGCAACCTGTCCTTCATAAGGTTCACCACGTGCTTCCCCATGAACCGCGTTAGCTAATAGTTTAATATCATTTTGTGAAAAACCATTCGGAACGTTTACTGCTGGAGTCGTTGGTGGTGTTGATGGTGTAGTTTCTTGCTGTTGTTTATTTGTATCTTTTTTAGTTCCCTCTTTTCCGTAATGCGTAAATTTATCTCCTGAACGAACTTTTTCCTTTACGTCTTGTTCATTGTATTGACTGGCTTTTACTAACTTATCCTTCGTTGTCTGACCAGCTAGCCCATCAATGTTTAGCCCAAACTCATATTGGAAATTTCTCAGTGCCCAGTACGTACTCCAACCAAAAACCCCATCTATTTGTTTATTGTAAAAACCTAAATACTGTAAGCGTGCTTGTAATTCAATGACATCATCCCCAACAGCACCGTGTTGGATTACTTGTGGACTAAAAGCTTTTGTATACTGTGGTATAAATAATGCAGAGCTAAACATAATCGTCCCTAAAATCAACATATAAAATAATGGTCTAAAAACCATACAAATCCTCCTATCAGATGTCCATTGGTATATTGTATTTTTTGAGAAATTAAGATTTTTATTCATAAAAAAAATCACCATCTTATTTGACGGTGATTTCTTGATTATAAGCATCGCTCTGTATCTCTTTAGAAGCGACTCTGACTCGATATAAACCAACTGCCCAAAGAAAAATCATAAAAGGAACGAGGATAAATGGCCAATACTCATTATTTGTCTGCAAAATATAATTATAAGTGCCATGTAAAAAGAAAGGTAAACATAACGCTAAAAATATATTCCATGTTCGACGTCGTTTGATAATTTTTGCTATACCAAAGTGATAGCCCATCATCACGCCGAATAAAGCATGTGAAGAAACAGGGAAAATCGCACGTGTCAACGCATATTCAATGCCATGGCTTAATAAGTACATGATGTTTTCCAAGCTGGCAAACCCGAGACTAATTGAAACGGCATAGATAATGCCATCATAATGTGTATCAAATTCAGTATGTTGATACACGACATACATAAAGATAAACCATTTAAAAAACTCTTCAGTCATTCCACTAACAATATAAGCATGAAATAGTGGTCCTAAATACAATTCTGTTTTAAACGCATATTGTAAGAACATTAAAGGAAAAACAAGCAGGGCACCAAAAATAAATGTTTTGACGATCAAAGTTAGAGGTTCGCTATAATGTTTTCTTAAGTAAAAAAAAGCCATCAAAGCTATTGCTGGAGCAATACCCGCTGACAAAACAGCAATCATGTTTTCTCCCTCTTTCATACTCATTAATACCATCGTACCATGATATGCAAGAATTGAACATACAAAAAATGTAGCTGGGCATTACTAACCAAAAATAATAAGAAATAGGTTCCAATCATCGGTCTTTAGAGATTGGAACCTTTTTTTGTTACTTAATTTCATTATCGTATTCACCGTGAAGTAGATTCACCTAATTAAAATAAAAAGAGGCTAAGTGATTCCATCTCAAGATAGACTACCCAATTTCTTTTTACATTCACTGGTGATTTGTCCTAGCTATTAATTCTTAATCGATTGTTTTTCTTTTATCGATTTGGCAATGCCTGCACCATGAAATCGACCATTTTCAATAAATATTTCATTATTATTATTCCCTGATGCCACAACACCTGCTACATATAAATCTTCTACATTTGTCTCAAATGTTAGTTCATCATATAAAGGTTTCCCGGTTTTATGATTGATGGTAACCCCTGCATGAGATAATAAGGTCATATCTGGTCGATAGCCTGTCATTGCAAATACAAAATCATTTTTCACTTCATATTCAACACCAGCCTGCTCGTAATAAACAGAAGAATCAGTGATTTTAGTAATATGGGCATTAAATTCCATTCGGATAATTCCTTTACGTACTAATGAAGCAAAGTCCGGTAAAATCCATGGTTTGATACTACTAGAATAGTCATGACCGCGATACAAAACTGTGATACTTGCACCAGCATTATGAAGTTCTAATGCTGCATCAACAGCAGAATTCTTACCACCAATAATGACAACATTTTTATCGTAATAAGGATGACCTTCTTTAAAATAATGTGAGACCTTAGGTAAGTCTTCACCCGGTACATTCATGTAATGGGGTTGATCATAGTACCCTGTTGCAACGACTACATATCTAGCTTGATACATCTTTTCTTTTCCATTTCGTTTCTTCGTTGTAACAACAAATGAATCCACATTTTTCTTTATATGAGTCACTTTTTCAAACGTATTCATATTTAATTCTGTTCGCTTTGCTACTTCACGATAGTATGCTAGTGCTTGAATACGAACAGGCTTTTGTCTTTCATTAATAAAAGGGATGCCACCAATTTCTAAATTATGACTTGAACTAAAAAAAGTTTGATGTGTAGGGAAATGATAAATCGTATTCGCTACATTTCCTTTCTCAATAATCAGTGGCTTCATACCGATGTTCTGTAGTTCGATTGCACAGGACATGCCACATGGCCCACCACCGATAATGATGACTTCTTCTTTTTGCATCAATAAAGCACTTCCTTCTTTATCATAAACATTTTCTAGATTATGAGAAAAACTCTTATCACGATCTTGCTAAGATTAGATAAGAGTTTTTTATTCATATAACATTAGACCCAGCCACGATAACGAGAAGCTTCGGCTGTATTTCTTACTCCAACCATATACGCTGCTAAACGCATATCAACATGTCGTGTCTCTGCTAAATCATAAATCGTATTAAAAGCGGATACCATTGTTTCGTGGAGTTTCTCTTCTACTTCTTCTTCAGACCAATAATATCCTTGATTATTTTGTACCCATTCAAAATATGAGACGGTAACCCCACCTGATGATGCTAAAACATCAGGAACAAGGAGAATACCCCGTTCAGTTAAAATCTTAGTTGCTTCCATTGTTGTTGGGCCATTTGCAGCTTCAACGACGATTTCAGCTTTAATATTAGCGGCATTTTTCTCAGTAATTTGATTTTCAACAGCAGCTGGAACAAGAATGTCACAATCCAATTCAAGCATTTCTTGATTTGTTATTGTATTATCGAATAATGTCGTTACTGTTCCAAAACTGTCTCGCCGGTCTAATAAGTAATCAATATCTAATCCCTCTGGATCATAAAGTGCACCATACGCATCCGATATTGCTACAATTTTAGCACCTGCATCATATAAAAATTTAGAGAGGAAACTTCCTGCATTTCCAAATCCTTGAATAATGACTCTGGCACCTTTAACATCAATGCCTCGCTTTTTTGCTGCTTCGTTAATCGCAATTGTAACCCCTTTTGCCGTAGCAGTCTCTCGACCATGCGAGCCTCCTAATACAATCGGTTTACCTGTAATGAAGCCAGGACTATTATATTCATCAATCCGACTATATTCATCCATCATCCATGCCATGATTTGTGAATTGGTGAAAACATCCGGTGCAGGAATGTCCTTTGTCGGTCCAACTACTTGGCTAAGAGCACGAACATAGCCACGGCTTAATCCTTCTAATTCACGGAAAGACATCTCGCGGGGATCACAAATAATCCCACCTTTACCACCACCATATGGTAAATTAACAATTCCAGCTTTTAAAGTCATCCAAATCGATAAAGCTTTAACTTCATCTTCCGTCACATCAGGATGAAAGCGTACGCCACCTTTTGTTGGTCCGACTGCATCGTTATGCTGAGCACGATACCCTGTAAAAACTTTAACGGAACCATCATCCATGCGAACTGGAATTCTAACAGTAACCATACGAACGGGGTCTTTTAATAATTGATAAACCTCATCAGGGTAACCCAACTTATCCAACGCGGTTTTAATGACAGACCTTGTTGACGTTAGAATACTCGTTTCCTTTTTATCTTCATTATGAGAGTCTGCTGCTTTATCGGCTACCATGAATTTACCTCCTAAATTTATCTTTAAATAATCGTTTACTAATGCGTTACTCAAGCATTAGTATACACTTTCATTATAATATTGCAATCAACACAACTCAATTATTCTCCGTCAAAAACGAAAGAATTTATTCGTTTAGTAAAAATTCTCGTGAATTTGTTGAATTGCTTCATTTTGGTAAATCATTTTTCCATATTCTAATAAACGGTGCGAGGTAATAATACTCGGTGTTGCATATTCTGACAAAATAGCAATGATATCATCTTTATCATGGTCATTTAAATCAGATTCCTCTAAAAGCAAATAATAACGATGATCGAAATAAAAAACTTGCCCACCTTGAATCGATTGATGAGATAATAATCCCGCTACATTAATCATATCTTCAAAATCATGGAATGAAAAAATGAGCTCTTCACTTTCATCTAAGGTAACTTTCATCTCGATAAACTCTTCATCCCATTCAACATCTGTTACTTCTTGTGTCACAATGACATGCATTCCTTGGGCCTGCATTAAATGAACTTGAACAACAAGTTCCCCTTCTAATTCAATACCTAATTCTGAACTTGCCTCATACATCATATCACTAAAAAGATTACGAACTTTCACAGCATCGTACCAAAGATCTTCTTTTGTGAAGCCACGCTCCAACAGATCATCAAATGTAAGAAAAATCGTAAACTGATTTGGTGATACTCTTTCTATCCTCATACAGCACCCTCCTTAGCAAAGACAAACTGTTTTTTGTCTCAAAGTCCTGCAACTAAATTGTATTTGTTATATTATATGTTATTTACATGTATTTGAACAGTATTCCATAACATTTAAATAATATTTAAACGTACAACAACAATGATTAACAACATAATGACGACGACAACGGTAAGAAAGCGTAACAACGGTTTTCCTAGCTTTATACGTGTCTTACCATGATCTCGGTGAACAACACTTCGTGGTGGTAAATTTAACACATCAATCTCATCAGGTGATTTTTCGTTCTTAATATCTCTGTGGTTATCTTCTAATTCTTTCGATAGCTCGATTTGATCATCTTGTACATCATTCATTGACATACACCTCATCTTTTATAATGGATAAAAAGACCTAATATAAAGTCTACAAGAAAGTGCGCTGTAATTACCGTTAATAAATTCCCAGTTAATTTATATATATAACCGAGAAAAAAACTTACAAGTACAACAGAAAGAAATAGAATTGGTTTTCTTAAATATCGAATATGAACAAGAGCAAAAATGATGCTAGCAATGACGTATCCTAATGTATATTGCAAAACACCTCTAAACAACGCTTCTTCCGCTATAGCAATAAGTAAAGTAAATAAAAAAATCTCAATAAAAGACATACTTTTAAACAGGCGCTTATTGATTCCACCATCATCTAGATGTCTTTTAGGTACAACTAAAAAGAGTATGATATCAAATAATATAATGATAATACCTGGAATGACACCATAATAAAAGATTTCTGCAAGATCCCATTTTATTTGTAAAAACCAATCCGTCATTTGATCAAAAACAAACATACTAATAGTAATCGAAAAAATAAGTATGGATAGTTGTGTTAATAATAGTGATTTTTTGAGTTCTTGATCACTTAGTTGTTTAATGATCTCACTTTGTTTCATCTTCATCTCCTATGAAAAACATTTCTTTTAATGCTTGTTGCCATGTTTTAGCTGACATCTTTTCTCTCTCGAAATGATTGACTTTCCAATCAACGATAGAAAAGCCACATTGACTACAACAATCTTGTTCAGGTTCTGTATAGTTTGATTGAAATGGTTTATAGAGTGCATGACGTAAACATTGTTTTTCGTGAATCCACGTTACCATTTGTTGCAATTTAGCCGTTTTTACACGTAATCTTTGAGTAGTCGATTGTTTAATCTTTGTATAGGCCCGTTTCCATCGTTCTTTTTCATAGATAATTGTATTTTCTTTAATCATACCATGTTTTTCTAGTTGAGCATAAAGAAAGCGCCATTGGACTTCATTAAGCTGAAACAATAGTGCTAATTGGTCAGATTGAGTTGGGAGTGCCTGTTTTTGTTCATACAATTTATATAACAGATAAAATATATACCGGATTTCTTCCTCTGTAGGGAGTTCGTTTTTTATTAATTGCTTCGGTAAAAATTCATCTTCTGCCGTATAGAGTACAACACTAATACTTTGCTTGCCATCGCGACCTGCACGACCCGCCTCTTGGACATAGGATTCTAGTTGATTAGGTAAATGATAATGAACGATTAAACGAATATTACTCTTATCAATCCCCATACCAAAAGCACTCGTACAGCAAATGACCCTTAATTGATCATTCATAAACTGTTGTTGAACGGTTATACGATCAATCTGTTCCATTCCTCCATGATAGAATGCAACGGGTACATCTGGAAGCTCATGCATAATTGTATGGGTCATCTGTTCTGCATCATACCGACTCGAAAAATAAATTAATGTAGGCACTTCGAAACGTTTTAAAACATCTAAAATATAAGTTGTTTTCTCATCACGATGATGCAATTTTTCAACTAAGAAGACAATGTTTTCCCGATCCATTGGATATATATGTTTTACCATCGTTGTAAGTCCTAAAGACGTGATGATATCTTTTTGGACATGAGGTGTAGCCGTTGCACTCAATGCCAAAACAGTAGGCTTCTTTAATAATTGAATAATATGTTGTAACTTCATATAATCTGGTCTAAATTCATGTCCCCATTGGGAAATGCAATGTGCTTCATCGATTACAAATAATTGAACTGAAAGCTTCTTTAAATAAAACATGAAATCTTCTTGTTGTAATAATTCCGGTGACACGTAAATCAATTGGTAGTGATTTAATTGCCGATAAATCTTTGAACGTTCCTGTGGTGTCATAAAACTATTAATTGCAACGACACGTTTAATCTGTTTTGCTTTCAGTTGTTTCACTTGATCAATCATCAAAGCTATTAATGGTGATACAACAATCGTCGTTCCTTCTAATAGTAGGGCGGGAAGTTGATAACAAATTGATTTACCAGATCCGGTTGGCAATATACCAAGAACATCCTCGCCCCGAAGAACATCTTCAATAATTTCACGTTGCCCCATGCGAAACGAATCATAACCGAAATAATCGTTAAGATGTTTTATTAAATTTTTCTTTACGTACCTTTCGCCCATTTCATATCACCTGATTATTCATTTACTATTGCCAAATATAGTCTTATTTGAAAATAGCTGATATCTTCATGTAATTTGTCTTTGATATCTTTTAATTTATATCCTTTTGTTTCGTGAATTGCTTGTCTGATTTCATTCATAACTGTTGCTGATAGATATGTTTCATAAGGAAAAGTTACATCATTTAGTGCGATCTCAATGATATGATCCTCAATTGTACTTTTCTTAAGTAATCGTATTTGAGCAATTTGCTCTAGCGAATAGCCTTGTTTAAGAAGCCCGTATGTTTTTTTAGCTGACATCGTCATCGCTATGTTTGCATGATGGCGCTTCATAAATGCTGATAGAATAGGGAAGGACCGATTATCGTGATTAATAGTTGCTAACATATAGTGGGTAATTGATTTTTCTATAATTGGTATGTCTTCGGTAGCGAGTTGATATTTATTCGCTAACTGAAACGTATTTAAACCATAAGCTTGAAAACCTGTTAAACGATCGACAAAAATGGCTGCCCATTGATCAGGCAATGATTGTAATAAATGCATTAATTCCCCGTATAGTTTAAGGTGAATCTGATCCAGATTTTGTTTTGTTTGATAATAATATGTACGCACCCATTCGGTAATTGGACTTGAATCAATAATCGGGATAAAGTTAAAGTTATTCTTCTGGGCGTTTAATAATGTTTGAATATATAAAAGCAATCTTTGCTTAAATATTACATCTATTTTGTGATACGTCATGCCATTAAGCATTTTAAAATGAAGTAGATGACGATTTTCATGTAGTTTAGCTGCGCCGGTATCAGTTAATTTAATAATATGTTTCGTTGATTTTACGTTAACGATTAATTTCTTTTTCATGAGCTGTTCGATTTTATTTTCATATTGCTTTTCTGTTAAGTTTGGGTAAACACCATAAAATCGTTGTACTTGAAATAGCTTTGCATCTTGTAAAGTTTGGATGGCTTTAAACCCTTTCAACAAACGAAAAATAGCTGATGACGTACGATTGGTATTGATTTGCTTTTGGCAATATAAAAACAAACTATCAAAATACACGAGACAACTTTCCTTCCTTTGCATTGGATTATATTGACTAATAGACACAAACCAATCTTCATTTTATAATAATAGATACACTGAAGTAATTTGATAATAGATACAAAGAATAAAGAACTTCCTTAAAGAATATAGAATGGTAGTTGAACAAAATAAAGTTAAAGATTGTTTTTTCAAATGCGGGTCCGGAGTAAACCTTATTTTGAAAAAAAATTTGTTTCAGGGTCTTTGAATTTTATTGTATTTTGAAATCCTTTTTCTGTAAGGACTAGACATTATCAAATTCACTCATATTATATATTTTTTCAGTGCTTTTATAGGAGGTTGTACCGTCAGTGAGTCTCTTTACCATTGTTGATAAGGGAACATGTATTGCATGTGGGGTCTGTGGAGTAGCTTGTCCCCTCGTATTTGATTATGATTTAGATGGTTTATCTGAAGTTATTATAGATGAAAATCAAGGTATAAAACAAATTCCTGAATCATTACAGGATGACGTGATGGATGCGTATGAATCATGTCCAAGTGCTTCAATTAAAATATGTAAAAAGCCATTTAATGGTAATCCAAATAAATATGAATGAATAACATCGTTTAGTATATCATGTCACATGCTAAAGCATCTGACAAATGATTCAGGGACAAAATCTTTTATCAAATAAAGATCCCAACGAAGTGCATATAAACCGCTTCACAATTATACTTCGCTTTTTAGCGGGCTGTTGGTGAGCCTACTCGACTCCAGAGTCTCACCGATGCCTCTTTCCCGCGACAGACTGTGCGTCTAGTGTCGGCGTAGGCCACAGGATGTGGCCATACCTAGCCGACCAGGAGTCTACGTATATTTTCTCCGCTAGAATAGTACAATGTTCGTCTTTGAGTCAGCACATTATTATTATTCCAGCCTAGCCGCATTTATTTTTACTCGTCTTCTGTATTATTAACTGGAATTTTAAATGTAAAAGTAGTCCCCTGATTAACTTTACTTTTAACAGTAATCGTCCCCTGATGTGCTTGAATAATATTATTAGCAATGGATAATCCTAACCCTGTCCCTTTTGCATTCTTTTTACGGGCCCTTGATTTATCTGCTTTATAAAACCGTTCAAAGACAAATGGTAGATCTTCTTCTGGGATACCACTGCCACTGTCCTTTACTGAAACCTCAAGCATCTCATCGTGGTGTGACACATCAACGACAACAAAACCACCCTCAGACGTATGACGAATCGCATTATCGATGAGGTTCGTCATAACTTGTTCGATGCGATCAACGTCAAATACAGCTATCTTTTCCTTGATGTCTTGATTTAGTTCAAGTTTAATCTGATTTTCTTCAGCAACGCCTTTAAATTTCCTCGAAATGCGACCCATATAATCTTCCAAATCAACAGGCTCTTTATCCAATTGGATATGCCCCGCTTCCATTCGTGCTAAATCTAATAAATCATTTACGAGTCGACTTAAGCGCAACGATTCTTCATAAATAATTTGCGCGAGTTCATTTTTTTCTTCTTTCGTTTCAGCAATGTCGTCAACGATTGCTTCACTATATCCTTGTAACATCGAAATCGGGGTTCGTAATTCATGTGACACATTGGCAATGAAGTCTTTTCTTAGTTTATCTAAACGCCTTTCTTCTGTCATATCCCGAATAACCGCGACTGCACCACGTACATATGATTGATCATATAATGGTGTCATAATCATGACCCAACTACGGCCTTGTAAACTAATTTCTCTAAGCACTTCTTTTTCACCTTGAATAACTTCTTGAAGAACATCATTTAATTCATTAGGCCATGTTCGTTGTGTTTCTCTTTGCGGATAATTATATTCATAAAACCAATCATCAAAAAAGCGATCTGCTGGAGGGTTTGTTACAATCATGTTTCCATTACGACTTAATGTCACAACACCATCAGCCATTGAACTTAAAATACTCGTTAATTGTTCTTTTTCCTGACGAAGCGCATTAATGTGAAATTTCAGTTGTCTACCCATACGGTTAAACGCCATTGCTAATTCACCAATCTCATCATGCGTTAAAATAGGTACTTTCGTATTAAATTCACCTCTTGTTAAGTCAAATGCCGCCTCACGCATTTTAATCAGAGGGGATGTAATTCGAGTTGATAAAAAGAAGGCAAAAATCGTCGTTAATATAATAGCAATACCTGCTGCTAAAAGAATAATCTTTGTCGTTTCATGTTTTGTTTGATCCATAACAGCAAGCGATTGGTAAATAAAGACTGCAGTCTTTTTGTCATTTGTAATTGTCCCTACTAAAAATGCTCCCATATCTTGATCAGGTAGCTTTACTTGTTTTTTAACTTTCCGTTCTTCACCTAATAATTCTGTTTGATCTGCATGTTCAACGATCCAGTTTTCGCTCAATAACCCTAAATGTTCATCATTACTTCCAGATACCCATACACCACCATCCGGAAAATAAATAACAATCCTGCTTGATGGATCTTTGACACGCTCTGTTGTATCGGTAATTAAATCATGATCTTGATATTGCTCTGCCATAACCGATATTTTCATAGCTGTTTGTAGCATGTCCTTTTCCGCTTCTTCGATATGAAAATTTTCAAAGAACTCGAGCAACAATATCGTTAAGATAAATAAAACAAAAGAAACTAGCAATAAGATTGTTACTGCTAGTTTACCTACAACACTTCGCCAAAACATCATTACTTATCATCCGCCTCAAATTTATATCCGACACCCCATACGGTGACAATCATTTTTGCTGCTTCTTTAGATACGTTGCTTAGTTTCTCACGTAAACGCTTAACATGTGTATCTACGGTTCTTAAATCCCCGAAAAATTCATACTGCCATACTTCTTTTAGTAGTTGTTCGCGATTAAATACTTTATCTGGTGATTTGGCTAAGAAACACAGTAGTTCATATTCCTTTGGTGTTAGATTTACTTCTTGATCATTTGCTGTTACACGATGTGCATCATGATCAATCGTTAAATGTGGAAATACTAAAACATTTTTTGCTTGTGCATCCATTTGATTATAATCGGCTGCCGTTGCCCGACGTAATATAGCTTTGACACGTAAGACAACTTCTCGCGGGCTAAATGGTTTAACGATGTAATCGTCGGCTCCTACCTCAAATCCTTGTACACGATTTGCTTCCTCGCCTTTTGCTGTCAACATAATGACAGGGGTATTCTTTTCTTTGCGAAGTTCTTGACAAACATCTATCCCGTCCATTTCTGGCATCATAATATCTAGTAAGATGAGATCAAAGTCTTTCTTTAAAGCAAGCTCTAGTGCTTCTTGCCCATTTTCAGCTTCCTCTATAATGAAATCTTCACGTTCAAGATACATTTTAAGTAAGCGGCGGATTCTTTCCTCATCATCCACTACCAAAATATGTGCATTATTCTCCACAACAAATCCCCCTCGTATTGTATGTTTAGGCATTACTTTCATAATATGTCAAATGTCTCTGACGTTCCGTGAAATAACCAAATATTTATTTGTTTTTCTCTTGACATATTATCGCAGGTCTTAGTAATTAAGCCTTTATGTACTAGTATAAACGAATATATTAGAAATGTATAAGAAAAAAGAATGACTTCGTGTGAATTACACATGAGGCCATCCTTTTTTATCATGATACGTCTCTTAACTTAGGCATAAGAATGTAATCCAGCTAATAACAAGTTAACGCCGACTAGGTTGAACATTATGATGGCAAATCCAATAATTGAAAGCCATGCTGATTTTTCCCCATGCCATCCTCTTGATAGACGTAAGTGTAAAAATGCGGCATAGAAAAACCAAGTAATTAATGCCCAAACCTCTTTTGGATCCCAGCCCCAGAAGCGGTCCCAAGCAATTTGTGCCCAAATGGCGGCGAAAATCAAGCCTCCAAGTGTAAAGAGTGGAAATCCAATAGCCACTGCACGATATGATATCTCATCGACAAGATCTAAATTAACTTTCTTTAACATTGGTTGTAATAATGCACCAACACGCTTTCTGCCAGCTAAACGAACGATTAAATAGATTAGTCCTCCCGCCATAAAGGACCAAATTAATGTATTAAACTTACGACCTGCATCTTTCCCTAACATCCAACTAGGAGCTTGGAACCAAGCTTTCATTGCTTCAGGGGTTAATGCTTCACCTTCATGTGGCTTAACTAAAGGTGGCATCTCATAAACAGTCGTTACTTCTTTCGTTCCATCTATATATTGGAATTTAGCTTCATAGCCAATTGCATTGAATGTGACTGAGACAACGATAAAGCCAATGAATACAAATATCGTAAACAAAACTAGTTCTAACCAAGTTGTTTGCTTGCTTCGGCTTGATTGATCGACAAATTTGACTAAATAAATTAACCCTGCGATAAAACTAATTGATAAAATCCCGATTGATAGAGCAACCGTTATGACATGGATTGTTAGCCAATGACTTTGTAATGATGGTACAAGTGGCGCCACGTCACTTGGAAACATACTCGCATAACCTGTCACTGTAAGAGCAACTGGAAGAGCAAATAGTCCAAGTGCCGTTAGACGATACATAAAGTATAGAATAATAAATGCTAGTACCATTGCCATACCAAATGCTGTAACGAATTCAAACATATTACTTACTGGAGCATGTCCACTAGCTGCCCATCTAGTACCAAAATAGGTAAGCTGAGCTAAAAATCCGATGATTGTTAGCGTAACCGCAATTTTTTCAGACAACCCTTTTTGGGCGCCTTTTTTCCGCTTAATTGTTGCGCCAAAGAAAGCAGTTGCGACTAAGTACAAGATAAATGATGCGTATAGCATCCCATTACTAAACTGTAATAAATTCATGATTCTCCTCCTTGTTTCGAAACATCATTATCTAATTCTTGTTGGTCCTCAACAATATTTAACGACGTATTAGCGAGAGCTTTTTCAATGTTTTGTTTTAATGCATGCCAGTTCTTGTTTGTATGTGCTGCTAAAAGTACGCCTTTCCCTTTTGGATGAATCCATATACGACGATGTTGCCAATACATTCCCTGTATGACACCAATCATGAAAATCAATGCTCCTACAATAAAGACAGGTAATGTATAATCTTTTCGTACGGTTAATCCACTGACATTTCGCATATCAAAATCGACAATTCCAAGTTTATATTCATTTTCATTGGTTGGGTCGATATTTTTACCAATACCAACAAAGCTTACCTCTGGCTTTGTTTCATTTGGAGGATAAATTAGAAAGACAAATGCCGGGTTTCTAGGAAACTTTGATACTGAACGTGGTTCGCCATTATCTAATTCATACTCAGGATAATATTGATCAATTTTAACTTTTAATCCATCATCGAATTCATATATGGATTCTGGGTCATTCATATTAACTGTAAATGTTGCTAAAGCTTCTTGATTTTTGTCATCTGTCCGATGTACTTTAAAACTCATCGTATGAAATTCATTCAACTGATAACCTGCCTGATATAAGGTAAAACCATTACCAATCTTAGCTGGTTCGTTCATGCGAATTTCCGTTTCTTTAACAACTTCTAATTCTGGTTCAGCACCAACAACAGCTTCCCCTTTTTTCTTATAAATAACCGCATTGGTTTGGAAGTTTTTAGGGACCATTTCTTCCTGCTTTTCGAGTGCTTTCTTATAAATTTCACCATCTTCTTCACTATATGTTTCAAGGATGAATTTTTTATTTTCAATATAGTACTCGCCATCTGTTCCCGGGATAACCGTTTGCTCTCCTTCTCTCACCCAAACATATTCATCCAAAAAGAGCAGAGGTGTTTGACGTAGAAGTGCTGCAATTAGAATTATAATTAATCCAATATGATTGACATATGGACCCCAACGAGAAAATCGGCCTTTCTCGGCTAAAACATGTCCATTTTCTTCGGAAATTTGATAGCGTTGTTGTTTTAAGTTTTCCTTAACTCTTTTAATTTCTTCTTTGGTGACATCATCTGTCTCACTAAAGAAACGTTGACGTTTAATAAATGTTTCATGACGCTTTGGTTTTTGTTTCTTTAATGCTCGGCGTAACGGTATGTATCGATCCAAGCTACATATGACTAACGAAACACCAATTAAGGCGAGCAAAATCATATACCACCATGAACTATATAATTCATGAAAACCGAGTTGATAGTAAATTTTCCCTGTCAGTCCATAGGTTGCTTCATAATATACCGCTGGATCACGTGAGATAGCCTCAGGTGGAATATATTGTGCCTGAGGATAAATAGTCCCTAAGGCCGAAGCAATTAAAGCAATGACAATTAACCAAACACCGACCTTGACAGAGGAAAAAAAGGACCAAATTTTATCAACGATTGAATTGGTATATGTTTTGGAACGCCTTGCGGAACCTTCATAACGCATATTTAATAGCTTTTTATGATCATTTCCATCGATATGTTGGTTTCCCTCTATCGGTTTTCCGCATGCCTCACATAGGACCGTTCCTTCTGGGTTTACGTGGCCACAATCACATTTAATCTTATCCATTCTATCCCTCATAACTTGTTATGATTATTTTTTCGGTAAAATCTTTTGAAATTGCTTTTCTAAATTTTCAAGTGTGAGTGCACCATCCACTTTATCTACAATGACACCACTTTCATCAATAAAAAATGTACTAGGAAGTTGTCCAACTTTATATAGATCCATTACTTGTTCTTTATGATCTGGGAGGATAGGAAAAGTTAAATCATATTTATCAATAAATCGATCAACGACCAATGTATTTACATCTAAGTTGACGGCAACGATTTCAATCCCTTTTTCTTTATATTCAGGATAGAGTTTTTCCATAAATGGCATTTCTGCTTCACATGGTTTGCAATACGTTGCCCAGAAATTTAACATGACTCCTTTTCCTTTTAAATCACTCAGCTGTATCGATTCTAGTTCATTATGTGAGTTGATTTGTTCTAATTTAAAATCAGGTGCTACATCACCAGCTCGATAAATTGATTTATCCTTGTTAAAATTAGCGACTAATGCATACACAATAGCAGCCAGCATCACGATTAATATGATAGAACGAAAAATAAATCGTTTCTTCATTTTCTGTGCTTTTTTTGCTTTACGTTGTTCTAAACTCATGCACATCACTCCTCGAACCATTATACCACTCAAACGTAGTAGAAATTATGGCGATTATTTAACATTTTTTGTTCCAAGGCTCCACATCTGTTTGACTTCTTTAGGAGTAAGCGGTCGATATTCGCCTGGATGGAGGCCATCCAATGTTAATAAACCATATTTTTCACGTTTAATCTTTAGTACAGGGTAACCTAGCACATCCATCATGCGACGGATATGGCGATTTTTCCCTTCTCCTAATGTGATTTCTAAAATAGCTGTCTTTTGTTTTGCATCTGTTGACAGGACTTTCCAACGTAGAGCTTTTAGTAGATCGCGTCCCTCACGTACACCCTTCTTCATTTGAAAAAGTTCGCGCTTATGAGGAATCCCCTTCACTTTCACAATATAAACTTTTTCAATACCATGCCTGGGGTGCATCACCACATTAGCAAACTCTCCATCATTTGTTAATAAAAGCAACCCCGATGATTGATAATCTAAGCGACCAATTGGAAAAATACGCTCCTTTACTTCAGAAAAAAAGTCAAGAACAACTTTTCTGTCCTTTTCATCCTTCACACTCGAAATCACTTCTCGCGGTTTATAAAACATAAAGTAAACAGGTTCTTCTTTTTCTAATTTTATACCATTTACTTCAATTTCGTCATTCTTTGAGACTTTTGTTCCTAATGTTGTCACCGTAATACCATTAACTTTTACTTTTCCATCAACGATCAGCTTCTCTGCCTTTCGCCTCGATGTGACACCACTCTCAGCAATTGCCTTTTGTAATCTGATTCTTGAATCTGCCATTTTATCACCATTTCTTTATATACAAAATAAATAGCGTTAACATAAGTTAACGCTGTATTTCCCTAAAATATCCATGATACAACGATTACTGAAGCTATTATACCAATCAAATCGGCGAGTAGTCCAACTTTAAGAGCGTAACGTATTCTTTTAATTCCAATTGCTCCAAAATAAATCGTTAATATGTATAATGTTGTATCCGTACTTCCTTGCATGGTTGAAGCGAGCCGGCCAATAAATGAATCTGGTCCATGTGTTTGAATTAATTCTGTCGTCATTGCCAAGGCAGCAGTCCCTGAAACAGGGCGAATTAGACCTAAAGGAACAATATCGGGAGGAAAGCCTAACCAACTTAATAATGGTGTTATTAACTGAATAAACGCATCCAGTGCACCTGAACTGCGTAAAACGGTAATCGCTACTAACATACCTAATAAAAAGGGTAAAATCGATATGGCAAGCGTTATCCCTTCTTTACCACCTTCAACAAATAGCTCGTAAGCCGGTAACCTTTTCCAAGTAGCCACCAATAAGACAATTAAAATAAATAACGGAATAATACTTAAGCTAATCGTTGTTATGATACTCACCGTTATTTCCTCCAAACACTTCGATAATAAAAGAAGCGGTCTAATAAAAGCGCTGAGATGGTTGAAATAACCGTCGCTATGATGGTAGTCCCGACTATCTCAGTCGGTGCCGTCGATTCATATTGCATCCGGATCGCAATAACAGTAGTTGGAATTAATGTAAGCCCCGATGTATTTAAAGCTAAAAAAGTAATCATTGAACGTGAGGCTGTGTCTTTTGATTGATTCAAAGTTTGCATTTCTTCCATCGCTTTAATTCCCATAGGTGTTGCAGCATTCCCAAGACCAAATATATTGGCTGTTATATTTGATAAAATATACCCAATGACTGGGTGATCTCTCGGTAATTCTGGAAATAAACGCGTAATAAGTGGACGAAAAAATGATGACAATGCCTTAAGAATATGAGCTCTTTCAGCTATTTTCATAATCCCTAACCAAAAGATTAATACACTCATTAATTGAATGACAAGGCTAATTGCTTGGTCGGCACTTTCAAAGATCGCTTGATTGACTTCTTCAAGCGTACCATTAAAAAGGGCATAAATAATACCAATCACTAGCATCATAACCCAAATAACATTTACCATCTTTCACCCACCTTTATTATTTGCTGGAATATTTCAAGGGCATCGTTTAAAAATGTATCGCCATGTTTATGTTTGAAGCCCCATTCATACATAGAAATATGATCATTCCAATCATCTGCTGCATTTAATGTAACGGCAATTAACTCCAGATCCTTTTCTTTCGCACTTGTCACTAATGTACGCCCTGCCTTTTTTGTAAATCCTGTCTTTCCGCCAGTACATTTTTCATAAAGAGATGTTAATAATTTGTTCTTGTTTTGCCAACTATACGTCCGTGTATGAGCACGATATGAATCCATGCCCGACACAGTCCTGAACGTTTCATTATCCATCGCATACCGCATTAATAATGCCATATCATATGCTGTTGAATAATGGTTGTCCGAATGAAGACCATGTGGGTTATCAAAATGTGTATTAGTCATACCGAGCCATCTTGCCTTTTCATTCATTAAATGAACAAAACCTTCAACACTACCTCCAATATGTTCACCAATAACAACAGCAGCATCATTTCCAGAACGAAGCATTAATCCGTAAACTAGGTCTTCAATGGTCATTTTCTCTCCTTGTTCTAAATAGATAGAAGATCCTTCAGTATATATAGCTCGTCTACTTGTAATAGCAATATCGGACATTTTACCTGATTCAATCGCAATAATTGCGGTCATAATCTTTGTTATACTGGCAATTGGTTTCTTCTCATGGGCACGTTCTTCAAATAGGACATCTCCTGTTTTTTGCTCTATTAAGATTGCATGTTCAGCAGATATTTGCAAAGGTAATTGAGCATATACAACAGATGAATAGTATAAGAGAGTTACAACTAGAAACAGAACAAATCGACTCAAAACCGTTGCCCCCTTCGTCATGTCATCTGTATATTTTATGCTCTTTTTATTCGGTTATGATAGACTTGTCCAAAAAAAAGACCTGTTCACTGTCTAAAGTGACCCAGGTTTACTCTGTAAAACTTTTATTTTCTTCGTCCATATTTTTGAAAAACAAATGTGCCTCTTGTTCAATATCTTCTTTCGTGAGGTCATCAGGTAATGGAGGCAATTCATCCAGAGATGTGAGACCAAAGTACGTTAAAAAGTCCTTATTCGTTGCAAATAACATCGGACGACCAATCGCGTCTTTGCGTCCGACTTCTTCGATTAATCCACGGGATAACAACGTTTGCACTGGTCGATCACTTTTAACACCTCTAACTTCTTCTATTTCAGTTCTCGTAATAGGTTGCTTATAGGCAATAATGGCTAATGTTTCCAATGCAGCTTGCGACATCTGGGTTGAATGCGGTGTTTCAAGTAGTTTTTTATAATACTCACTGTGTTCTGGCTTTGTCGTTAAGTAAAATACCCCATTTGATTCTGTCATCATTACCCCACGATCTGTATGTTCATAATCATAAGCTAATTCATGTAAAATATGTACAACTGATGATTCTGTTGTCTCGATGATCTTCGCAATCTGTTTTACAGTTATACCTTCATCTCCACTAGCAAACAGTAATCCTTCAATAATAGCTTTATAACTCGGTAATTCCATAAATACGTTACACCTCACAACTCAACTTCATCATTTTATGAAAATGGATAAATATATAAATGAGTAAAATTATCTTCTTGACGACAGACTACTTCATTTTGCTTCATGAGCTGAAGTAATGCCATAAACGTAATCACGATATGTGAACGTGATGGATAAGGAAAGAGATTATCAAATAAAATACCTTCATTTGCATGTCGAACGAGATAAAGAACTTCTTCCATACGCTGTTCAATAGGAATATCTTGTTTTTCAACTTTGGTTTCAAGTGGACGACTCCATTGTTTCCGTTCAAACATATGCTTTAGAGCATCTAACATATCATACACAGATGCTTCTCCTTCTATAATGATTGGTTTCTTTTCTTCTTTTCCGAAGTTTTTAGGTGTTCTTGTAAAGGTTTGATTCTGATCTTTCTCTTTTTCAGATAATACTTTAGCAGCCTCTTTATACTTTCGGTATTCAATTAAGCGTATTAATAACTCTTCGCGTGGGTCTTCTTCGTATGTATCAAGTTCAGGGTCAATTTCTTGCTTTGGTAAGAGCATTTGACTTTTTAAGGCTATTAATGTTGCAGCCATGACTAGATATTCACTTGCGATATTCAATTCTAATGTTTGCATCGTATGAATATATTCTAAGTATTGATCGGCTAATTCCGCCATCGGTATGTCATAAATATCGATTTCATATTGATTAACCAAATGCAATAATAAATCAAGCGGTCCTTCAAATGTTGACAACTTAACTTTATAGGCTTGACTCATACACCCATACTCCTTTTTAAATGACAAAAATTTTACGAATGCCCATACACGTTTGTATCCCATAACATAATGTATTAAGGAAAGGCTGAATGTCTCTATTATACCATTGAAACAAAAGGAGGAATATAAAATGAGCGGTGGATACGGATATGGCGGAGGTTTCGCATTGATTGTCGTTCTATTCATCCTATTGATTATTGTTGGTGCAGCTTGGTACTAAAAATAAACACCCTATCCAGATTAAAAATCCAGCCCATTATACTGGGCTGGGTTTTATTTTGAAGTGGAATCATTTTCTAAATCACATTTTTTATAAAAATCATCAATCGCTTTTTCAGCACAAAGCTGGTACTGATCATATTGTTGATGAATTTCACTAATTAACAACTTTCCTATCCCTTGGTTACGATGTGATGGGCTAACTGAAAGATGCTGAATAACAGCTTGCTTTTTTTCCTCATTCACCTTTAGACCGATTACACCAATCATATCATCATCATCTTTCCAAAGATAAAGATGCCAATTAGGATCCGTCTCATATTGTTTAATTATATCTTGCAATGCTTTCACATCTTTTACAGTCGGCATAAAAGAAAGCAAACCCATTGCTATTTTTTCCAAGTTCTTTTTATAACGAATTAACATAGATACCCCTCATTAACTAAATGACTTGCTGCAATAATTTATGCATGTATATCGAAAAATTCTACAAAACTCCACGTGTACCATTACGTTCATTCTATAAAACAAAAATGAACCAATAGGAGATGCCCCAAACAAGTGCCAATACGAGTAAAATAATAAAAAGTATAATGTTTCTTTTACGTTGGTTCAAGTCAATCAGCCTCTTCCTAAAACCATAACCTATTTACCTTTTTTTATACCTCTGGGCAAAATGTTGCCTTATAGCTTTCATAACGATATAACCGTCAGATCGTTTTTTATTTACCTTGTACGGAATGATATTTGTAATCGCAAGCCAGCCATTAAAAAAAAGTAAAAGTAAAATATATTTGCTAGGAATGATATTATAAATAAAATAAAACAAAAAAACAAATATGACATTGTTGAGAGGACCACAAATCGATATAAAAACAAGTTCCCATGTTTTGTAAGGGCGATTTCTTTCACTAATCGCTTGACCACTTAGAAAAAAATATAAATGAATTGAAATATGCACTTTTTCAGTCGAAAATGATGCCATTTCTTTTCCATAACCGATTGATAGGTGCACATGATTAGATCCAGTCATGACCGATCCAATCATGTGACCAGATTCATGAATTAAAGCGCTTATTGGCGCAACAAATAAAAGCAAATAGACGATTATGTATGCATCCATTGTTAATGCGTATACGTTATTCTTCTGTTATTTCTATCTTTGTCATGACATCGCCATTTGCCATAGCTTTCACATGTTCTATTCCTGAAGTTACTTTTCCAAATACGGTATGTACACCGTCTAAATGTGGTTGTGGTTCATGTACAATGAAAAATTGTGAACTTCCTGTATCTCTTCCTGCATGCGCCATTGATAAAGATCCTTCAACATGTTTATGTGGGTTACCATCTGTTTCACACTTGATCGTATATCCCGCATTACCTGTTCCGTTACCAATCGGGCAACCACCTTGACTAACAAAACCTGGTATAACACGATGGAATGTTAAACCATCATAAAAATTATCCTTTGCTAATTTAATAAAGTTTTCAACTGTTTTTGGAGCTTCATTTGGATAAAGCTCAAATTCAACTTTATTACCGTCTTCCATAAGAATATATCCTTTAGCCATATTCATTCACACCTTCTATTCCATTAAATAAAGTATACTCATCATTCATCTTATCATGTATCACGATTTATGAAAAGAAAAGGCTCAAATTAACCGATATATGGTAAATCATTGCGAACAACATCCTGATATGTTTCACGCTTAATAACGAGATGATCTTGACCATTTTCAACGAATACAACAGCCGGTTTAGTAAAGCGATTATAATGACTTGCCATCGAGTATCCGTATGCACCTGTTGCAAAAACAGCTAGTAGATCGCCTGGTTCTGCATCGGGTAGTGGTAAATCCCAAATAAGCATATCGCCTGATTCACAACATTTGCCAGAGATAGATGTCTTTTGAGTAGCTGGTTGATTCGCTTTATTTGCTAATATAGCCTCATATTTCGCTCCGTAAAGAGCTGGTCTTAAATTATCAGTCATTCCTCCATCGACAGAAATATATTTTCTAATGCCAGGAATATCTTTCATTGATCCTATCGTATATAACGTTATACCTGCATCCCCCACAATTGAACGACCAGGTTCAATCCATATTTCAGGCATTGGGATTTGAATGTTTTTAGATTGTTCTTGAACGGCTTTAATAAGTGCAGTCACATATTTCGAACGGTGAAGTGGCTTATCTTCCTTCGTATATTGTATACCGAATCCACCACCTAAATTAATGACTTCTGGTTCATATTGATACGCTTTATGCCATCGACTTAATTCACTAAATAAGCGATTTGTTGCTAAGAGAAAGCCTTCCGTTTCAAATATTTGTGACCCGATATGACAGTGCAATCCTTTTAAATTGAGATAGGGATGGTGCTGAATTTTTAATAATGCTGCTTCAGCTTGCCTGTTTTGTAAATTAAAACCAAATTTTGAGTCCTCATTACCCGTCATAATATAATGATGTGTATTTGACTCAATACCAGGTGTGACACGTAGTAACACATTAATTTTTTTCTTGTATTTATTTAATAATTCATTTAGTAGCTCTATCTCATAAAAATTGTCAATAACGATACAGCCTACTCCTGTTTTTATCGCCATTTCTAATTCGCTTTTACTCTTATTATTTCCATGAAGATGAATTTTTTCCGGATTAAACCCTGCTTGAATGGCTGTATAGAGCTCACCCTTTGAAACGACATCAACTGATAATCCTTCTTGTTGGATCACTTGTAATATACCGATTGACGAAAATGCTTTACTCGCGTATGCTACACGTCCTTTTATATGTTGCTCTTTAAAAGGATCGATAAAATCACGACAGTTTTGTCTAACTTTCTCAATATCATAAATATATAAAGGGGTTTTATATTTTTCAGCTAAACGGGTTACATCTACTTCCCCGATAACGAGATGACCATGTTCATTAACTTGATACTGATGGTGTGTAAATAGCATCATGACTCTCCCCTCGTATATTATGTTTAGGCGTTATTTTTCCGCCTATTTTATTCTAACTAATTTATAAAATTGTATCTGCTCGTGCTACCGTTACTTTCCACTGTAGGCGGACGCTTTCCGCGGGCATGGCTTGAGCCTCCTCACTCGCAAAAAACTCGTTCTTGGGTCTCAAGTCTCATGCTTTTCCCGCAGGAGTCGCCGCCTTCCGTTCCAAGTAACTTGGTTTGGACAAACTCATGAATTAGTAAAGACCTTAGATAATATGTCAAATGTCTTGGACGTTCCGTGATGTTCCTAGATAATGGTCTTGGGATCATTTGGGACAATTCTTACTCTCCTTGCGGACAACCGCATTAGAAAGACTGTTTCCCAGTGTGCGTTTCGACCTACATACACGCAGGCTGTACACCTTGACGTTCGAACCTAGATGATAGTAGCTCTAGGGCGGCTTTCGATGCAAGGATAGTACTCATACACGAGGCTGCTGATCGGCGTTCACACTAGGGATATCTCAGAGCGTCCAAGATTTAAGTTCCAATGATTCTAAATCGAAAGGAGCGTTATAGATGAAAGATAACTAGCTTCATTAATCCTTTTATATAATTCCGGTAATTTCCATTTTATTACTGGTCTAGCTTAGAGTTTGCTTTTTTTAAGTAATTTGAACCTTGATAACAAAATATTTATTTATTTTTCTCTTGACATATTACCGCAGGTCTTTCATTCAAAATCTTACAAACACTTTACCACAACAAAGTAAAAAACAAAAGGACCTTATTTTTTCTGTGGCTGTGAAAATTGATCTTTAGGGTGGACAATTTCTGGTCTAATGTTTAAAAATGGGACAGGAATACGCATTATAAAATGCCACATACCTCGTAAATCAAATGGAATAAACGGCCACATATAAGGTGTTTTGAATGCTTTCAGGCGAACGAGATAGATTAATGTAACCAATGTTCCAATCATAAATCCAGACACACCGAATAAAGCTGTCGTAATGATTAAAAACAATTTAGCTATTTTATTAGCGATACTCAATTCATAACTCGGGGTAACATAGGAACCAATCGTACTAATCGCGACATATAAGATAACCTCGGAGCTGAGTAACCCGACATCAACAGCAATTTGTCCGATTAATACGGCGGCTATTAAGCCCATGGCTGTTGCTAAAGGGGTTGGTGTATGCACGGCAGCCATTCGGAGAAATTCAACACCGACATCGGCTAATATTATTTGGAAAACAATCGGCACATTTCCTTCTTCTTTCGGTCCAATAAAACTAAGTTCAGGTGGCAGTAATGATGGTTCCATCACAAATAATAACCATAATGGTAAAAGGAAGATCGATGCTAATACAGCAAATAGACGAACCCAACGTATGAATGTTCCCGCAGCTGGAGCTTGGCGATATTCCTCTGCATGTTCAAGACAGTTAAAATATGTTGTCGGTAAAATAATTACTGTTGGAGATGTATCGACATGAACGATAACATGACCATCCATCAAGTGACGTGCTGCTACATCCGGTCTTTCTGTATAACGAACCATCGGAAAAGGGCTCCACTTTCCACCTAAGATAAACTCTTCAAGTGATTTATCAGCCATTGGAATACCATCTACATCAATTTCACTAATTTTGTGTTTAACGACATCCACAAATGTCTCGTCCGCTATATCTTTAATATAACTTACACAGACATCCGTTTTAGAGCGTTCACCGACAACTAACATTTCATTTCTTAAACGTTCATCTTTAATACGCCGCCGTGTTAATCCGGTATTTTCTATGATATTTTCCGTATACCCGTCTCTTGAACCACGAATAACGCGCTCTGTATCTGGCTCTTCCGGACTTCTCCCTGGATAACTTCTGACATCAATGATAAAGGCTGATTTTTGTCCTTCTATAAAAATGGCAATCAAGCCGGTTAATATTTGATCAACTGCTTCATCCATTGTTTTAACACGTGAAACTTGTTCATGTATTAGCCGATTTTCAATGGTGGCCAACACATCACGCTTAAGCATATGATCACGGTTATTAAACTCAACAAGTTCTTCCAATAATCGACTAATAATCATACTATCAATTAAACCATTAACAAAATATAATTGAGCCTTTTTATTCATTACAACAAAATGTTTAACACCAACATCAAAGGATGTCCCTAAACCGATGCGTTTTTTCATATATTTTTCAACATCTTGAACGTTTTCATATATTCGCTTCATTACCATTAGATTTCTCTCCTGTTTTATGAATCATTATAATCAATCAAAGAATAACCATTGGAATAATGAACCAGCCATTTTTCCAAATACAAATGCCATGACAAACCATTTCAGCCAGACTTTTAAATTAAGCCTTCTCAAAAAGATGGGAAATACATTTAACACTTCTGCTAATGCAGCAATTAGCATTCCATTAAATATCCCGTGAAACCCACCCCATATCATTGATCCAAATATAGAATAGTGCCAAACAATTGGTGCAAAAGATAAGTAACCTGCAAATATAGCACCGGCAATAATCGAGCTTATAAAAACGTGGATAAAATAAACTGTTTTTGTCAATTGGATTAGTCTCGGTAAGATTTTTAGCAATGTTATTAATGCTACAAAACCAGCCCCAACGGCCAAACCACTTGAAAAGCCGATGATCATTTCTATAAGGTTAATCCACATGTTTTTCATGTTTCTTTATATAATCATCAAGTGAATCCTGATACTTAGAAATCTCGATTTCAAGTGGGCTTGGCTCATTATTAAAGCGTTTCTTAAACCAATGATTAAAGAACAGAAGCATACCGACTCCCAAGCCGAGTGAGTATGGAATTTGAATCCATAAGGGTGATTGAACAGCTTTTCCTGTTAACATATAATGAATCTTTTGTTGTGTTTCTTGCATACTCACATCGTAATGAAAATTCATGATGGTCATTGCTGTCCCAATAAATAAAATAAACCACACAATAACTGCTAGTAGAATCGATGGCGGGCTCTGTTTATTCGATATTTGAACGATTGTTTGATTTGCCCCTAAAAAATGAACATCAATTTCTGGATATTTCTTTTGTAATTGCTCAAGTATAAAAAATTGATCGAACACAATAACATGTTTCTCGTTATCGGAAAGTTGATAAACGACAAACTGATTAATCTCTTCAGATAATGGTGTACTTGTTGACACATCAGCGAGTTTATTTAGTGTGAGACTTGTGCCTTTTCTTACATTAATCTTCTGTTTCATACGTACATAAACCGTATTGTTCACAAAAAGCACCCTCTTTTTCATAGTCTCTTCTATTATTTGATAAAAAAAACATATTATGAATAAAAAAACCACCCGATTGGATGGTTTTAAGTCCTCATTATTTGTTTCATTTCTTCAAGTATCTTTTTTTCTAAGCGTGAGACTTGTACTTGTGACACACCTAAACGTTTGGCGACTTCGGATTGGGTCTGATCTTTATAATATCGTAAATAAAGAATAAGCCGTTCCCGTTTGTCCAAAGCACGTATAGCTTCTTCTAATGTGAGTTTATCAAACCAATTCTTATTGTCATCTGCTAGTTGATCGAGTAATGTAATGGGGTCACCATCATTTTCAAATACCGTTTCATGGATTGATTGTGGGGTTTTAAGTGCTTCTTCAGCATGCACCACTTCCTCAGGTGTTATCTCTAATGCTTCAGCAACTTCGCTAATCGTTGGTGTTCGACCATTTTGTTTTGTTAATTCATCTTTTTTTCGTCGAATCCTATTAGCTGTTTCTTTAAGGGAGCGACTAATTTTGACACTCCCATCATCACGTAAAAATCGCTGAATTTCTCCGATAATCATCGGAACAGCATAAGTAGAAAAGCGTACATCATATGATAAATCAAACTTATCTATCGACTTGATTAACCCGATGCAGCCGATTTGAAATAAATCATCTGGGTCATACCCACGATTCATAAATCGTTGAACAACAGACCAAACAAGTCGGGTATTCTTTTCCACTAAATAATCTCGGGCTCTCTTATCACCTTGTTGGCTTTTTAATAAATACTCTTTTATTTCACGATCCGATAATAAGCCTTTCTTCTTAGCTTCTGATTTCTTAACATTGACATTCATAGGCCCCATTCCTATTCATGGACAACTTTCGTTTTTTTTGGAGATAATATTTTCGTCATATGGATTGTTGTCCCTTTTCCAATTGACGACTCTATCTCGATTGAATCCATAAAATTTTCAATGATTGTAAATCCCATTCCGGAACGTTCTAGCTCTGGTTTCGAAGTATACATTGGTTCGCGCGCGATTTCTATGTCTTCTATGCCCATTCCATGATCAGTTATTGTTAAATCAAATTTCCTATCATATAAATGGCAAGAAATTTCTATCGTGTGATTTGGTTCTTCATTATAACCATGTATAATCGAATTTGTGACCGCTTCAGATACAACCGTTTTCACTTCCATTAACTCATCCATCGTTGGATCTAGTTGCGAAATAAAGGCGCCCACCGCCACTCGAGCAAATGATTCATTCTCACTCATACTGGCTATTTCTAAATACATTCGATTTCTCATGAAGCCACCCCCAATGTCACTAATGCGTTTATTTCATCTTTTTCTTGGCGAATAATCTTAAATAATCCCGACATTTCAAATATCTTTCTAATCGTTGGGGAAACAGAGCAGACAACAAATTCCCCGCCTAGCTGCAACACTTCCTTATAACGACCTAAGATAACACCTAGGCCTGAACTATCCATAAAAGTGACTGCTTCTAAATTTAATAGGACGTGTTTAATTGGATGAGTATACAATTTTTCCTTCCATGATTCTCTTAATTTTTCTACTTCATGATGATCGAGTTCACCACTTAATCTCACGACAAGAACGTCTTCTTTAACAGAAAATGTGTAAAATAAACCCATGTCAATCCCCCTTCGCATTAATAGGTATACATAGAGATTCTTTATTCATTTAATCAATTCCTGCTTTTAGACAAAAGAAGTTGTTATTCGCAATAAAAAACACTTTGTTAGCGAGCTTTCGACAAATTTTCCAATGTGCGTTTAAAAAGCGTTAAAAATGATGCTTCCTTGATGTCTGAGTCGACGATTAAAGGCGTTTCCGATAACACATGATTGTTATCTTTTACTGTTAATACACCGACTTGTTCCCCTTTTTTAATTGGCAGTGAAAAATCATCTTCAATTTTTACATGTGTTTTAATATTTTCATATGGTTTTTCCTTCTTATAAATCGTACGAACAGAATCGCCTGTAACGATTTGAATATCTCTTTGCTCTGCTTTTAATAATGGAACTGTTTTTATAACGTCACCTTTTGCAAATAATTGTTCTGTTTCATAATGATTAAATGCATAATCAAGCATCTCTGATGTTGCATGATTCCGTTTTTTAACGGAGTCAGCTCCCATGACAACTGTAATCATTCGCATGTCGTTCTTTTCAGCAGTTGCAGTTAAACAATACTTTGCTTCACTTGTGTAGCCTGTTTTCAAACCATCAACCCCCGGATAAAAACGCACGAGTTTGTTCGTATTAACGAGCCAGAATTCATTCTTTTGTCCTTTACGTAAATAGTCTTCGTAGATCGATGTGTACGTTGTGATATCCTCGTATTGCAATAATGCTTTGGCAATAACTGCCATGTCATATGCTGTGCTGTACTGATCCTTCGCTGGTAATCCTGTAACATTTTTAAATCTTGTATTTTTAAGCTGTAATTCTGCTACTTTTTCATTCATTCTTTTAACAAAGCTTTGCTCACTACCACTGATTCGTTCAGCTAGTGCAACACTGGCATCATTTCCTGAGGCAATTGCGACACTTTTAATCAAATCATCAACCGATATTTCCTCTCCAGTTTCTAGAAACACTTGTGACCCACCCATTGATGATGCATTTTCACTTACTCTAACCATTTCATTTTTTTTCAAGTTTCCCTTCGCTAATTCCTCCATAACAATTAATAACGTCATGATTTTTACCATACTAGCAGGTGGAAGTGGTTCATTTGCATTTTTTTCAAATATAATTGTTCCGGTATCTCGTTCCATGAGAAGGGCTGATTTAGCATCAGAAGCTAAATCTAATGCTTGTTCATCTTCTTGGGCAAATACAGGTGTTATACTTATAAAAATAAATAATAAGCTGAGAAACAAATAAAGTATTGTTCTTATTCTCATATTCTCTTACCTCCAGCAATCAATATCATATATATCGTTTCCAGTTATTTGTTTTTTTAAACAAAAAAACACATGTTGAGACATGTGTTTTTTAGGAAATTATGTTATGAATTAATTGTGGTGGTGTCACCTGGTCATCCGAGATCATGATACACTCATAAACTTTAGGTTTAATGGCTGATATATCCTGATTGTTCGTATGAATTGTTACGAGAGGCTCTCCTACTTTCACTGAATCACCGATTTTTTTATGAAGGACAATCCCTACTGCCAAGTCAATTTCATCCTCTTTCGTTTGTCGACCTGCTCCCAATGTCATAGCAATTGTACCTATATCATCAGTTATAATTTTAGCAACCGTACCTGACTTTTTCGCTGGAATATCAATTTTATATTTAGCCTGTGGTAAACGTTCAGGTTTATCAGCAACTTCTGCATTTCCACCTTGTGCTTCGAGAAAAAGCTTAAACGTTTCAAAAGCTTTTCCATTATGAAGGTTTTCTTCTAGCTTTGCTTTAGCTTCTGCCTCATTTTCAATCACACCTGATAAAACAACCATATGACTGCCTAATGTTAAGCAAAGTTCTGTTAAATCTTTCGGCCCTTTTCCTTGTAATGTTTCAATTGCTTCTTTTACTTCAAGGGCATTGCCAACTGCATAACCGAGTGGTTGATTCATATCTGATATAACAGCAATTGTTTTTCGGCTTGTTTTCTTGCCAATGGCTACCATTGCTTTGGCTAATTCCTCTGCTTCAGATACCTGTTTCATAAATGCTCCTTGACCTGTCTTCACATCTAATACGATAGCATCTGAACCAGCTGCTATTTTCTTACTCATGATAGAACTGGCAATAAGAGGAATGGAGTTAACTGTAGCTGTGACGTCTCTTAGACTATATATTTTTTTATCAGCAGGTGTTAAATTACCTGTTTGTCCAATAACAGCCACTTTATTACGATTGACAAGTTCGATAAATTCGTCACGGCTAATTTCAATATGAAATCCTGGTATAGCTTCCAATTTATCCAATGTCCCACCCGTATGACCTAACCCTCTGCCACTCATCTTAGCAACTGGAACACCTATTGAGGCAACGAGTGGAGCCAATATCAATGTCGTTGTATCACCCACTCCACCTGTCGAGTGTTTATCAACTTTTATCCCATCTATAGCTGATAAATCAATCGTATCGCCAGAATCCACCATTGCTTTTGTCAGATAGGCTAATTCTGTCTGGTTCATTCCTTCAAAATAAATTGCCATTAAAAGGGCACTTACTTGATAATCTGGAATCGATCCTTCCGTATATCCTTGAATAAAATAACGAATTTCTTCCTCTGATAATGTTAAACCGTCTCGTTTCTTTTCAATAATGTCATACATTCTCATATTCGATCACCTTCATTTATTCGGTAATTGTTTTATCGTTTCTTTAACAAATTTCAGAAAATCTTCTTTTACTCGTTCCGTTGTTTCAATCACTTCATCATGTGTTAAAGGTTGATCTAAGATGCCTGCCGCCATATTCGAAATGCACGAAATCCCTAGAACGCGAAGTGAGGCATGATTAGCTACAATGACTTCTGGTACAGTTGACATACCAACTGCATCGCCTCCTAAGGTTCTGAGCATGTTTACTTCAATAGGTGTTTCATATATTGGACCTTGGTTGGCCACGTAAACACCTTCTTTTATATTAAGACCGATCGTTTCAGCACATTGTTTTGCGATTTTAATATATTGATGATCATACGCTCTTGATAAATCAGGAAAACGCGGACCTAATCGGTCATCGTTCGGTCCAACTAATGGGTTAGTTCCCATATTATTAATATGATCTGTAATAATCATCAAGTCACCTGGAATAAATGCTTTATTAATTCCCCCTGCAGCATTAGTCACAATAAGGGAATGAATGCCTAATTCTTTCATTACACGAATTGGAAATGTCACTTGTTGCATCGTATAGCCTTCATAATAATGAAAACGGCCTTGCATCGCTACGACATGTTTTCCTTGTAGTGTTCCTATTACAAGGCGGCCCTTATGTCCCGCTACAGTAGAAGTCGGAAAATGAGGAATGTCCTCATAATTAATCATAACTGGATCTTGAATTTCTTCAGCTAAGACACCTAATCCAGAGCCTAGAACAAGACCAATTGCTGGTTTATTATCAATATGTTTTTCAATAAATGCACTTGCCTCTTTAATATAATTCACGTCCATTCAATCACTCCCCTGTCATTTGTTTTAAAAAGCTTGTCCCGTATTCTGGAAGAGTAACATTAAAATTATCAGCAATAGTCGCACCGATATCTGCAAATGTTTCTCTAAGTGGTAACTGTTTTCCTTCAATAATGTCACGATAATAAGTTATGAGTGGGACATATTCTCTCGTATGATCTGTACCATGATGTGTCGGATCATTTCCATGATCAGCCGTAATGATTAATAAATCATCTGATGTTAGTTTATTAAGCACATCAATTAGCTGGCGATCATATGCTTCAAGTGCTTTTCCATAACCTATTGGATCACGGCGATGCCCATATTTCGCATCGAAATCAACAAGATTCAAGAAACATAAGCCATGGAAATCACGATCGACAGCTTCTATTAGTTTAATCATGCCATCATCATTACTTGTTGTTCGAACGGCCTCTGTTACCCCTTCTCCATCATAAATATCTGCTATTTTTCCAAGAGCGATAACATCATAATGATTGTCTTTTAATTCATTCATCACTGTACGTCCGAACGGTTTTAACGCATAATCATGTCGATTAGCTGTACGTGTAAAGTTGCCAATTTCTCCGATAAATGGTCTAGCAATCACGCGTCCAACCATATATTTTTCATCTAGTGTTAGTTTACGAGCTATCTCACAAATATGATACAATTCCTCAAGCGGAACGACTTCTTCGTGTGCAGCAATTTGTAACACACTGTCCGCTGAAGTATAGGCAATGATGGCACCTGTTTCAATGTGCTCTTTTCCTAATTCTTCTATAATAGCTGTTCCGGATGCTGGTTTATTTCCAATCACTTTTCGACCTGTTTTTTCTTCGAGTTTGGAAATTAATTCATTCGGAAATCCGTTTGGAAATGTTCGAAACGGTTTATCAATATGTAACCCCATGATTTCCCAATGACCAGTCATTGTATCTTTACCAACAGATGCTTCTTGCATTTTCGTATAATGAGCTCGTGCTGGATGAACAGCTGAGATTCCTTTTATTGGGCGTATATTACCAAAACCTAACATTTCCATATGTGGCATATGTAGCCCACCCATCTCCTCTGCAATATGACCAATTGTATCAGCACCTTTATCATCATATTGTTCAGCATCTGTTGCTTCACCAAAACCAACTGAGTCGAGTACAACGAGAAAGATTCGTTTAAAGTTCTTCATATTTTTCAACCTCCTAATTTAAATGATGTTTTAGTTGTATGATGTCAGACAACTAAAAAAGAAGAATTAAGCACGTGGGTGATATTTATTATAAACTTCTTTCATTCGCGTCTTCGTAACATGAGTATAAATTTCTGTTGTTGAAATGTCCTCATGTCCGAGCATTTCTTGAACAGCTCTTAAATCGGCCCCGTTTTCTAATAAATGTGTCGCAAATGAATGACGCAACATATGTGGTGAAATTTGCTTTTTAATGCCAACTTCTTGCGCTAGTTGTTTAATAATCTTCCAAAACCCTTGCCTCGTTAAAGGGCGTCCATGGTGATTAAGAAAGAGAGCGTTTTCAGATTTATTTTGTTTGACTAGCTTAGGTCTCGCTGTATCTATATAGTCGTTAACTGCTTGTAAAGCAATATCTCCAACTGGTATAATCCTTTCTTTTGACCCTTTGCCCACACAACGTACAAAGCCCATCGTCCGATGAAAATCACTTTGATTCAGTTCGATTAATTCAGTTACACGTAACCCCGTCGCATAAAGCAACTCAATCATTGCTTTATTCCTCATATCTAGTGGCGTTTTTATGTTAATAGATAACAGTTTTTCAACTTCTAATGTTGATAATACATTTGGCAATTTACGTGGCTTTTTTGGAGTGTTAATATGTTCACTAACATCGTTATTTACGATACCGTCCCGTAATAAAAAGCGATGGAACATCCGTAATGAGGACACGTTTCTCGCTATGGTCGTTGCCGCTTTACCATTTTCTTTAAGCGAACTAAAATATTGAATCAAATCGAGTTTTGTAACATCTGTCCATTCTGATTTCAATCGTTCTTTGGCTATAAATTGACGATACGTCGTTAAATCTTGCTCATACGCACTCAACGTATTTGGTGCTAGTCCTTTTTCTACTTGTAAATAATGTAGGAAATCATCTATCGCATATTGTAACATCAAATTATTCTCCAAATCTAAAGAATAGTCTAAAACGCTTCACATCATCGTTATGAAACACTTTAATAGCAGGACCTTCAGGTGGTTCATAACGATGGAATTGTTCATATTCTAAATGCATAAAACGTAGCCCGAAATAAAACAAGAGCGTACACGCAATAAAAATTATAAAAACTTTTAATGAATGCCAAACCATTCTCTTCATCTAGCATAACCTCTTTCTCAATACTACTTGTTAAAAGATATGCCAAAAAAGAGAGATTTTATACATGTCATTGGCTAAAAGTTATTTTAATGAACTATTTCGTTGTCCGCGCTTTTTTCAGAGTAGTTGCTTGTTGACACTGTTTACATACCCCATGAAATGTTAATCGGTGATCTTGTACTTGAAATCCCCATTCCTTTTCAACTTTCTTTTCAACATCAACTAATAGATTCTCAAATATCTCTTGAATCGATCCACATTCAACACACACAAGATGGTGATGAAAATGTTCCAGTCCTTCTTGACGTAAATCATACCTCGAAACACCATCACCAAAATTTATTTTCTCAACGATTTGCAATTCTAATAAAAGCTCTAATGTTCGATAGACCGTGGCTAGGCCAATTTCCGGAGCTTTTTCCTTAACTAATAAATAAATATCTTCCGCACTTAAATGATCTTCTTCACGCTCCAACAATACTTTAACGGTAGCTTCACGTTGTGGAGTCAATTTATAACTTTGTGCATGAAGTTGTTTTTTTATTCGATCTAGACGATGTTCCATGAGCTTCCCTCCCTCATATCCCATCTTTATTATATGCACACAAAAAAATCATGTCAAAGTATAATTCGTTTTACACGAAAAAGCCCATACGATTTTAAGTTCATTCGTATTATTTTGATGTATAATATGATTTAATCAGTGATTGCATCGCTTCATTTGTAATAAAAGCTTCAATTGTTGCAGCTAGGAACGATATCACCATAAGAAAGAGAAAAACAACTAAATATTGTGCAAATGGTCTAAAAATCGGTTGTGAGAATTTACGAGAAACGAGTTTGTTGAATAAGGTTAACGAGAAAATCATCGACAGACTCCCGGCAATTAAATAGATTGGTATAATTAAGAGATTTTGTGGTGCAACTGCTATGCTTGCAATAAAGAAACCTTTCATGCCAAGTTGATTAACGAGAAAACCGACGGTAAACCCAACAACTAAACCTTTTAAAAACAACAAAATCCAAACGAGTGGTAACCCGATGATTGACAGACCTAAAATAAAAATAAAGAAGAGATATTTAACATGATAGGCAAAGCTACTTTTTAAAATATCAAGGCGATTCAAAAAATCCTCTGTAGCCAGTTGCCCAAAAAATTTTTCTAAATAAAAAAAGAGATCTTGCTTTTGGACAAAATGCATGCTATTTACGATAAACGCACCGAACATAATACCGGTTAAAAATAAAATCACTGTAAATACATATGTTGTCGCATGTTCTTTAAAGTGAGTCAAAATGATTTTTTGTGTATACATTGATATCCTCCATTTCTCTGACCATTTATATCATTAATCTATGAAGGATATCTAGTAAACATGTCTTAAAATAGAGATTTATATATTATTTTTTAACTCGTCCATATTTGCCACCCCCACCAGGGATAATATCAAGTTTCCCTTCACGCATCTGAATAATTAGCATAGCTAAACTTGGCTGAATCACCTGAATTAATTGCTCATATGATACATGATGGAGAATATTCATCTCTGTATTGAAATGGGTTAGTAATCGTTCATATGTTTTCGGACCTAGTTTTGGTAGAAATTCCAGAGGTACTTGATATAAGTAAGGAGGACGATTTATACGCTTCATATCCGCTTGGCCGATTTCTGTTATGCGGTCTCTTACCCCTTTAATGATTTTCTTTCCGCCACACTGAACACATTGATTAGCGCCGGGCTTATTCTGATGCATGCACTCTTGGCAAACAGTTGCATAATATTTCCCAAGTTTAGGATTCATACCGAAGTTACGTATCCATCTTCTTCCATCTTCTTGTTTAAGTGCTAGCGAAAACTCTTTAAACGATGGTTCTTTTAAAGCAATTTGTTGATATTCTCTAGCAATTTTCTTTAGTGAATGGGCATCAGAATTCGTTAAAAACGTATACGAATGGAGTTCTTGTATTTGATCTGCCATCGATGTGTCGGAACTTAAGCCTAGCTCAATACCATCAATCAGTTTTGGGTCTAACACTTCTCGTAAAGATGTGACAACTCCCTTACCATATAAACTCTTAAAAGGCGTAAATACATGAGCTGGAATAAATAGACCTGCTAACTCTTTTACCTTTTGTTGTAGTTCTTGAGCCGAACCGTAAAATCGTTGTGAGCTTAATGAAATATTTGTCATGCGCCCTTTTAACCAAGATGAGAATATATCCATTGATTCAACAGTGGGAACATAACATAACACATGAATCGGACCCCGGCAATATGCATCATATACTTCAATCTCAGCTCCTAATAACAGCGTCACCTTTTCAAAGCGAATACCACCATCAGTTAATTCAGTCGCAAAACCAGCTTCTAAAAGCTCCTTTAATTCAAGCAAGACATTCGGAGCGTGAGCATCGATAACCCCAATCAAATCAATTCCTTTACGACGACTCGCTTCTTTTAGAATACGTGTTAATGTTAATTGATTTGAGGCGGTAATTTTTACAGGTTGATTACATTTATCACGCCCAATATGAATATGCATATCAGCAAAATATGTTTGTAAACTCATTTTAATAGCCCCATTGATTCGAGATAAAGGACGGCATAATTTGTTTTAGCATCATGAATGCGTTGTTCTTTCACATATTGTTGTGCTTCATCAAGTGTCAATTCGATCACTTCAACAAATTCATCCTCATCTCCTTTAGGTGGATCTTCCAAACGAACAAGATCCTTAGCTAAATAGATGCACATTAATTCATCTGCAAATCCTGGTGATGTATAAAATGATGTCACCAATGTTAAATCTGTCGTTGTATAACCCGTCTCCTCTTCTAATTCACGACGAGCTGTTGTAAGAGGTTCTTCATTTGGTTCTAATTTTCCAGCTGGTATTTCGACTAATGATTTCTCTAGTGGTTTTCGATACTGCTCAACGAAGACGATTTTTTTATCTGGCGTAATAGCAATAACCGCTACTGCCCCAGGATGTTTAATAATTTCTCGCTTTGAATATTGCCCATTCGGTAACTCGACATCGTCCACTTGTAATTGGACAACTTTTCCTTGAAATATATGTTCAGTTTTAATTGTTTTTTCTTCAAATTTACGCATCTGTGTCACCTCAGCTATAGTTTAACCAATCCTCTCAATTGTAACATACGCTTGCCTTTTTATTGAACGATTCTTAAAATAGAAGGAGCTATCATTTGAGGAGGGTGTTATGTTTGAAGAAGAATCGACTCGGTCAATCCGACCTTTATATTTCTGAACTCACTTTAGGATGTATGTCACTTGGAACAAACAAGAAACAAGCAAAACAAATTGTTGATACGGCTCTTGATTATGGCATTAATCATCTTGATACAGCGGATTTATATGATTTTGGCATCAATGAAGAGATCATTGGAGAAGTTATTAAAGACAGACGCAAGCAAATTATTTTAACGACAAAAGTAGGTAATCATTTCGATTCGCACAAAAAAGATTGGTTCTGGGACCCTTCCAAAAAATATATTTTAGAAGCTGTTAAACAGAGCCTACAGAGACTTCAAACGGACTATATTGACTTTTATATGTTACATGGTGGTACGATTGACGATCCAATCGATGAAACGATTGATGCCTTTGAGACATTAAAAAAAGAAGGACTTATTCGTGCATACGGTATTTCTTCAATTCGACCAAATGTGATTCGTGAATATGTAAAGCGATCGAATATTGATGCTGTGATGATGCAATATAATCTACTTGATCGCCGACCAGAAGAAGCAGTTCTTTCATTGCTCGAATCAGAAGGTATTAGTGTACTAGCTCGTGGACCTTTGGCTCAAGGAATGCTAACGACGAACGGTAGAAATAGAATCTTCGAGAAAGGCAAACAAGGCTACTTAAACTATTCCACTGACGAGCTTTTAACGATATTCGACCAGCTAAATCAATTAAATCTAAATCTAAATGAACTTGCATTGACTTATATACTAAAACACCCAGCAGTTAGCAGTGTTGTTTTTGGAGCTAGTTCTTTAAAACAACTTCAAGAAAATATCACCATCGACTTAACAGATACAATGAATGATGACTTATACGAACATATTCAAACATTGACGAAGCCAATTACTTATACACAGCATCGTTAAAGTTAGACGGGGCACCAAGCTGCCTCGTTTCTTTATGTCGCGTAATGCCCCCCTACTAATTGACTGCGATGTCTAGCTGTTCCATATTCTGTAAAAGAGATAGCTCGTAATAAAGCATCTGAACCATAATATTGGCGAATATCATCCATTACGTAACCGAGGTTCTGTTCACGAAGGCGATTTCCTGCAAATAATTGCAATTGCAGTTGGTTGTCTTCAACAATCTGTCCCAATGAGACCGATATTTTTCGGACCGTTTTATGCGTATAAAATTGCCGAAACAAATACATGCAAGCCGCATATATTTCCATCGTTATATTTGTAGGTGTTTCTCGAGAGAGCGAACGATAAAAGCCCCCTCCACCATCATGTTTACTATAACCAATGCCAAGATAAATCGTTCGCCCTGCTTTCCGATCTTCCCGAGCTCTTCTTGCAACTTCTTCACACATTTCTAAAATAACATGAGCGATTTTTTCTGGATGATGATAATCACGTAATAAGATTTGGCTTTTTCCATAACTGACTTGCTCTGTTAAAAGCGGGGTCTCTAATTGTGATAAATCAACACCATGCGCATGATAATATAGTTGGTTACCCATTACACCGAAAACTTTTTCTAATTGAGTTAAAGGATAGTGAGCTAAATCACCAACTGTTATGATTCCCATACGATTGAGTCGCTTTTCTAACGGACGACCAATTCCCCACATCTTTGACAAAGGCTTAATAGGCCATAATTTCGTCGGAATATCATCATATGTCCAATGAGCAATTCTCGTCTTTTTCGCTTCTAAATCAAGACATAATTTTGCCATTAACATATTCGGACCTATCCCAATCGTAGCGGTTAAGCCGAATGTATCTTTTAATTCATCGATGATTCGTTTAGCCAATTGATCATAATCTCCAAAAAGCCGACAAGTACCAGAAACATCTAAAAAGCTTTCATCCACACTGTACGTATGAATCGCTTCTTGTGGAACGTATTTATTAAATAAACGTGTAATCTCAACGGATACTTTTAAATATAAATTCATTTGTGCGGGAACGATGATAATTCGATCATCTCGGGGAATTTCGAATAGACGATTGCCAGTCCGAATACCAAATTCATGTTTCAGTACTGGTGTAGCAGCTAAAACGACACTTCCTTCCCGGTTTGTATCAGCGACAACAGCTAAGTAAGTTGTTAATGGGTCTAACCCTCTGTCAAGTGCAGCACAACTCGCATAGAAGCTTTTCATATCGATACAAAAAATCGTCCGTTTCGGTAATGCACCATAATCAATCATCCCACCCAATCCCCTTTCTTCATTATGCACCTCCTATTATACGAATATATGTTCCGTTTTTCAAGTTGTGATTTCTAACAAAAAAAACCATCTCATTCAGATGGCTCTTTAATACGATAAACGAGTACACCGTTTTCTTCACTTGCTATAAGTTTATCATGTGCTTCTAAATAATCGAGTTGCCCAACTGTTTCAGACATCGTAAATACCAATTGTGTCCTATATTGTGTTGGAAATAGCTTTTTACAAATCTCAAATGGTGTACGTGGCTTTTGTTGAATCATCTTGTATACAACAGAAGCTCGTTCTTGTTGTTCCTTTAATTGCTTTGCAATAGGTGATGAAATATTAGAAAATACGGGGCCATGTCCTGGTAAGACGCTCTTTATATCAAGTGAAAGGCATTTTTTTAAGTTCGTTTGATATTGTAAAAGTGGTTTCGCACGTTCAACTTGGTCAATAGGTTCTAATAATGGATTCGGTGAAATATGGTATAAAAGATGATCACCACCGATAAACGTTCCATCTTTCTCGTTAAAAAATGATAAGTGGCTTTGTGCATGGCCTTTTGTATCGATGACTTGCCAATCATCATGTCCAGGTAGAATATCTCCATCTGTAAGCTCATGTGTCACTTCACCTGTTCCAATATAATGAAGCATCCCACGATACCCTTGTAAAGAACTTCTCACATCACCTGGGACACCACAACGTTTAAAAAAGCGTTCATAAAACAATTCGTATTGCTCAAAAAATACCTGATCACGTGTTAACCAAGGGTCAATATATGCGTGAGCAGCAATCTGTTTAACCCGTGGTAATTGATCGATTAACCCAATATGATCAGGATGATGGTGTGTTAAAACAACCTGTTCAATATCATGAACACTATAACCGATGCTTTTTAACTGATCATTTAAAGCTTCCCATGCTTCTTTCGTTTTAACTCCTGTATCAATTAATGTAAGTACGTCACCTGTCAACAAGTACATATGTACATCCCCGACTGGAAATGGAGTTGGTACTGTGATTTGATGAATAGCATGTCTAGAAACTGCCATATGCAACCTCCTAAAATGAATGACCATTCAGTTTCATTCTATTCTATCCCTTTTAAGACGAATTGTCACATAGAATGAATTGACAACTCGAAGAAAATACAACACAATCAAACGAGAGGTGTATAATATGTGTGGAAAAATATTTGCTCACCGAGGGGCGAGTAAGCTAGCTCCTGAAAATACGATGCCTGCCTTCGAAATGGCTTATCAATTAAAAGCAGATGCAATTGAAACAGATGTGCAGTTAACAAAAGATCACATCCCAGTGTTATTTCATGATATTCGTCTAAATCGCACGACGAATCGAAAAGGATATGTTAAAGACTTGACTTACCAGGAGTTATCTACGCTTGATGTCGGCTCCTGGTTTTCCAAAAAGTTCATTGAAACGCCTGTTGTTTCTTTAGAAGATTTTTTAACATGGGTGGAAGATAAACCACTTACAATCAATCTAGAATTAAAAAATAATAAAGTAGCTTATAAACATTTAGAAGACATTGTCCTTGAAATGGTCGAACATTTTCAAGTAGCAGATCGAACGATTTTATCGAGTTTTAATCCGACAAGCATTCAGCGTTTGGCGAAAATGACACATATTCAAACAGCTTTACTCACCTCTCAAAAACGCAAGGATCTTGTTGAATATGCGCAAACACTCGGAGCAACAGCGTTACACGTTCGCTATCGCTTGCTACGAAAGAACATCGTCGAACAAAGCCGTAGAGAAAACATGCCATTGCGTGTTTACACCGTTAACAAACGGCGACAACTTTTAAGATGCTTCCATAAGAAATGTGATGGTATAATAACAGATGTCCCACATAAAGCACGGCGAATACGAAGCCTTTTTCGGATATAAATGGAGGTTTAAAAATGAAACTAACATTTTTAGGAACAGGTGCGGGTATGCCTTCTAAAGAACGTAACGTATCGGCAATCGCTCTTTCCCTACTACAAGAATCAAATAGTGTATGGCTATTTGATTGTGGTGAAGGAACCCAACACCAAATTTTACATACATCTATCAAACCACGAAAAATAAATAATATTTTTATTACCCATCTCCACGGTGATCATATTTTTGGTTTGCCGGGGTTTTTAAGCAGTCGTTCCTTTCAGGATGGTGATAAATTAACAATTTACGGTCCAAAAGGCATTAAACAATATGTAGAAACAAGTTTGGCCATAAGTGAAACACATCTTTCTTATCCCCTTCATATCGTCGAACTTAGTGAAGGAAAGATATTAGAAACGAAACAATTTAATGTGTATTGTAAAAAACTTGACCATGGAATTCCAAGCTACGGTTTTCGAATCGAAGAAAAGGATCGTCCTGGTAAATTACAAGTAGACAAGCTAAAAGCACTCGGTATTTCCCCAGGTCCAATCTATAAAGAAATTATCGAAAACGAAACATACACACTACCAAATGGCACAATCATTGACCGTAAACAGATTCTCGGACCGACACGACCTGGAAGAATCGTATCAATCCTTGGTGATACAATAGCACATGAACAATACCATACATTTATCAAAAATTCTGATGTCCTTGTGCATGAAGCAACTTTTAGTAAGGACCATGAAGATTTAGCTAAAAAATATCATCATTCAACAACAAAACAAGCTGCTCAATTAGCAAAACTTGGTACTGTCAAAAAGCTAATTTTGACACATATTTCATCACGTTATCAAGAACAAGACTATGCTGCATTACTTGATGAAGCAAAACAGATTTTTAAAAACACGGTACTCGCAACAGATTTTTACGAGGAAGAGCTTATTCGACGTAACAGCTAAATGGAGGTGATAAAATTGCCAAATCATCATAAGGTTTTATTATCACAACGGACATATTTTTTTAGCCAACAGACGAAAGACTATTCGTTTAGGAAAAAACAGTTGAAACGATTAAAACAAATGCTAAAGCAAAATGAAAAAGCAATTTACCATGCATTAAAACAAGATTTAAATAAATCTTCCTATGAAGCATTGACAACAGAGCTCGGTATCCTATATTTAGAAATAGATTTTGCTATTAAACATTTAAAAGATTGGATGAAACCGGAAAAAGTACCAACACCAATCACTCACAAAGGATCGGAAAGCTATATTTTAAAAGAACCATATGGAGTTGTTCTCATCATAGCCCCGTGGAATTATCCACTGCAATTATCACTTGCTCCAGCTATTGGTGCGATAGCTGCAGGAAACACGGTTATTTTAAAACCATCTGAGTATAGTCCACATGTCTCGGATTTATTAAAAGAGTTGGTTAGTCACTATTTTCCAAGTCATTATTTTGCGGTTATTGAAGGTGATCAAACAACGACTCAACAATTATTAAATGAACAATTTGATTATATCTTTTTTACGGGAAGTACACATGTAGGAAAAATTATTATGGAAAAAGCAAGCCAGTTTCTAACCCCTGTCACACTAGAACTTGGAGGTAAAAGCCCAGCTATTGTTGATCAGGATGCTCATCTTCAATTAGCGGCAAAACGAATGATCTGGGGGAAATTTACGAATGCTGGGCAGACATGTGTAGCACCAGATTATGTTTATGTGCATGAAAAAATCAAAAAGAAGTTTATTAAACAACTCATAAAGTATATTCGTTCTTTTTACGGTAAACAGCCACTTGAGAACCAGGATTTTGTTAGAATGATAACAGAAAAACATTTTAATCGTTTAACCGGACTTCTTAAAAACAGAAAACATATTATACATGGTGGACATTATAATCAAGCTCAATTAAAAATTGAGCCTACTCTGTTAGATGATGTAACATGGGATGATCCTGTTATGCAAGAAGAAATCTTCGGTCCTATATTACCTATTCTTACATTTTCAAATATGGGTGATGTCATTTCGGCTATTCAATCAAAAGATAAACCACTGGCCGTCTATTATTTTGGCGAGAATAAGAAAAACGAACAACGCGTATTAGAGCAACTCTCCTTTGGCGGTGGTTGTATAAATGACACAGTATATCATTTGGCAAATCCCCACTTACCTTTTGGCGGAGTTGGTGCAAGTGGTCTTGGGCATTATCATGGTGCATATAGCTTTGAAACGTTTACTCATAAGAAAAGTATTTTAAAACAATCGACACGCTTTGATTTACCTTTTCGCTACCCCAGTGGAAGGATAATGCAACAGCTCATTAAAAAAATCATGAAATAAGATTATTTATTGGATAAAAAATCATCGAGAAAATCCTTTTGAAAACTTGTCTGCGGTTCCAATGAATCTTCAGAATCAGCAAGTCGTTTGAAAGGATTTTTTCCATATTTTTCAGTTAACTGTTCGATTGTATCGTGGAGTTTTTCTTTCTCAGCTTCCTCTTCATATGTAAAGAGGTCTAATTGTTTAGCAATATGCTTCGTCTCTTCAACATCTTGTAATGTCACACCTAATAAGCGAATGGGGCGACGATCCCAATGATTGTCTAATAATTCAGTTGCAATAGTTATCATATCAGCCTTATCATCGATATAGTACGGTAATGTTTTACTACGGGTTATCGTTTGACGGTCATAATAACGAATCATTAATTGTACCGTTCTACCTGCTCTTTCTTTTCGTTTCGTACGGCGCATCACGTTATCAGCTAGTTCTGATAGCAAACGGATGATTTCACGTTCATCCGTTGTATCTTGTGGCAACGTCTGTGAACTACCAATACTCTTAAATTCATGAACCGCATCTGGATCAACTGGACGTAAATCAACTCCATTAGCGCGATTCTTTAATCGTTCTCCATTAATACCTAACATTTGCTTTAATATATAAACATCTTTATTTGCTAAATCACCAATGGTTTCAATTTGCAACGTATGAAGCTTTTTAGCCGTCTTGTTACCAACACCGTACATTTTCTCAATTGGAAGTGGCCAAAGGATCTTTTCTATCTCACGCTTTCTTAAAATCGTCACGCCCATTGGCTTTTTCATATCTGAAGCCATTTTTGCAAGAAATTTATTTGGTGCAATCCCGATACTACATGGTAAATCTAATTCAGTGTATATGCGGTTTTGCAAATCTTTAGCTAATTGAATAGGACCACCTGGATGATGCGTCTCTGTTACATCTAAATAAGCTTCATCGATGGAGACAGGCTCTACTAAAGGTGTGACTTCCGTGAGCAAACTAAATATTTTTCTTGATGCCTTGCGATAACGATCAAAATTCGGCTTTTTAACAATTAAATGAGGACATTTTTTACGTGCTTCCCATAGAGGCATTGTTGTATAAACACCCTCGTCTCGTGCCTCATAACTACTCGTCACGATAATCCCTTTTCTTTCTTCAGGATTGCCTGCAATCGCTAATGGCTTACCTTTTAATGATGGATCATATGCCATTTCTACAGACGCATAAAAGCAGTTCATATCAATATGAAAAATAACTCTCCCTTTTTGTGGTTTAAACTGTAACATCTTATGACACCTCTGTCATTTCACGAAAAAATCCCAGTATTAAACTAGGATTTTTTTCATATTAGGCCTTATTTGCTACTTCAATAATAATCGCATAGACGAGTTCTGCGATTTTTTCTAAGTTATCAACATGAATTCGTTCGTTAATGGTATGGATTTCTTCATAGCCGACAGCTAAATTAACAGTTGGAATGCCGTAGCTACTAATGATATTCGCATCACTACCGCCACCACTTTTAAGTAGCTTACTCGTCCTGCCGATATTTTTCGCTGCTGACCGCGCTACTTCAACAACTTCTTCACCCGCTTCATGTGAAAAGCCAGGATACATCTTTTTAATATCAACGACTGCTTCCCCACCGTAGGCTTCTGCAGTTGTTTCAAATACTTCTTTCATTGTTTCAACTTGCTTATTTATTTTTTCCGGAACGAGTGAACGCGCCTCTGCATGGATTTCAACATAATCACAAACGATATTTGTCTGTTTTCCACCAGCGAAGCGACCAATATTTGCTGTTGTATCTTCATCAATACGGCCTAGAGGCATTTTAGCAATCGCCTTAGCTGCTAGGGTAATGGCAGATATCCCTTTTTCCGGTGCGACACCAGCATGTGCTGGTTTTCCCTTTATCTCTATATGTAATTTCGCTTGTGTTGGTGCAGCAACAATAATATCACCAACATCACCATCACTATCAATCGCATAGCCAAACTTAGCATAAAGTAATTCTTTGTCTAATGCTTTCGCACCAACTAAACCAGATTCTTCACCTACTGTAATAACAAATTGAACATCACCATGCTCAATTTTGTTTTCTTTTAAACATCGAATCGTTTCAATAATAGCAGCAAGTCCCGCTTTATCATCCGCTCCAAGTATCGTTGTGCCATCTGACACAATATAGTCATCTTTAATCGATGGTTTTACCCCTTTTCCTGGAACAACGGTATCCATATGTGATGTAAAATAGATAGGATCAACATGTTCTTTTGCCCCTTTTAATGTACAAATCAAATTACCTGCCCCATGCCCTGTGATTGCCTTAGCATCGTCTTCAATCACTTCCAGACCTAAGCTAGAAAATTTCTCCTTTAACACGGAAGCAATCTGTGCTTCATGACCCGTTTCAGAGTCGATTTGTACAAGTTCGATAAATTCTTCGATTAATCGTTGTTTGTTTACACTTATTTGGCTCATCAAATTCCTCCTAAAACACAACAGTCTATCTTTAGTTTATCATATTGTCTTCTTTTCTAATAGTTCATATAAGACGCTATGAGCAGATCGTGGATGTATAAAGGTCATACGTGTTTGATTAGCTCCTGTACGTGGCTGATCGTAAATCAATTCTCCACCGTGTTCAACGATATGTTTCATCTGCTGTTCGATTTCTGATGTTTCAAGGGCAATATGGTGTATTCCTTCGCCATACTTATCTATGTAATGTGAGATCGTTGATTGAAGGGATAACGGCTCGAGTAACTCAAGTTGGACATCACCAATTTTTAAAAAGGCAACCCGCACGCCTTCCGATTCAACCGTTTCAATTCCTGTTAACATAAGACCAAGAATTTCCGTATAAAAAGGAAGAGTAGCATCAATGCTACGAACAGCTATCCCGATATGATCAATGCGTTTAAAGCTTGGTTTCTTATTCACTAGCACCTCACCCCTTATGTAAACTTAACCATGAAGTAAATCTTTTCTTGTCCAAATATCAATTAAACGTTAAAATACTATTAAGATGCTCGTTTAAAGGAGGAAATAAACATGTCTACTAAACCACAAAAATCATATACAAGAAAACCATCCAAACGGGAACGCCGAATGAAAATTATCGTTTATTTAATGATTCTTGCTATGATATTATCTACGGTTACTATAGGACTAGCTTCTATATTATAAAATGTGGAAAAGACTGGAAGCGTCAGTCATGATTGTCCAGTCTTTTTTACCCGTTTAGGAAATGATAAATCTGATTTTTTAAACCGCTTCTTAATTAATAAATAATCCTCAATTTCATGTAGTAAGCGAAATAGATTAGCCCGTGTCGTAAATTCTTCCTGTGTCTCAGGTAATTCTTCATTTAAAAACTCCTCGCGCAATCGTTCCAATTCATTAAGATAAACAATCGCTGTGTTTCCAGGATGAACAGCTTCAGAGAGTTTCTCAAAGAAGTCTGCGATTTGTTCTGAGACGGTATCTTGATTCGGTAATTTTGTTACTAATGGGAGCATTTTTTCAAGAAGTATAAATTGTTTATGTCGCATGGTAAAATATTCATAATACGTATGCTCAGAACGAAGCATATGATTTTCTCGGTCTAATTCTGCTAAATCAAGCGTTTCTTCGAGTAATTCTTTCGCACTAACAAGTTCTTTTCCGTCCCAATCCATGTTTTTATTCCGGATATAAAGAGCAATTTCAAATAAAATAACTTGAAAATAATGTTCGAGTTCTTTTTGTTTAGCTTTTAAAGATCGATCCAAACTTGGCATATATAAATTTACTAATAAACCGACACCAATTCCTACAAAAATAAGCATGAATTGATTAAATAAAAATGGATAATCAATATGTTGAGCACTATACAGGTTGATAATGATGACTGAGCTCGTCGTTATTCCTTGGGTTACGTTTAACATCACGGTCGTCGGGATAAAAAATGCCAACATAATCCCTAAAATAATCGTATTATAGCCGAATAACTCAAAGAAAAAAAACGAAAATAAGCTCGCTATAATAGATGCTAAGAATCGGTCCCATGCACTAACAACAGATTGTTTCCGCGATGGCTGAATACAAAGCATCGTCAGTATGCCGGCGGTCACATGGTTTTCTAGCCCAAGAAATTGTGCTATAGATATGGCAATCGGTGTGCCTACAGCTGTTTTTATTGTACGATAGCCAATTTTCACAATCATATCTCCTTTAATGATGAAGTAGCCTTTTATTCAATAGATGAAAACAAGGCATACCTTATAGGGCAGCCTTGTTTTTCATTTATTATATGAGATTAAACTTCTTCACAATGAGCATCAAAAACAGCTTGGAGCTTTGTCATGACTTCTACTGGACTGAAACCTTCAATATCATGACGCTCAATCATTGCAAGAATCTCTCCGTCCTTTAAAAAGGCAAATGATGGTGATGATGGCGGATAGCCAACGAAATATTCACGGGCTTTTTCTGTTGCCTCTTTATCTTGGCCTGCAAAAACAGTCACAAGATGATCTGGGCGCTTATCATAATGAATCGCATTGGCAGCAGCAGGACGAGCAATACCACCAGCACAACCACAGACAGAGTTAATCATCACAAGGGTTGTCCCTTTACGATTTAATGCCTCATCAACTTCTTCTGGTGTCGTCAGTTCCTCATAGCCTGCTTCTTTTATATCTTCACGAGCTGCGTTAACGACATCGTTCATAAACATATTGAAATCCATATTGTAACCCACCTTTATCTAAACTAGTAACAACATTAGCTTACCAAGTTTAGAATGAGAATTCAATTTTTAACAATTAATATATTGAAATCGTATCTTTGTTCATATTTTCTAAAATCTCTTTAATGCGGGCTAAGAATTGACCACATATTAAACCATCTAATATGCGATGATCGAGCGATAAACAAAGATTAACCATATGACGAACCGCAATCATTCCATTTATTACGACAGGACGTTCGACAATCGATTCAACTTGTAAGATAGCTGCTTGTGGGTGATTAATGACTCCCATTGATTGCACACTACCGAATGATCCAGTGTTATTAACCGTAAATGTTCCACCTTGCATATCATCCATCGTTAATTTTCCTGTACGTGCCTTCATTGCTAATTCGTAAATCGATTTAGCAATCCCTTTAATACTCTTATCATCTGCATGTTTAATAACAGGAACGAAGAGTTCATTATCTTTAGCAACTGCAATTGAAAGATTGATATCTTTCTTTTGAATAATCTTATCTCCTGCCCACATACTATTTATTTGCGGAAATTCTTTTAATGCTTGAGCAACAGCTTTAACAAAGAAAGCAAAATATGTGAGATTAAAACCTTCTTTTTCCTTAAAACTTTCTTTTACTTCATTACGATAATTGACTAAATCTGTCACATCAACTTCAACAGTCATCCAAGCATGTGGAATCTCTGTTTTCGACCGAACCATATTATCTGCAATTACTTTTCGAACACCTGTAACAGGTATTTCGATATCACCTGTTTGAGCATCTGGTAAGACAGCTGGGGCTGGCTTTTCTACAGCTGCTGGTGTAACTTTTTCTGGTGTAGCTTGTTTTGCAGGTTCTACTGCTTGCGGCATTTCCCCGCTGGCAATTATTTCTTCAATATCTTTACGTGTAATACGACCGCCACGTCCTGTACCTTCAACTTGGAGTAAATCAATATCATGCTCTTGCGCTAATCTTAGTACAGCTGGCGAATACCGTTTTTTCATAGATTGATCTATCTGTGACTGAACCTCGGCTACAGACTCTTCCTTAGAATCATCTGATTTTGTATCAGCGACCGTTTCTTCTGAATGAGCCACTTCAATCGTACAGATCAACTCGCCAACTTCAAGCGTATCACCTTCATTAGCAATCAATTCTTTAATCGTACCTGTAAATGATGAAGGTACCTCAGCATTAACCTTATCTGTCATCACTTCAGCAATTGGGTCATATTTATTTACATGGTCGCCCACTTGAACAAGCCATGTATTGATCGTTCCTTCTGTTACACTTTCTCCTAATTTAGGCATCGTAATTTCCTTGATTGGCATTAAAAAACCTCCTTTAAAAATTTATATCAATTAATATTCAGCTAAATCTCGAATAGCGGCTTCTATTTTATCTTCATCAATGACGAAGAAACGCTCCATTGGTTGGGCATATGGCATAGCTGGGACATCTGGCCCTGCTAAACGTTTAATCGGTGCGTCTAGATCAAATAGACAGTTTTCAGCAATAATGGCTGATACTTCACTAATAATACTTCCTTCAAGATTGTCTTCTGTGACTAAGAGGACTTTACCTGTTTTCGTTGCTGCTTCAATAATTGCTTCTTTGTCTAATGGATAAACTGTCCGTAAATCAAGTATATGTGTATCAATACCTTCTGCTTGTAATTTTTCTGCCGCTTGTAAGGCGAGATGAACACAGAGTCCATACGTGATGACAGTTACATCTGAACCTTCGCGCTTGACATCAGCTTTACCAATCGGTAAAACATAATCTTCATCAGGAACTTCTCCTTTTAACAAACGGTACGCACGTTTATGTTCGAAAAATAAGACGGGGTCATTATCGCGAATCGCTGCTTTAAGTAAACCTTTTACATCATACGGTGTTGATGGCATCACAATTTTTAAACCAGGCTGGTTAGCAAAAACTGCCTCAACCGATTGAGAATGATAAAGGCCTCCGTGAATACCACCACCATATGGTGCACGAATCGTTATCGGACATGACCAATCATTATTAGAACGGTAACGAATGCGTGCAGCTTCAGAAATAATTTGGTTAACAGCCGGCATAATGAAATCCGCAAACTGCATCTCAGCAACGGGACGTTTACCATACATGGCAGCACCAATTCCGACTCCTGCAATCGCTGATTCCGAAAGCGGCGTATCTAGTACACGATACTCTCCGAATTCCTGATATAAACCTTCAGTCGCTTTAAACACGCCGCCTTTTTTTCCGACATCTTCCCCAAGGATAAATACATTTTCATCACGCATCATTTCTTCTTTTAAAGCAGTGGTCACTGCTTGAATATAAGTCATTACAGTCATCAGTCATACCCTCCCTATTCTTCATAAACATACTTTAATGCTTCTTCTGGTTCAGCAAATGGTGCTTCTTCAGCATAATCCGTTGCTTTATTAACCTCATCCATAATTTCAGTGTCAATATTTTTAAGTTCTGCTTCTGTTAGAACATCTGCTTCTTTTAAATAGTTAGCAAATGTGACAATCGGATCATTTTGTTTAGCCTTTTCAAGTTCTTCTATATCACGATATTGGCGATCATCATCATCACTAGAATGCGCTGTAAAACGGGTTGTCATGGCTTCAATTAATGTTGGTCCATCCCCTTTTGCTGCCCGTTCTCTCGCTTCCTTAACTACTTTATAAACGTCTAAAGGATCATGGCCATCAACTGAAACCCCCGGCATTCCATAGCCAATTCCACGGTCAGCAATACTTTCACAAGCCACTTGTTTATCTAATGGCACGGAAATGGCATATCCATTATTCTCAACCATCGTAATAACTGGTAATTTATGAACGCCCGCAAAGTTTAATCCTTCATGAAAATCCCCTTGATTCGTTGATCCTTCACCCAATGTGACAAAGGAAACAAAGTCTTTGTCTTCCATTTTTGCCGCTAGGCCAACTCCGACTGCATGTGGTATTTGTGTGGCAACTGGTGAAGAACCTGTTAAAATCCGATTTTCTTTCTGACCAAAATGACTTGGCATCTGTCTCCCACCGGAATTCGGATCCTCTGCTTTAGCAAAAGCAGCTAACATTAAATCTTTAGCTGTCATACCAAAGGCTAAAACAACACCGAGGTCACGATAATAAGGAGCCACATAATCTTGTTCACGATCTAAAGCAAAAGCAGCACCAACTTGAGCAGCCTCTTGTCCTTGACATGAAATAACAAAAGGTATTTTACCGGCGCGGTTTAATAACCACATTCTCTCATCAACTTTTCTAGCTAATAACATCGTTTTATACATTTTAATGACATCATCATTTGATAGTCCTAATGATTCATGACGGTTTTTTGACATGAATATTCCCTCCTTTAAAATTGAGACCACCCTTAAAACTAACCGTGAATTTGTAATCCTTCAACAGCTAGTGCAGCTTCCCCCATAATCTCTGATAATGATGGGTGTGGATGGATCGTTTTTGAAATTTCCCAAGCTGTTGCATCAAGTACTTTTGCTAGACCAGCTTCTGAAATCATATCTGTCACATGTGGACCGACCATATGGATTCCGAGTATATCTTCCGTCTTTTCGTCCGTTATGATTTTAACAAAACCGTTCGCATCCCCGAAAACAAGTGCTTTTCCGATTGCTTGAAATGGAAATTTCCCAACTTTTACTGAAAACCCTTGCTTTTTAGCCTCTTCTTCTGTTAAACCGACACGAGCAACTTCCGGATGTGAATAAACACATGCTGGGACATGCTCAATATTTATTGGATAACTCTCTTCCCCAGCCATATGTTCAACAGCAACAATGCCTTCATGGGAAGCGACATGAGCTAATTGCATGCCACCTATTACATCACCAATGGCATAAATATGTGACTCTTTCGTTTGATACCAATCGTTTGTCTGAATAAATCCATTTTCAACGACGATTTGTGTATTATCAAGACCGATATTTTCAGTATTGGCCTTTCTGCCAACAGAAACGAGAATTTTTTCTGCTTCTAATGAGATTGTTTTAGCAGATTTTTCTGCCTCTATGATAACGCCTTGATCTTTCTTTAATGTATCTGGTAAGACCTTTGTATTTGTATGAATCTTAACACCTTTCTTCTTTAACTGGCGTGACACTTCTCGAGCAATGTCACGATCTTCTGTTGGTAAAATTTGCTCAAGATATTCAACGACTGTTACGTCAACACCAAAGTCAGCTAACATCGAAGCCCATTCAATGCCAATGACACCACCACCAACAATAATTATTGACTTAGGCAGTTCATCCATCTCTAATGCTTCATCAGATGTTAGAACAAACTCCCCATCAACTTCTAAATGAGGTAAGGTATTTGGTCTTGAACCAGTTGCGATGAGAACATGCTTCGGGATTAACATCGTATTCTCTGAACCATCCGCATATTCAACAGAAATCGTTCCAGGCATTGGTGAAAAGATACTCGGTCCAAGAATACGACCAATCCCATTGTAAACGTCAATCTTACCTTTTTTCATTAATCCTTGTACACCTGTATGGAGGCGTTCAATAATTTTACTTTTTCTTTCCTGAACTTTTAAGAAATTTAACCTTATATCAGATGTTTCAATTCCGAAGTCATCAGCCTGTTTTGACTGGCGATAAACTTCTGCACTTCTTAACAGTGCTTTTGATGGGATACATCCGCGATGAAGACATGTTCCACCTAAATGATCTTTTTCGACAACAGCCACTTTCATCCCTAGCTGTGATGCACGAATAGCTGCAACATAGCCACCGGTTCCACCACCGAGAATGACTAAATCATACTCTTTTGACATAGACTAACACCCCTGTTCATAAAAATCTAATTATCTTCTACTTAAAATATGATGCTCATTTAATAGAAATTGACTACGTGATTGTTTCTTCATCGCAATGCGTTCTTCTGCCATACGATCCGCTGCAATATATGATGGGATTTGATCACGTTTTGATATTTCAAAAACACGTCCTAACGTATCATAAATTGTTTCAACCTTTTTCAATGCACGTTGTTGGTTATAGCCTTGCAATTCATCTGCTACGTTAATCACGCCGCCTGAATTAATCACATAATCAGGGGCATAAACAATACCCATTTCATGAAGCATATCACCGTGTCGAGCTTCTTTTAATTGGTTATTAGCTGATCCCGCGATAACTTTTGCCTTTAAACGGTTTAATGTATCATCGTTTATCGTCGCCCCTAAGGCACACGGGGCATAAACATCACAGTCCACATCGTAAATATCATCTGGATCAACGGCTTCTGCACTAAAAGATTCAACTGCTCTTTGAACGGCTTGTTTATTGATATCTGTTACAATTAATTTCGCACCTTCTTTATGGAGGTGTTCACATAGATTATAAGCAACATTTCCTACACCTTGGACAGCGACAGTTTTTCCTTCTAATGAATCATCACCAAATGCTTCTTTAACAGCTGCTTTCATACCTTTATACACACCAAAAGCTGTTACAGGTGAAGGGTTACCTGAAGATTTTGCTCCTGATGTCCCTGTAACAAAATCTGTTTCTGTATAAATCAAATCCATATCTTCCTCGGTCGTTCCTACGTCTTCTGCAGTTATATATCGACCATTTAGCCCTTGAATATAGCGCCCAAATGCGCGGAACATGTCTGGGTTCTTATCTGTTTTGGGATCTCCGATAATAACCGTTTTTCCTCCACCTAAATCCAATCCAGCAGCAGCGTTCTTATACGTCATCCCTCTTGCTAAGCGAAGTGCATCTTCAATAGCCTCATCCTCTGTTTTGTATGTCCACATACGTGTCCCACCTAAAGCAGGTCCTAACGTTGTATCGTGAATAGCTATAATCGCTTTTAATCCCGATTGTTTATCCTGACAAAAAACAAGTTGTTCGTAATCATATTTTTCCATATAGGTAAAAATTCCCATAATAATCTCTCCTTTATAAAATTGGTAATGTAAGCGCTTTATTATACTTTTAAAAAAATACCACGTCACTTCTTATCGTTGTTTTTCTTCATCGAGTTGATATTTTTCAATTTTATAGTATAAGCTACGAATCGAAATACCCAACGCTTTTGCTGTCTTTGTCTTATTATAATGATTGACACGGTATGCATGCATAACATATTCTTTTTCAAATTGTTCCATTGCTTCTTCTAGTGTTTGTGTTGAGTCTGTATGTGACTCAACCTTTTGATAGGATATCGGATATGTCCAAAAGCTCGGTAAATGATGTTTTTGAATCATTTCTTCGTTTGGCTTCATATAGATCATCGCACGACCAATGACATTCTCTAGTTCACGAACATTTCCTGGCCAATCGTATTCCATTAATTTCTTTAATGCTTCTTCTGAAATCGATTGAACATGACGGCCATAATCTTGATTAAGCCTTTTAATGACATGCTCAACTAAATACGGGATATCAGTCATGCGTTCTTTTAATGGTGGAATATAGATTGGCAAACGATTTAACTGAAAATATAATTGTTCGCTAAAACGGTGCATACGAATAGCTTTTTCTAAATTCTTATGGGTTGCCGCAATCATTCGCACATCCACTTTAATTGATTCTGTTCCACCTATTCTAACGATTGTCTGTTCTTGAATGACATTTAGAAGTCTTGCTTGTAAATGGAGTGAAAGTTCACTGATTTCATATAGAAAGAGACTCCCACCATCTGCTTCCTCAATTAATCCTTTTTTGCCACCCGGCTTTGCATCCGGAATTGCACCATCTACATAACCAAACAGTTCAATTTCTAACACCTTTTCCGATAAAGCAGCACAACTAACACGAATAAATGGTTGGTCTCGGCGCTGGCTCTCATTATGAATCGCATGAGCAAATAATTCTTTGCCCGTTCCTGAAGGTCCTCTTAATAGTACAGGTGCAAGTGCTTTAGCTCCGACTTTCGCTTGTTCTAAAGCTAACAACACTTCCTCAGAGTGGCCAATGATATCAGAAAATTGATATGTTGCTTCGAGATTACGTATCCGTTCTTTTGCTTTTTTTAGTTCATCTGTAAGTGTTACAATTTCTGATACGTCATGAATAACACCGACACTGCCACGAAGCTTTTGATCTACGATGACAGGCGCAACATTAACTAATACTTCTTTCTTATTTGGACCTACCCGTAAACGAACACCACGAACGGGTTGCTTCGTCTTTAGAACACGCATATGCACGCTGTCGCCTTCCATGATATCAATTGTTGCTGGTTTGCCAATGACGTCTTTTTCTTCTAGGCCTGTGATCCGTGTATAGGCGGGGTTAACGTAAAGCCCTTTTCCTTCATGGTCTACAACACTTATCGCATCATCAAATGAATAAAGAATAGCTTCTAGCATGGTTTTGACTTGCTTTAATTCTTCATGCTGTGTCATTAATTCAGTTTGCTTTATTTGACCTTCAATTTCTTTCCTAAGAATAAAGTCATACATAAGCTGTGATAAAGCGTAAGGAATAACAGTCGTGTTTTCCTGTAGCATAAACGGCTGTTGAAGCCCGCTGTCCTCAATCGTCATGAAAACAAAGTCAAATTTACTTTCTCCACTTACACAATCTTTCCAGTGATTACAAAATGGTATGTTATTTTCTCGAGCAAATTTAATTCCCAGTGCAGTTCGATCATAATCAAAAACTAATATGTTGTTTATGTAAGTTAATGAATGGAGTAACTTTAGAAATGCTGTTCCCATTTGCCCTGCACCAATAATGAGAATTCTTTTCATATCAACCTCCTCCTGCAAGATTGTGCACGCTTTTATCATACTTCAATCTGCAATTTTTTTCAAATGAATTTTTAGCTTTTTTCAAATCATATCTGCTATAATAAGTATGGACAAACTAATAAAGGGGCATCAAAGTGGGTAGAATCATTGCATTTTTATTACTATTAATTCCCGGCGTGTTATCAGTTATTGGCATTAAACTCATGCGTGACACATTATTTGATGATTTTCATCCAATCTTTTTACATACAAGCATCCAGTTTATTGTTGGATTAATCTTACTTATCGGAGGTTTTTTATTTATCGGGGGTTTTATTGTGTACCGAGATCGCAAGAGAAACCTCATTACAAAAAAGAAAAAATAGTCGTTTGAAACTTAAAAAAACCTTGCTTACCGCAAGGTTTTTTTATGAAAATATGATATGATTGAAAATAAAATCATTGACCTGGGGAGATTTACGATGAAAGTAGTAAAATTCGGCGGAAGCTCTGTTGCAGATGCAAACCAAATTATTAAAGTCGGAAATATCATAAAACAAGATGACCAACGTAAATTTATCGTTGTTTCTGCACCGGGAAAAAGCGATAAATTTACAGAGAAAATGACAGATCAATTAATTAAATTTTTTCACTCGGAAAGTAAGCGAGATAAAGATCTCTATTTACAATCCATTCTTGATCGTTACAATAGAATTACGAATGAACTAAAGGTTGATATGACGATTGTATCTGAAATTGAAGCGACCATTTACGCTATTTTACAAAGTGATAAAGATGAAGCATTGAAATTAGATGAAATAAAAGCAATAGGTGAAGATAGTTCAGCGAAGATTATTAGCCTATATTTACAGAAAATTGGCTTAGAAGCTACATATTTAAATCCAAAAGATGCTGGTATTATTGTTAGTCATGAGCCTGGTAACGCCCAACTTTTACCCGAGAGTTATGATAACATTTACCAACTACGTCATCAAACTGGACGATTTGTTATTCCAGGATTCTTTGGATATACAAAAACAAATGAATTGGTTACTTTTTCCCGAGGTGGTTCAGATATCACGGGGTCAATTGTAGCTGCTGGGGTTAAGGCATCACTTTATGAAAACTTCACAGATGTTGATTCAGTATATACAGTAAATCCAAATATCGTTAAAAACCCGAAAAAAATCGATGTTTTAACATATAAAGAAATGCGTGAATTATCATATGCTGGCTTTTCAGTTTTTCATGATGAAGCATTGATGCCAGCTTTCAAAGCTAACATCCCTGTAGCTATTAAAAACACCAATAATCCTGAAAGCAAAGGAACACATATCGTTCAAAAGCGGAAGCATCAAAAAGATTGTGTTGTTGGAATTGCAAGTGATACAGGCTTTAGCAGCCTATATGTTCGTAAATATTTAATGAATAGGGAAATCGGCTTTGGCCGTAAATTGTTTGCTATCTTAGAAGAAGAAGGTGTTTCTTTTGAACATGCCCCTTCCGGTATTGACGATATGTCAGTGATTATTAGAGATACACAGTTGACATCAGAGAAGGAAGAAAATATTATTAATCGGATTAATAAGGAATTACATCCTGATACTGTTCAATTAGAACACGGATTAGCAATGATTATGGTTGTTGGTGAAGGGATGATGAATACGCTAGGAATCGCGCATAAAGCAACAACAGCGCTTAAACGAGCCGAGGTTAATATTCGAATGATTAACCAAGGATCATCCGAGGTGTCCATGATGTTTGGTATTCTTAAATCTGATATTGAAAAAGCAATCGTCTCACTTTATGATATGTTTTTTCAATAAAAATAATTAAGCGAAGTTCTCAATTGAGGACTTCGCTTTTTTTATGGATTAAACAACTTGATTTTCTAAGCGTAAACGATCAGCTACCATTGCGATAAACTCTGAATTAGTCGGTTTTGTTTTAGATGCACTTACTGTATAACCGAATATCTTTGAAATCGCTTCGATATTCCCTCTATTCCACGCTACTTCAATTGCATGACGAATCGCACGCTCAACACGTGAAGATGTCGTATTATATTCCATCGCAATTTTCGGATAAAGAACTTTTGTAATCGAACCGAGAAGTTCAATATCATTGTATACCATTGAAATGGCTTTTCTTAAATACATATATCCCTTTATATGAGCCGGCACACCGATTTCATGAATGACTGATGTAATATTTGCTTCTAAGTTTTTCACTTTATGTTGTTTTTTGTTTCCACTCGATAAAGTCATTGAAGATGTAAATACACTAGGCATACCTTTTGTTTGCCGAATTTGGTCAGCTAAATGATCCAGGTCAAACGGTTTTAAAATAAAGTAAGATGCACCTAGCTCTACTGCTTTTTTCATAACTTCTTCTTGTCCAAAAGCTGTCAGCATAATGACATTTGGCACTGCTGCTGATTGTGCTTTTAATTCTTGTAAAACGGCAAGCCCATCTAAATGAGGCATGATCAAATCAAGTACTAACACATCCGGTTGTATATCGTTCAATAAATCTAAACATTCTTTACCATTATTTGCAACACCAATGACATCAATATCCTCTTGTTTCGTAAAGTAATCCTTTAACATGCGAATCAATTCTTTATTATCATCAACTAAACATACCGTAATTTTACTCACTTCCCCTATCCCCTTTCAAGACAGATTCAATCACCTATATTTGTATTCGACATGAAATAGAATAATCCTTCTTTTTTCTAAAGTTTTTGATGATTATAATGATTTAGTTATAAACAAAAAGACTTGTGGTACTTTTGACCACAAGTCTTTTCCGTTAACTTGCTTGAGCATTTTCCTGTCTTAAATTGATTCCGGTTTCCTGTAACATCCACTCAATATGGACTCCATATCCTGATGTCGGATCATTGACAAACACATGAGTAACTGCCCCGATAATTTTGTTGTTTTGTATAATCGGACTACCACTCATCCCCTGTACGATACCACCTGTTTTCTTTAATAATTTGGGATCCGTTACTTTAATAACCATTCCTTTTGTAGCTGGGCGTTTTTGTGGTATGGCACTGATTACTTCTACAGAGAATTCTTCAACTTTTTCCCCATCTACAACAGTTAATATTGTTGCTGGACCAGGTTTCACTTCATCCGGTAATGCAACTGATAAGGGTTCATCATAATGGCCATTTGACATGTTTTTATTTAACTTTCCAAAAATACCAAATGGACTATTTTTATTAATCGAGCCGATTTTATTCTCTTTTATTGAAAAATGAGCTTGTTTTTCTCCCGGTGTACCACTATTGCCCTTTTCAATGGCCGTCACTGAGGAGCGTACAATAGTGCCATGATGGATATCGATTGGCTTTTTAGTGTCCATATCTGAAATAATATGACCTAGAGCTCCGTAATTTTTTGTTACCGGATCGACAAATGTCATTGTTCCAATCCCTGCTGCAGAATCACGGATATAAAGACCAATACGATATTCCTTTTCTTTTTTATCTTTAATAGGGTGTAATGTTGTATCTAATAGCTCATTTCCTCGTTTTACAGTGACAGATAATGCCTTTTCTTTTTTCCCTGCTTCATCAACTAATGGTTTAATATCACTCATATTTTTAATTTCTTGGTTGTTTATTTTTAAAATGACGTCCCCTGTTTGAATATCAGCATCTTCCCCAGGTGATTTAGTTCCCGCTTCAGTAGTAACAAGATGATGACCAACAACGAGAACACCGCGTGTTTGGAGCTGAACGCCAATTGATTGCCCGCCCGGGATAACCTTTTTATTTTCTAATACGGATAGATTGACCTTTTTAATTGGCAAACCATTGACATGATAAATAATTTCATCGTTTCCAACAACATGTTTATCTATTTCGTATTTGGAATTTGTTTGGGCAATTTGTTGTTCTTTTGCAGTAACTTTTATGGTATTTCCGAGCTTTGGAAATACTAATGAAGTATTTTCCTTCAATATCATGATTTCATTAGGAATAGATAAATACTTTTTAACAGGGGTCATAAAAGGAATGGTGAATAAGCAAACTAAGATCAAACAACCAAATATAAAGCGAACATTTTTTTTCAATGTCTCACTCTCCTTCCTTTCAACCCACACCAATTTTTATATCTGTACTTATAACTTGACCTTTTCACCTGCTTTTTAAACGCGTTAAAGATAAGTAATACTGTGTAAGATTTCCTTTTTATATATAAAAAAGAGTTAGCTGCTGTGCTAACTCTTCAGACAAATTATTTTTTCCTCTTTTCGGCTAATTCAAGTAATTCAGTTGCATGTTGAATAGCTGTTTCGGTAAGTTGTGATCCTGTTAACATTCGACTTAGTTCATCAACTTTTTCTATTTTATTTAACTCCGTAACAGCTGTCACGGTTCGACCTTGTTTCTCCATTTTTTGAATAAATAAATGTGTGTCTGCCATTGCAGCAACTTGTGGTAAATGAGTAATACAAAGGACTTGCGAATCATTGGAAATATGATGAATTTTATCCGCCATTGCTTGGGCAACACGACCACTTACACCTGTATCAACTTCATCAAAGATCACACTCGTCGTTTGCTCTTGTTTAGCAAAAATTCCTTTTAAAGCAAGCATAATCCTGGATAACTCACCACCCGAAGCAATTTTATTTAATTCTTTTAATGGTTCCCCAGGGTTGGTTGAAATATAAAAATGGACTTGGTCAAAACCGTTTTCATGAAGAGATGTTCGTTTATCTATTGTGAATTTATCATGACTTTCAAATGTTACTTGAAACTTAGCGTGCTCGAGAAATAACTCTTTAAAAGCTTGGTGAATGTCATCTGTTAAGGATTCAGCAGCCTGAACACGAAGTTCATGAAGCTGTTTTGCTTCTAAATATGCATCTTTCTCTAATTCAGTAATTTGATATGCCAACTGTTGTAAATGAGAATCTTTATGGGTAATTTGCTCAATTTCCTCGGCAACTTTTCCCATATAATCTAAAATTTCTATAACGCTCGGTCCATATTTCTTCTTTAGGCGATCTATCTCATTTAATCGTGCTTCTATAACATTTAACTGTTCTGGGTTAAATGAAAGCTCATCTAAGTATTGGCGTAAGTCATATGTCATTTCTTCTATATTGTAGTAAGTATTTGTTAGCGCTTCAGCCTTCTCCTTAATAAACGCATCATAATCACTTGCACCTTGTAATGATTGTTGTGCAATATGAAACCAATCCAAACCTTTATTTTCACCGTATAACGCATTGTAAGCTTCAGAAATAGCCTGATGTATCCGTTCAAAGTTAGCCAATTGTTCGCGTTCTTTTTCTAATAATATGTCTTCATCAGGCTGCAATTCAGCTTGTTCGATTTCATTGTATTGGAATTCAAGTAAATCTAGTCGATGCGCCATTTTTTGTTCATTTTCGCTTAATTCACGGTAACGTTTTTTAAGTTTGACCAATTTATGATAAAGGAGCAAATATTCTTCCTTTGCTTTTTGGATTTGTTCGAAGTTATAATGATCTAATAATTCAATATGATAGCTGGAATCCATTAAAGACTGTGTTTCATGTTGTGTATGTATGTCGACTAAGTGCGAGCCTATTTCCCTTAAGATTGCTAATGTAACAAGCTTACCGTTTACCCGGCAAATACTTCTTCCCCTATTTGTAATCGTACGTTCAAGTACTAATTCACCTTCTGACAATGTTATCCCGTATTGTTCAGCAAGCGAAAAAACAGGATGTTGCTGATCATCAATAATAAACAAGCCTTCTAAATCGGCTTTTTTACTCTTATGTCTGACAAACTCTACAGAACCTCTTCCGCCAATTAATAATTGAATCGCATCAATAATAATCGATTTCCCCGCACCTGTTTCACCAGTTAATACCGTTAATCCTTCTTGGAATTGGATAGATATTTCATCAATGATTGTAAAATTACGGATGGACAACTCAGTGAGCATTCTCCTGACACCTCAATTATGTAAACAGTCAAAGCTATATTAGAGCATTTCTAGAAAACGCGTACGAACAAGTTCTGAATCTTCTTCATTACGGCAAATAATTAAACATGTGTCATCACCACAAATGGTTCCCATGATTTCATCCCATTCTAAGTTATCAATTAGAACGCCGATGGCATGTGCATTTCCTGGTAACGTCTTTAATACGATAAAATGATTAGCATAATCAATTTTAACAAAAACATCCATTAATAAGCGCTTTAACTTTGCCAAAGGATTAAATCGTTGATCACCCGGCAAGCTATACTTATACTCACCACTAGCAGATGGTACTTTGACAAGATGCATTTCTTTAATATCACGTGAAACGGTCGCTTGTGTAACATTAAAGCCGAGTTCTTTTAGACGTGTTACCAATTCATCTTGTGTTTCGATATCGTTTTCCATGATTAGTTCTCTAATTTTGATCTGTCGTTGCAATTTACTCATTTTCGTCCCACCTATTAATCATTCATAGACACTCATGTGCTTCATTAACAATCTGTGCCACATCATTTTTATCTAGCTCAATTAGACGATTCAAATTATCCTGCCAACCTAAATGTAGCAGAAACTCGATATTTCCACTCCCACCAGTAATTGGGGAATAGGTTAAACCATATAGTAAATACCCTTCACTTCTTGCAAATTCAGTGATTTTATTAAGTACACTAATATGAACATCCTTATCACGTACAATACCTTTTTTGCCTACTTGTTCTCGCCCAGCTTCAAATTGTGGTTTCACTAGTGCGATAATTTGACTTTGTTCGGCTAAGATCATACGTAATACAGGCAAGATAAGCTCTAATGATATAAAGGACACATCGATTGTTGCAAAGTTTGGCTTACCATGAGTAAATAAGTTACTTGTTACATAACGAAAATTCGTTCTTTCCATCACAATAACTCGCTCATCATTTCTTAGTTTCCAATCTAATTGATTATAGCCAACATCAATGGCATAACTTAACTTAACACCCCGTTGCAAGGCACAGTCTGTAAATCCACCTGTAGATGAGCCGATATCAACCATGATTTTGTTTTTTACATCAATATCAAAATAATCGAGTGCTTTTTCTAACTTTAATCCACCGCGCCCTACATAAGGTAATTCTTTTCCTTTAATATTTAATGGAAGGGTACTGTCGACTTTCATGCCTGGTTTATCTAAACGCATCTCGTTTGAAAAAACTTGTCCAGCCATGATCAGACGTTTTGCCTTTTCTCTCGTTTCGACTAAATTACGTTCTACTAATAATACATCTAACCTTTGTTTTGCCATTTGTTTATGTCCTTTTCATTAATGTTTATTAGAATATTTTTATTTTGAATTTCTTTTCAATAAATTCAATCACTTTTGCCGTTCGAAATATAATCTTAGTTGAAGAATGAATGGCATAATGTTTTCCGATTGCTTTTCCACCTACTGTTAAAGCTGCGACTAAGCTTGTCAGTATAACACTTAATGCAATATGCATACTCGAACCGTCTTGATGACCCAATAAATGGGAAATTTGAATGACGACAACGGCTGTAGCAGTACCGCTCACAATACCCGATATATCCCCAATGACATCGTTGCAAAAACTTGCAAATTTATCGGCATTACGTATAATCCGAATCGCTTCTTTGGCACCTGGTACCTTTTCAGATGCCATGGCATGGAAAGGCTTCTCATCTGCAGCAGTAGCAGCAATGCCAAGCATATCGAAAATAACTCCAATAAAAACAATGAATAAGACAACAAGTAGCCCGATAAGCCACATCACTTTACTTAAAATAGATGACGAAATAATTGAAAAAATAGCCGCTAACACAAATGTGATAACGGCAATTGTTAGGCTGAACTTGATTGATCTTTTTATATGTGCGTCCATTATATACCTCAAATTAAAAAGTTTAATTGTTATGTACGAAAGGAATGGTCATTTAAATGGTAAAAACTATGGCTTAGGTCCAGTAGGTTTTCCCAGATGAATACCCCATGTTGCCATTAGGGCGGTTCCCCTTTAATTTCATCTTAGCTCCGTCACCAGATGCTAGACTGGATTACCACTTAGTCCATACTATAATCCCACTTAAATGTCTTTTGGAACAGTCTAGGAGATTTCCTCAACAGTCTTTAGCTATTCCCTAGCCTCTTTTGCAGTGTTGATTTCATAGAGATTAATGATTAATCAGTGGCCGCTAATTAATCATTACCCTAACTCTAATCCCCTCAACGACCACTCAAGGCAGGCTACGCTGCATGTAAAGCTTCCCTTCACTCTTTATGCAGGTTCATACCCCATTCCATAAAAGCAACTTGGCTCAGTTACTTTCACAGAGATGGGCCTCCGCGGTAATTGGGTCAACGCCCACATGCCTTTGTGGATCGCCCAAAAACCTTAACTTCCAGCATTGACCCAAAGCTGGGCGCCTCAAGCCAACACAAGAAACTTCATCGATATGCCCTTTGGCGAATTTTTAGCCCCGCCTTCAGGAATAGAGGACTGACTAGAATACTGCACCATCCCTTTTTGTAACTATATTATACCATGTTTCTCAAGAAAAATCCACATTCATTCTTTATGAAAGTTCATTCGGTATTAATGATCACGTTGGTTAAAATAGTCAACGATTTCTTCTAAAAGCGCTGTGTTTGCTTCTGTCCTATTCAACAGTTCTTTTGCAGTAAGCGCATGTTTATTACGCAATGCTATCGCATTTTCTAATCCTAATAACTTGGGATAAGTGCTTTTATTTTGGTCTTCATCACTTCCTGCAGCTTTTCCTAATTTTTCATCTTCACCAATAACATCAAGAATATCATCTTGAATTTGAAATAATAAGCCTAAATGATAGGCAAATAATTCTAAATCCTTTATTTGCCCTTCTGTTGCTCCACCAAGAATTGCACCAGCCTTTACGGCAAATTTAATGAGTTCGCCAGTCTTTAAAACGTGAATTTTCTCTAACTGGTCGACATTAATGGTTTTATTTTCTGCATCGATATCAAGTATTTGACCAGCGACCATCCCTTTTGGTCCACTCGTTTCCGATAGCAAGCTAATAATCTTCACTTTCTCTTTGTCTGTTAGATGATTATCATTTGTAACTAAATAAAAGCTATGTGTTAAAAGAGCATCACCAGCTAATATTGCCGTTGCTTCATCAAAAGCTTTATGATTCGTTAACTTTCCACGGCGATAATCATCGTCATCCATAGCAGGTAAATCGTCATGAATTAAAGAATATGTATGAATTAGTTCTAATGCTGTAGCTGTGGAAAACACTTTTTCAAGCTCTGAATCAAACGCTTGATATGTTGCCAATAACAGTAATGGACGAATACGTTTTCCGCCAGCTTCTAACGAGTAAAGCATCGATTGTTTTAAACGTGAAGGGACATTAAGTCCATCGATATGGGTATTAAATTGTTCGTCCATAATCGTAAGTGTCTGCTTTATGAAATGCTGTAGTGTTCCCACGTTTAATCCTCCTGTACTTCAAAAGGGAGCGTTTCCCCTTGTTCATTCATGATCTGAACCATTTTTTCTTGAACATGTGTTAATTTATCTGTACAAATCTTTGATAATTTCATACCTTCTTGATAATATTCCAGGGCTTTTTCTATCTCGACATCGCCTTGTTCTAATTTTTTCACAATCGTTTCGAGTTGTTTCATAGCCATTTCGAAAGTCATATCTTTTTCCGATGTCATCTATCTTCTTCCTCCTTGCTTAAAACTTTACATTTTAATAAAGCATCCGATATACGTACGGATATTTGATCATTGGGTTCAACTTGCTCACTCTTTTTAATAATTTGATTGTCTTTTGTATATGTCACGGAAAAACCGCGTTTTAAAACGCCAAGAGGATTAAGTAACATCAATTTATCAATGATGATTCCAAGCGTTTCTTTCTTCTCTTTCATAGATATACTCATTGTTTTTTGAAAATGATCATTTATCCTTACATAGTCGTTTACTGCATGTTCTAATTGCCTTTCTGGAAAGCATCGCCTTAACCGATTTTGCAGCTGGATAAATGATTCTTCTGCTTGTTGGCTACTTTGTGCACTCAGTCTAGTTAACTGTTCAATTGTTTTATCAAGTTCCTGCTCCTTTTGTCTAATTAACTGCTCTGGATATCTGAAAGCATATGAATTTTTTAGACGATTGAGCACTGTTCGATACTGGGTTAATTGATGATTTAATAATTGATTTAACTGGTTTTTCAATGCAGTCGTTTTCTCTAATAATTGATGCCATGATGGGACAGCAAGTTCTGCTGCACCTGTAGGAGTCGGCGCCCTTAAGTCAGCAACAAAGTCCGATAGTGTTGTATCTGTTTCATGGCCAACCGCAGAAATAACCGGTATGTTCGAATGGAAGATTGCATTGACTACAACTTCTTCATTAAAGCTCCATAATTCCTCTATAGACCCGCCACCACGACCAACAATAAGAACATCGTACACACTTTGTTTATTCGCGATGTCAATGGCACGACTAATCGACTTGCTCGCAGTAGGTCCTTGGACGAGTGCTGGAATGAGCGTTATTTGAACAATAGGATAACGCCGTTTAATGGTCGTAATAATGTCACGGACCGCTGCACCTGTAGGAGATGTTATAACACCGATATGTTTCGGATATGTCGGTAAAGCCTTTTTATGTTCTTCATTAAAATAACCTTGTTTCTCTAATTTGTTTTTTAATTGTTCATATGCCAAGTATAACTGCCCAATTCCATCTGGTTCCATACTTTGGATATAAAGTTGATATTGACCAGCCGCCTCAAAGACACTTACTTCTCCTTTAATTAATACTTGCATCCCGTTTTCTGGCATAAACTTTAAGAACCGGTTGTTCCCTGCGAACATGACTGCTTGAATACGTGTTTGCTGATCTTTAATCGTCATATACATGTGACCACGATTATGATGCTTGAAGTTCGATATTTCTCCTTTAAGCCATACGGTTCGTAAATGTTTATCCATATCCAATTTTCGTTTAATATATCGTGTTAGCGCCGTCACCGTCAAATAGCGATCAATCAATATTTGCCAATCCTTTTGCCGCTTTTATCGTGTTTTCTAACAGCATAGTAATTGTCATTGGACCGACACCTCGTGGTACTGGTGTGATATAAGAAGCTTTATCACTTACTTCTTGAAAGTCAACATCGCCTGTCAATGACCCATCGTCAAGACGATTAATGCCAACATCAATCACAACGGCGCCTTTTTTTACGTAATCAGATGTAATCACATGAGGCTTCCCTATGGCCACGACTAATATATCAGCCTGTTTCGTCATTTCTTTCAAGTTTTCTGTTCTTGAGTGACAATATGTAACTGTTGCATGTTCATTTAATAATAGTTGTCCGACAGGTTTTCCTACAATATTACTTCTTCCAATAATAACAGCATGTTTTCCTGCAATTTCAATCTGCTTTGATTTAAGCATCGTTATAATACCATACGGTGTACATGGTAAAAATGTATCTTGATTTGTCATCATACGACCAATATTCACTGGATGAAAACCGTCGACATCCTTTTCTGGTCGAATCGCTTCAATGACATGTTGCTCCTCAATATGTTCTGGAAGGGGAAGTTGAACTAAAATACCATGTACCTGTTCATCTTCGTTTAATTTTTGAATCACTTCGAGTAACTCTTTTTCTGAAGTCGATTCTTCTAGATGGATAATTTCTGATGATATACCCACTTCTTGAGATGCCTTCTTTTTACCTGAAACATATGATTTTGATGCTGGATTATTTCCTACTAAAACAACAGACAAATGCGGGGTTAACCCTTTTTCTCGTAATTTAAGAACGTCTTGTTTCATCTCTTGTTTTAGTTCTTTCGATAGTTCTTTTCCATTGATTATTTCTGCTGTCATATTTGTCATACCTTTCATTTTACAATATTGGACAATACACCATTGACAAACTTTCCAGATTGCTCATCCCCATATTTATTAGCTAATTCCACCGCTTCATTGATTGCCACCTTTAAAGGAATATCTTCCATATAAAGGATCTCATATGTTGCGATACGCAATATGGCTCTTTCAACAGTAGCAACCCGATTTAAAGACCAATTCTTTAAATATTTAGTAATATGTTGATCAAGTGATGCTTTATTTGTTAGAACACCATGTGTGATGTCACTTAAATATGGGTCCTTCGTTTCGTACTTTGTGATTTGGACTTCCAATTCTTGTACTTCCATTTCATTCATATCGATTTGAAATAAAATTTGAAATGCTTTTTCCCTAACTTCTCGCCTATTCATCTGATTTGACTCCTCCGAATATATCTCATACAAATCATACCATGATTCATTATGCAATGCTATTGTCAATCATGTCGTTATCACAGTAAAATCAAGGCCAAAAGAATACAATCCCCTTGGCCTTGAAAAATGACTAATTAGATTCATTTTTATTCATTTCAATACCTACGACATGAATATTTATTTCCGATATCTCCAATGCTGTCATTGTTTTGAGTGTTTGTCTAATATTTGCTTGAGCTTTTTGAGCAACTTCCGGAATCGAAATACCGAATGCTAATTTAACAAATAGATCGATGACAATGGCATCATCCGTCAATTCAACTTTGACACCTTTCTTATGGGACTTTTTACCGAACGCTTCAACAACCCCAGTGGCAAAGTTACCTTGCATTGCTGCAATACCATCTACTTCAGAAGCCGCTATACCAGCAATGACTTCAATAACTTCTGGAGCAATCTCTACCTTACCTAATCCTGTATGATCACTTACATTTACTGAACTATTTTCCATTGTTTCACTCCTCTAATCGTTTTGACTGTCAACGATTGGATAGTCTTTTAAGAAATTCGTATTAAAATCACCACTAATAAATATATCATGTTCCATTAGGGCATGATGGAAGGGTATTGTCGTGTGAATCCCATCAATGACGAATTCATCAAGTGCTCGTTTCATCCGCCTTATTGCCTCTTCACGAGTTGAACCATAAGTAATCAGTTTAGCAATCATCGAATCATAATGTGGTGGAATCGTATATCCTGAATAAACAGATGAATCAACCCTTATCCCTAGACCACCCGGCGGTAAGTACATCTCTATTTTACCAGGTGAAGGCATAAATTGTTTAAATGGATTTTCTGCATTAATACGGCATTCAATTGACCATCCATTAAACTCGATTTCTGCTTGTTTTATACTCAAAGGCTCATTATTAGCTATTCTAATCTGTTCTTTAATTAAATCGACACCTGTAACCATTTCTGTTACAGGATGTTCAACTTGGATTCGTGTATTCATTTCCATAAAATAAAATTGTTTTGTTGAACGGTCAAAGATGAATTCGATTGTACCAGCCCCAACATAGTCAACAGCTTCAGCTGCTTTAATTGCGGCTTCACCCATCTTTTTGCGAATATCTGGTGTAATAGCTGGAGATGGTGTTTCTTCTACAAGTTTTTGTAAACGGCGTTGGATTGAACAGTCTCTTTCACCTAAATGTATCACATTTCCATGTTGGTCTGCTAGTATTTGTATCTCTACATGACGAAAATCTTCAATATATTTTTCTAAATAGACTCCTGGATTGCCAAAAGCTGTTTCTGCTTCTTTTTGTGTAATCTTAATACCTTGGATGAGATCTTTTTCATCGTATGCCACGCGAATACCTCTTCCTCCACCACCTGCTGTCGCTTTAATGATGACTGGATAGCCTATTTCTTTTGCTACTTTTAATGCATCTTCTTCATCTGTTATAACGCCATCTGAACCTGGAACAATTGGGACATCAGCTTGTCTCATCGTTTCGCGCGCGACATCTTTTATACCCATCTTCTGAATAGCTTCAGGTGAGGGCCCTACGAAGGCTATAGAGCAAGCTTTACATACTTCAGCAAAGTCAACATTTTCAGCTAAAAAGCCATATCCTGGGTGAATCGCATCAACATTTGTTAATGTAGCAACACTCATGATGTTTGTGAAATTTAAGTAGCTTTCTGTACTTGGAGCAGGACCAATACAATACGCTTCATCTGCTAACTGCACATGAAGGGATTCCTGGTCTGCTTCTGAATAAACAGCTACCGTTCTTATTCCGAGTTCTTTACATGCGCGTATAATACGTACAGCTATTTCGCCCCTATTAGCAATTAACAGTTTCTTAATCAATTGTCTTCGTCCCCTCATTTTGTTTTAACTCTAAATAATGGTTGACCGTATTCAACAAGCTCACCATTTTTAACCATGATTTCTACAATTTCTCCGGAAACTTCAGCTTCAATTTCATTAAACAGTTTCATCGCTTCTAAAATACATACAATTGTATCCTTTTCAACCTTTGAGCCAACTTTTACGTATGGGTCACTTTCCGGACTAGGCGCAGAATAAAATGTCCCGACCATTGGTGAGACGATTTCATGATCATAATCAACCTCTGTGCTGTTTCCTGCACTATTTCCTGGCTGGCTTTCTGTTTTAGGCTCGGATTGTAGAAGTGGTTCAACAACGGTTTGTTGTATCGCTACATCACTTGGTTCAACTGATTTGTATAGAGCAACGCCTTCGTTGGTATTGTTTGGATGTTTCTTCATTTTAATTTTTGTACCATTTGTTTCATATTTAAATTCATCAATCGACGATTCGTCTATCATTTTAATAATTTCACGAAGTTCTTCGAGTTTTAACATCAGTGACACCTCTCATAAGTTAATTTTAATATTAGGTATTAATAACTCCTCTTAACATTTTACGCTAACATGAATGCAAAGTTCAATACATATCATTATTTGATCCATATCAATTGTTAGACAAACCGTTGATCCACTTGTCTTCTATTATATTGATACAAGTATAACAGGATTCGTTTCTTGAAGCGACTACCAATTGAATAAAAAATGATTTAGGAATAGGTCCTAAATCATTTTCTATTTAAGTTTATTTAGTTGCTTTTACTTCTTGAAAGATAACATCAACCGTTAAATCACCGAATTCATCACGTACAAGTTGCATAATGTGGTCTACTTCTTCTTTAGAAAGTTCCTCTTCTTTGACATGAACTTGTACTTTTTCACCATTTGAGCGAACTAACACATCTTGATATTCCTTCTCAGATAGAAGCATTTTTTCTAGAATAAACTCTTTTGATGCCGTTTGTCCTAATTGTTCAATCGTATTTAATGCGTCATTTTTTTCATCTGATGTGGCATCACTTGATGCGACAATTTCTTTCAGTCGATCCATCGTGCGACTCCGCTCATCTTCAATGTTCATTCGAATGGTTGTAAACACCTCATCTTCACTGCCACTTGTTACATTCACATCAATACCTTCATCATCATTTTCATTCGGTTGTCCAACATCTGCCGTCGGATCATTTTTAAAAGCTAAATCTTCTCTGTCAGGTGATAAAATATAATAGATACTTAATACGATAATGAGACTTAACATCGTTAACAGCCAAACGGTTTGTTTTTTCAACATACTTTTCCTCCTTAATTTTTTGGCATAACTGATACACGGTGAGTCGGAACATCGAGGACCTTAGAGACAGCGTCAAGAACACCTTTTTTAACAGTTGCGTTTTCTACTCCTTTTGCGATGATAATAACACCTCGAACATGTGGTTTTTTTGTTTGTACTTGCAAAGGTGTTTCTTTATCACCTTGCCTAATCACAACAACTTGTGTTTCTTCAGTCGTTTCTTCAATCTGTCTACTACCGCCATTGCGATCCTCTTCATCAGTTACTTGATTACCACTGATTAAATTTTTTTCATATATTTTTATATTTGTTGAATCTAAGTTGACCATCACATCGACCTCAGAAACACCTTTAATGTTTTGCAGGATCGTCTGTAATTGTTTTTCATAGCTTTTTTCCAAATCGGAGTAATCTATATTAGACTTTGCATCTGAGTACTCCCCAGTAGACTGTGATGCTGTTTGGTTCTCATCGTTTAATGTGATCAACGTGTCATCTTGTTTTGTGGGAGTAAAAAATTGATTAATAATTAGTAGAAGCAAGCCAACAAGTCCGATTAATATGATATAGCTCCTCATTGGAGATGTTTTTTCATCTTTCTTGTCCTTTGATAAAAAATCTTTCAATTTCTGAAACAATGTCTTATCCCTCCCACATGATTACAATACTTTTATCAGTTAATTGCCAAATCTCCTTTAAACGTTCGGTCATTTCATCGGTATTTTTGATGCTAGGTTTTTCTTTTTTTTGTTTCGTATTAATTTTCACTTCTGAAACGTCATGAACCACTCCCTCTCGCTTCTCTCCATCACTTGCTACATAAACAATCACCTCTTGTAAACTTTCATAAGAGAAGTCCTGTTCATTTGTAAATTGAAAGTCAATGGACTCAATCCGAGCCTGGAATTCTTCTCTTATCGGTTGTTCGGCAAGTTCTCTTAATTGGACAGCCATTTGTTCTAAAATATATGCATGTTGAGTTGATTCTATTTCTTTTTTTTCATTTTCAATCATTTTTTCTATTTCTCCCTCTGAATGATGACGTTCGTTTGTGTGTAAATATTGAGCAAAAATGTGATTCATTGAAGATTTAATATCAATTTGAAAGAAATGTAAGACGGGTTGGAGAAACAAAAGAATTAAAATCAATCCGACTACAAAACGGATATATTTTTTTAATGTATCTTTTGGGGTTAAAAAATCAATAATGATCGCTAATAAAATAAATACAATGATTTGACTTGTCCAGTCGATAATATAAGACATGATTTCCCCCCTTATCGTATCAGCATTGTTAAATTACTAGCTGCTATGATAATGACGATACCTAAAAAGAACATAAATGAGACGACTAATAGGCAAGCGAGGATATAAAATATAAACTGACTAATTGTTTCCATGCTCGTAATCACTGGCCCATCTCCAAGTGGCTGGAGAACGGCAGCAGCCACCTTGTAAATGATGGCAATAGCTAAAATTTTTAATGCGGGAAATATTGTTATAAAAATGATAACGACAACGCCGACCATACCAATTGCGTTTTTTAATAATAGTGATGCACTTAAGATCGTATCTGTCGCATCTGTAAACGTTCGTCCGATCACGGGGATGAAATTCGCTGTAATAAATTTTGCTGTTTTCAATCCAATACCATCCCGAATAGCACTAGTAGCTCCCTGAACAGACATTACCCCTAAAAATATCGTTAAAAAAACACCTAATGACCCAATTGCGACGGATTTAAATAGTTTTGCTAAGTTGGTTACTTTATAGCGGTCACTTAAGCTACTAACAATGATTAATAATGCTGATAATAGAAGTAATGGTAAGATAAACTTTCCAACAAGTAATCCGCTGCTATTGACTAGAAAAACAATGATCGGATGAAAAAACGTTACTGTAACTACATTACCGAACGTAGCCATAAACCCTAACATAAGCGGAATTAATGCGAGCATAAAACCACTCATCATTTCAATCGCCTCTTTGGCATACGTAAATACAGTATAGAAACTATTTAAAGCTATAAACAATAAGACAATATAAACGATAAAATAGGCTAATTTACTCACTGTGCTATTTTGAAAAGATGTGTGCAATGTTTGTAAAAATACAGAAAAGAGGGTCAATAACAATAACATGCTTAGTAATTTTCCATTGATGATGAATTCATGAAGTAAAAACTCAAAAAAACCGATAAAGATTTGCTTTAATGAGAAACCATCCTGTTTCTTTATATATTCGGTTATGCTTGTCTTTTTTAAATCAGGTAAGTATCCTCCGTATTCATCTCCTATACTTGTCCAGTACGTATCAATCTGATCTAGCGACATATTGTCTAATATCATATCCTCAAGTGGCATTTCTGTTTCTGCTGAAATCGAATTGCTAAATATGCCTATACAAAAGGGGATGAAAATGATGATGCGAAAGATAGCCATTTTTATTATTCCCCTTTCAAGTGTTCTTCTTTGTTAATTAACAGGAAGGAAATTGATAATCGCTTCTAATAATGCTGTAATAATCGGAATCGAAATGACTAAAATAAAAATTTTACCTGCCAATTCAATTTTTGTTGCTATAGATGATAGACCAGCATCTTTTGTTAAAGACGAACCAAGCTCGGTAATATAAGCAATGCCGATAATCTTTAAAATTGTTTCTATATACATCCCCTCTATAGAGGCTCTTTCACCTAAATAATGAATCAACTGAAACACACCATTTATATGTTTAATGACGACCGAAAAAATGAGAATACTAGAAACTAAAATAATTAAGAAACCGATCGGGGCGCCAAATTCTTGCAATATTAAGTACAAAATACTTGCAATCATACCGATAACAACAAGTTGAACAATTTCCATAGCAATCTATCCTTGGAATAAAAAGAGGGATTTTATTTTTTGGAATAGATCAGACAGACCATTAATCACAATGGCAAGGACAATGATAAATCCGACAAGAGTTGCAAAATGAGCAATCTCTTCCTTACCCATCTGTTTTAAAATGGTATGAATCATCGCTACAATAATACCGATTCCAGCAATTTGAAATAATATTGTTGCATCTAATATCATAGATACGCCCCTCCAAAAGTTAACAAACTTGGCATGATGTCAAATAAGTATTAGCACGATAAATACACCTAATAAAAAACCCAATGATTTTGCCATTTGAGAAAACTTTATATGTTGGTCTCGTGCTTCTTCTAATTCTCGATCTAAGTGAGTCATCGTTAAATAGATATGCTTTTGTTGTTGTGTTAAATCATGCTGTCCAATCGAACGGCCAAATTGATAAAGTATTTCCGCTTCATTATTTCCTAAATGGGAACGAGACAAAAATAAACGTACACTTTTTCGCCATACTTCAGGGAAATGGGCATCACTTTCATTCATCTGTTTCACTAATGTTTCAAACAAATAATTGACAGGATAAGGCATACGTTTGCTAATGACATTAAATGCCTCTTGTAAAGGCAGCTGACTGTATAACATTTCACCTTCTAGTATTTGTAAAGCATGCTTAAGCTGACGAATATGTTTAGGTCTTCCAGAAAGTCTATGACTCCATTCAAATCCAATCAGTGTTGTGGCGATGATGATTAGTATGGCGCCAAACCATTTCATGCTTATCGCCCCCTGCTTCTAATAATGGTCGCATCGTTGAATCATAAACTGCTTTTATATGCCCTATTTTTTTCTGATTTAAAATAACAAACCTTTCAAAAACATTTTGTTCAAATAATCGAGAAAATGAAGGTCTATTTCTAATATCTGTAACGGAATTTCCATGAGCAGTACAGATGACCGTTACGCCTGCATGAATAGCTTCCAGTAAGGCTGTAACATCTTGGTCACTGCCAATTTCATCAACTACTAAAATATCCGGTGACATCGAGCGGATAAGCATCATCATTCCCTCTGCTTTTGGGCAAGCATCTAAAACATCAGTTCTTTTACCTAAATCATGTTGCGGAATTCCATTAATCGATGCACCAATTTCAGACCTTTCATCAATGACACCAACTTTTTGCGCTGGAGCCTTTTGCCAACCGCTAGACATCATCCGAGTTAAATCGCGGATATAGGTTGTTTTTCCTGTTTGTGGTGCACCAATCATAAGCGTATTTTTATATCCTTTTTCATATAAATAAGGAATAAGTGACTTCGATACACCTTTTATTTGTTTAGCGATCCGAATATTAAAAAAGGAAATGGGCTGAATCGCTTTTACTACCCCATTTTCTGTATTAACTTTTCCCGCTATCCCAACACGATGACCGCCTTCAATTGTAATGAATCCTTCACGCAATTCATCTGATAACCGATATAATGAAAATTCACTTAATTGATTAACAACATAAGCACGATCTTGATGCGTTGGTATCGGTTCAGTCAGCCATTCATGATGATTGTCAAAAATTAATTCTATCGGTTTTTGAGTACGGAAGCGTATTTCTTGTAGTTTGTCCCACCGAGAAGTAAGCCTTTGCTCCAATTGCCTACGAATCGTATTCGGAAATAATCGAAGAATTTCTTCCACTCTTATCACTCTTTACAATTAACTTTATAAGCATTGTATGCGCAAATGGACAAAATATGATTAACTCTCTATAAAGACATAAAAAAAGAACAGCCGTTTAGACTGTCCTTTTAAAAAGTATCATAATTAAGAGCGGGATACATATTTACCGTCTGATGTATTAATCACTAACACATCGCCTACATTTACAAAGAAAGGCACTTGGGTAACGAGACCCGTTTCTAATGTCGCTGGTTTAGATCCTCCACTCGCTGTATCCCCTTTAATTCCAGGATCTGTTTCAGTCACAGAAAGTTCAACCGTGTTCGGTAAATCAATTCCTAGCACTTCACCATCGTACATGACTAACGATACTTCCGTGTTTTCTTTAATAAATTTTAGTTCATATTCAATTTGATTTGTCTGTAGTTCCACTTGTTCATATGTTTCTGTATCCATAAAAGCATGTGTATCACCAGATGCATATAAATACTGCATATTTTTATGTTCGACGTGAGCCCTAGCAACTTTTTCGCCAGCGCGGAATGTTTTTTCTTGAATATTACCATTCCTAAGATTACGTAATTTGCTACGGACAAATGCCGCTCCCTTTCCTGGCTTCACGTGTTGGAAATCAATGACTTGCCATACATCATTATCGAGTTGAATGGTAAGTCCTGTACGAAAATCATTAACAGATATCACTTATTTTCCTCCTTTAGTGTTAACTGACATACCTATAATATAATCAATTCTTTCGTCGCCTTTGTCAAGCGTTCGTTACCTGTTTTGGTAATGACAATATCATCTTCAATCCGGCAACCACCAACTTGCGGTACATATATACCAGGTTCAACAGTTACGACCATGCCTGGCTCTAAAACTGTTTCTGAAAGATACGATAATGAAGGTCCTTCATGAACTTCCATGCCGAGACCATGTCCTGTTGAGTGTCCAAAATACTCGCCATAACCTTTTTCAGTAATATAGTCACGGGTCAAAGCATCGGCTTCTTTTCCAGTCATACCTGGTTTAATTCCAGCTACTCCTCTTAATTGCGCCTCTAATACAATATGATAAATTTCTTCTAACTTGTCACTAATCTCGCCTACTGCTATTGTTCTTGTAATATCGGAACAATAGCCATTGTAAAGTGCACCATAATCTAATGTGACAAGTTCTCCTGCCTGGATTTCTTTATCAGAGGCGACACCATGTGGTAAAGCTGACCGGTATCCAGATGCGACGATGATATCAAAACTTGATGAGGTTGCACCTTTTTTACGCATGAAAAATTCCAGTTCATTAGCAATCTCAATTTCTTTTACACCCGGTTTAATATATTTCTGAATATGTACGTATGCATCATCAGCGATTTGTGCCGCTTTTTTCATAATTTCTAGCTCGGCTTCAGTTTTATACATACGAAGCTTTTCGATTACTTGATTTTTAGGGACTAGATCTCCTTTAATGACTTGTTTATATTGCTCGTAAGTAGCGAAGGTCAAATGATTTTTCTCAAAGCCGACACGTTTTGCATGCATCTTCTCAAGTTGTGAACTAATCTCTTTATGAATACCTTGCTTATGTTCGACAATCTTAAAGTGTTTAACCTGTTCACCAGCCTGTTCAGTGTAACGAAAGTCCGTAATAAAAACAGCTTCTTCTAAACCTACAATGGCTACTCCTGCTGTCCCAGTAAATCCAGTCATATAACGTCTGTTTTCAGGTTTTGTAATCAAAATGGCATCAAGATTCTCTTGTTCTAAGACTTGTCTAATTTTATTTATTCTATCCATTTTCTCAACTCTCCCCTTCTTCATTATTGTTGCTTTGGTATGACTTCCTCTAATAAGGCTTGCGTGGCAAGTTTATAGCCATAAAGCCCGAAACCAACAATTTGGCCGAAACTTGCGGATGCAATGAGTGATTGTCTTCGAAACGATTCACGCTGATGAATATTAGAAATATGCACCTCAATGACCGGTATATGAACGGCTAAGATAGCATCTAACAGCGCAATACTCGTATGTGTATAAGCAGCCGGATTAAAAATGATACCTGCATATTTTCCGGGAGCCCCTTGGATTTCATCAATTAAGACGCCCTCATGATTTGATTGAATACACGTCACATGATAACCTTCTCTATATGCAACTTCTTTTACTGTTCGTTCAATATCCGCCAGTGTAAAAGTACCATAGATACTAGGCTCACGTACACCTAATAAATTTAAATTCGGACCGTTTAGTAATAAAATTTGTTTCATGCTATCTAATCCCCTTATGGTATCACTTTTTATTTTACCATAAATAGGTTAGAAAGATAATGTAGGATTAAAATGTTTTTTATGTTAATCTTAATGTTTCGCTTGCTCATAATCGTATGAAATGGTATAGCCAATAAAGATACCATAAATAATAAAAAGACATAATGTCGTTACAATTGTGTCAAATGGTAATTCATCTAGTGATGGATTTTGGGGGAATACAGGTTTTAGTATATAAAAAGCGATCGCCCAAAGAGCAATTCCATAGAAAATTCCCGCTAAAATAGACTGGCTTTTCTTTAGAAAGATATAATATAAAAATGCCAGCCCTATAGAAACTAAACCACTCAATAGAATGGTTATCACATCCCCTAAAAACGTTTCTGTCCACTCTACCTTTAACCAGGACCGAAGTAAAAATGCCTTTGGAGAAACAACTGTGAAATTAAATACATATACAATGAGCCAAATCATGCTCCAAAACATACCACCAATAAAACCTGTCGACAAAGTATGGTTGATCGTGTTATTTCGAATGCTATTTCCCATCATATAACCCTCCAATTATCGTATTTTCCCAAAGACAACAAAACGATGCGTATTTGGGTAAAGATAGGTATAATAATTAAAAATAGTGGCATAAAAGAAATATAGTATGATGAATGAAAGGATTGAGTCAATATGAAACGTCAACATATTCTAGTCATGTTAATTGTCGGACTTGCCATCTTTGGTGTTCTATCACAACTAACAACTAACTTTACTGGGTTTATAAAACAGTTATTATATTTTTCAATTATTATTTCCATTATTTTGGTAATCGGCTATTTCTTAGTTAAGTTTCTGTCGAATCGTTCAGATGAAATGAAGAAATATAAACAAGCGGTTAGACAGTCAAAAAGAAAATATCGTTATCTTCATAAAGAAAAGAAGCAGCAGCAAAAAAACCGCACACATACATTTCGTAATCGTAAAAATCGTTCCCATCTTCATGTCATTGATGGAAAAAAGAAATGATGAATTCCTATTAGTTATATAAATATACCGTGATCTCTTCTCTCTGATTAACTGTAGCTAATAATATGTCTTCTAATCTATATAAATAAGTGATTTTTGTAAGTAACCAATTTTCGTCTTTCCCTATTTGTTCAAGTGCTTTAAAATCAATCATTCCTTCCTTTATGATTGGTATCGCGTGAAGAAACGGTTCAACGGTTAGTTTTAAATCATTTGGAGTCACTGTTTGATATTGTGGATTTAAAAACACCGACAAGCGACCCCCTGGTTCCCAGAATGCCAATGATACGTGGGAGACATCCAGTACCTTTTCTTTTCGTAATTCGGCTAATAAATAATCTAGTGAGATACGTGCTTTTTTTAAATGATGATAATTAATTTCACCATTTTTTATAACAGGAATCGCCTGTGGATCTATAAACAACCGCCAAGGTTTATATTTTAGGCTAGCAAAAATACCTAAACTATATAAAAAAACGATGACAGCCATTGTAATGAGTGAACCAGTCAATCCTAACTTTTCATCTGACAATGGGTGTGAAATAATGTTGCCTAACAATAAGGCCATCATGAAGTCAAGTAAACGTAGTTGAGCAATTGAGCGTTGCCCCATTACTTTTGCAATAATTAACAAAAAGAAAAAAGCTACAACAGCTCGTAGCCCCCACTGTATAGCTGTTAATGACTCTTGAGAAAAAAAGAAATCCATCTTTCCACATCCTCGAACAAATTTACGTTTGTTAGTATGTGCAATCATAGCTTAATTATGTTAAGTCTCTTAATATGCAATAAAAAAAGACGTGTACACAATATTCCATATACACGTCAAATCTGTATCATTCTTTTTCAAGATCCTGGTAGGATTTTAATGAGGCCATCTTTTTAAAAACCTCTCTGTATATTGCCTTCCTTTATCCTTTAATTGTTTGATGGTCTGCTCTGATAAATTAAAATCGGTTGTCTCAACTTCATGGACAGGGATGAAGATAATATTCGGTTCATCAGATTTCGATATATAGCGAGCATCATGTGCTTGTTTCATTGTAGAAAAAAGTGCCAGAAATAAATCAATCGCATGTTTTATTTTCCTAGGTGGAGTCTGTTCAACCGATTCACTTAATTTAACGCCGATCACAGGACGTTTGAGTGTTTTCTTACCGGGCTCATGTTGTTCAAATATCCATAATGGAAAATTACTTAATAAACCACCATCAACAATGATACTAGTACCCTGTTTTCCATACACTTTATCTGGCATGAAAAAAAATGGAAATCCCGCACTCATACGAACTGCTTTTGCAACTGAAAAAGTTTCTGATTGAATGCCATAGAGACGCTCTAAATCATCAGGTATGACAACGAGTCTGCCAAGAGTCAAATCACTGGCGACAACTTTCAAATATTCATGTTTTAAATCGCCAAATGTATGGATCCCCTTTTCAGCTAAAGCGTGCTCAATCCAACTTTCTAATTTTCTCCCTCGGTATAGACCGAGTTGGAAGTATAACAATAACCACTTACTCCCAGGAATCATCGTGGCCAGCTTTGGCGGATCTAATAGTTTTTTTAAATCTAATTGCTTAAGGATTTGTTTGATTTCGTCAATAGAGTATCCAGCTGCAAGAAATGACGCAAGGATTGCACCAGCGGATGTGCCAGCTACACGTTCAATGACTAAATTCGCCCCATAAATCTCCTCTAAAGCACCTAAAAAAGCATAGGCTTTCACACCACCACCAGAAAAAACGGCGTCTATTTTCATCTATCCGCTCCTCGCTTAACTTTTATTATTATTGTAAGCGACTGGCTAGATGATTAGAACTTATTCAGCTGGTGGATTCTGAATTTTTTGTAGCTGCTCTAATCTGTTTTCGTCTTCTTTAAAATATGTGACTAAATCTGCTATACGATCAATCGAGTTCCAACTAAGATGATGTTCAATTCCTTCTACATCATCATATATATTATCTGAATCAACACCAATAATTTCTAAAAATTCCTCTAGTAAATCATGGCGAAATACAAGTCTTTTTCCAATCTTATTACCTTTATCTGTTAATACAAAACCACGATATTTCTCATAATCTAAATAATTGTCTTTATCGAGTTTTTGTACCATCTTTGTCACTGATGAAGGATGAACCTCGAGTTCTTCTGCGATATCAGATACCCGGGCATAACCTTTTGTTTCAATCAACATATAAATTTTCTCAATATAATCTTCCATACTCGGTGTTGGCATTATATCTCCTCTTTCCCCTTATCAAAAAGGCAAAAATCTTTCATACAAATGATACCCTAAAAGCATTGATATTACAAGCTTCCCGGGAATGACTAAATACAGAAATTAAAAAAATACCTGTATTCATAAACATTTTTGGTTTGAGGAAAAATTAATGGCCTGCCTAATTTAGATGAATTTATTTTATAATAAACCTTTGAAAAAAATGTCGATAAACAATATAATGATATGTATTAAAGAAATACGGGGGAAGTATCCATGAAATTTTTAATCATTGCACTAGTTATTTTAGTAACCATTAGTGTGTTTCGTTATTTTAGACAGCGCGGTTTCTTAAAAACATTAACTGAGGCACAATTTATTGAAGGTTATCGAAAAGCGCAACTTATTGATGTTAGAGAACCACAAGAATTTAAAAATGGTCATATATTAGGAGCTAGAAATATTCCGCTTTCACAACTAAAGCACCGACTTGTTGAATTACGTAAAGACAAACCGGTCTATCTATATGGACAAAGTGAATTCCGCTCCGCTAGGGCTGCTCAAATCCTTCATAAAAATGGTTATCAAAATCTTAACCAACTTAAAGGTGGCTTTAAAAAATGGACTGGAAAAGTTAAACGTTAATAATGACCAAAAAAAGAAGTTAGGTAGTCGATTTTGAAATCGGAATCATCTAACTTCTTTTTAATTTAAGTAAATGACCCAAGATTCAAACAATCAATGATGATAACCGACCAACAAGAGAAGGTTCCAATTATCAAAGACCGATGATTGGAACCTTTTTAATATATTCTTGGCTAGTTTTGTCCTAGCCTTGATATATTATTCATTTTCTTTTGTATATTTTAAAACAGGTTTTCTTGCTGCTAATGTCTCATCTAACCGTTTTACGACAGTTGTATGTGGAGCTTCTTGAACAATTTCTGGGTTATTTTCCACTTCATCTGCAATTGTCAACATTGTTTCAATAAAGCCATCTAATGTTTCTTTCGTTTCAGTTTCTGGTGGCTCAATCATCATCGCTTCTTCTACATTAAGTGGGAAGTAGATGGTTGGTGGATGATATTCATAATCTAATAATCGCTTCGCAATATCAAGTGTACGAACACCAAGTTTCTTCTGTTTTTTACCAGATAAAACAAACTCATGTTTACAATGTTGTTCAAATGGTAGCTCGTATGCTGATTCTAGTTTACGCATAATATAATTGGCGTTCATTACGGCATATTCACTAACTTTCTTCAGCCCTTCAGCTCCTAACGTACGAATATACGTGTAAGCTCGTAGGTAAATTCCGAAGTTTCCATAATAAGGTTTGACACGACCGATTGATTGTGGGCGATCATAATCAAATGTATAACCGTTATCATCCTTAGTAATGACTGGCTTCGGTAAAAAAGGTTCCAATTCCTTTGTTACACCGATTGGGCCGGAACCAGGACCACCACCACCATGTGGACCAGAAAATGTCTTGTGTAAATTTAAGTGAACGACATCAAAACCCATATCTCCTGGGCGTGCATAGCCCATAATGGCATTTAGGTTTGCACCATCATAATATAATCGACCACCAGCTTCGTGAACGATTTTCTTCATCTCTAAAATTTCTGTTTCAAAGAGACCAAGCGTATTTGGGTTTGTTAACATTAATGCTGCTGTGTCTTCCCCAACAACTCGTTTTAAATCTTCTAAATCAACAAGCCCTTTTTCATTAGACTTTACTGTTATTGATTCGAAACCTGCAACTGTTGCAGATGCAGGGTTTGTTCCATGGGCCGAATCAGGAACAATAACTTTAGTCCGCTTAAAATCACCATTTGCCTCATGGAAGGCACGAATCATCATTAAACCAGACCACTCACCATGGGCACCTGCAGCTGGTTGCAAAGAAATTTCATCCATGCCTGTAATTTCTTTTAGCTGCTCCTGCATGTCATACATCATTTCGAGTGCACCTTGCACTGTTTTCGGATCTTGATATGGATGAATATGACTAAACCCTGGTAGTCTAGCCACATCTTCATTTATTTTTGGGTTATATTTCATCGTACACGAACCTAACGGATAAAACCCGGAATCAACACCGAAATTACGTGTCGATAAAGCCGTATAGTGACGCATCAATTCTAATTCACTTAGTTCAGGTAATTCTGGTGGTGTTTGTCGAATATATTCATCTGAAAATTCTTCAGATAAATCCACTTCTGGCACATCTAATTCTGGGAGACTATAGCTGACTCTACCTTCTTTACTTCGTTCAAAGATTAACGGAAAATCTGTATTAGCCATTCAGAACAACCCCCAATTCTTTTACAAACGTATCAATTTCTTCTTTCGTGCGAATTTCCGTAACGGCTACTAACATATGGTTTTCCAATTCTGGATATACTGTTTGTAAATTATAACCACCAATGATACCTTTCTCTAATAAATGGTTATTCACAGCTGAGACTGATTTTGGTAATTTGATAACGAACTCATTAAAGAATGGACCTGAAAAAGCAACTTCAACACCTATATCTACTAGCTTCTGTTTTGCATAACGAGCTTTTTTCATGTTTAATAATGTCATTTTCTTCAGGCCATGTTTTCCTAACGAGCTCATAGCAACAGCGCTCGCCAAGGCATTTAATGCCTGGTTAGAACAAATATTAGAAGTTGCTTTATCACGACGGATATGCTGTTCTCTTGCTTGTAATGTTAATACAAAGCCGCGCTTACCTTCTTCATCAACCGTTTGTCCAACGAGACGACCTGGCACTTTACGCATTAATTTCTTTGTTGTTGAAAAATAACCACAATGTGGACCACCAAATTGAGTTGGAATACCGAAAACTTGTGTATCACCTACAACGATATCTGCTCCGAATTCAGCAGGCGGTGTTAGAAAGCCAAGAGACAATGGATTACTTGATACGATAAACATTGTCTTCTTTTGGTTTTTAATTAATTTGTTAATCTCAGCCATTGGTTCAACCTGTCCAAAGAAGTTTGGATACTGGATAACAACACCTGCAATCGTATCATCTAGTTCCTTTTCTAACTGGTTTAGATCTGTCACACCATCTTTATAGTCAATTTCAACGACTTCGATATGCTGTCCACGCGCATATGTCTCAATAACTTCCCTTGATTCAGGATGTACAGTTTTTGAAACAAGCACTTTCTTTCTTCTTGTTTGACCAGCACTTAAAGTAACGGCTTCTGCTAAAGACGTCCCTCCATCATACATAGAAGAGTTAGCTATTGGTAAGCCTGTTAACTCAGAAATCATCGTTTGGAATTCAAAAATCGCCTGTAAACCACCTTGAGAAATTTCAGGCTGGTATGGTGTGTATGCCGTGTAAAATTCAGACCTTGAAATGACATGGTCGACAACAGATGGAATAAAGTGATCATATACACCAGCACCTAAAAATGATGTATATTCAGTTAGATTATAGTTCTTATTCGCCATCCGTGTAAGTTCTCTTTTTAATTCTGGTTCACTGACCGGCTTTTTCAATTTCAATGGTTCTTTCAATAAAATCTCACTTGGAATATCTGAAAAAAGTTCATCAGATGACTCGACACCAATAGCTTCCAGCATTTCTTTTTTATCGTTTTCAGTCATTGGTAAATAACGAAAATCCATAATAAAGCCTCCCCCTATTGATTTACTTTTTTAAAAAAGGTGTTTCAATGATCTTCGCTTTTAATTTGCGTTTTCGCACTTGAACGTCTATTTCAGTACCTTCTTCGGCATAGGCTGTTTTAATAAGTGCTAGACCGATATTCTTTTTTAATGTTGGAGCTTGTGTTCCAGAAGTAACGTGGCCAATTCTTTCATCTTCATGCCACACATCATAACCCGTTCTTGGAATTCCTCGATCTATCATTTCAATACCAACTAATTTTCTTGTTGTTCCTTTTTCGAGTTGGTCTTTTAATACATCTTCTCCAATAAATGACACGCCTTTATCGACTTTAACAAAAAAGTTTAAGCCAGCTTCAATTGGTGTGATATCTTCAGACAACTCTTGACCATATAATGGTAAGTTCGCCTCAAATCGTAAAGTATCACGTGCACCTAAGCCAACCGGCTCTAACCCTTCCTCTTTACCGTTTTCTAATAAGGCATTCCAAAGTTTGGAACCGCATGATTGATCAATATATATCTCAAAACCATCTTCTCCTGTATAGCCAGTCCGAGAAACAATTGCTTCTGTATTTAATCCATGGAAACGAACATCTGAACGAAAACGGAAAAACTTAATGTCTTTTAAGTTTGTGTCTGTTAACTTTTGTAAAATCGTTTCCGCTTTTGGTCCTTGTAATGCGAGCTGAACATAGTCTTTAGTTACATCAGATATAATCAGTTCTTCGTTTGTGTAACGATTATGATCATTTAACCACTGTAGGTCCTTTTCTGTATTCGCTGCATTGACAACTAATAGGTAATAATTGTCATCTAGCATATAAATAAGGAAATCGTCGATGACTCCACCGTTTTCATTGCACATAAATGTATACTGTGCACGGTTAAGTGTTAGTTTTGACACGTCATTTGTCGTCATTTTTTGTAAGAATGACAAGCTTTTCGGTCCTTTAACGACGATTTCTCCCATATGAGAAACATCAAACAACCCTGCTTTTGTCCGTGTGACTTCATGTTCATGTTTAATTCCAGAGAATTGAACAGGTAAATCCCAGCCTCCGAAATCAATTGTTTTGGCCCCATATTTTTCATATTCTGAAAATAAAGGGGTTCTTTTTAGTTGACTCACGACATCCTCTCCTTTATACATTTTTAAATTCATTGATAAGTTTCGTATTCGTGATGCTCCGTCTCTGTCCCATAACCAGAAAGTTGCACACTTAAAACAAGTGCTTGCTTCGTGGGTGGTTTACAGCTAGATGTGCAAACGCTCTCCAGAGTCGCGTCCAGTAAGAGTCTGTTTGCCTGAGAGATTCGCAAAACTTGCTTGCTCCTTCGGCGGTACATCAATTATGTTGCCTGTACACTCTCCCCTTACTATCATTCGCCTCTTTATCATAATTAAATCGCTATTTTGGGTTAAACTATGTATAAGTAATGCTATAATCAATCTATTTCAAAACCATTATAGCACAGAAATTCCCGATTCGCCTTAATCTTTTTTACATTTGTCTACACATTCAAAAAAAAGGAAGTATAAATATATGGACGAATTAGAAATTGTTTTTGATCAATCATTTATACACCAGCTGGAAGAAATAGCATTAAACGACATGCCCACTTCGTCATGGGAATTATTTAAAATGGCATACGATGTCCAGAAATTTACGTTAATCGATACATTCGATGGCTTATTAGCCGTTGATTATTTACCAAATTTAACCTGTTTGCCACATCAACTCAATACAGCAAAACGTGTGATTGAGCATATGAATGGCCGTGCTATTCTTGCCGACGAAGTTGGTCTTGGTAAGACGATTGAAGCGGGTTTGATTTTAAAAGAATATATGATTCGAGGTTTAGTTAAGAAAGTACTTATATTAGTTCCAGCCTCATTAGTCAATCAATGGGTAGATGAGCTCGTGAAAAAGTTTTACATACCTGCCACAGCTTTCCGTAAGGGCTATACATGGGAACATATCGATATCATTGTCGCTTCTTTAGACACAGCTAAAAGAGCCCCTCATTGTGATGATATTCATAACATTGACTATGATTTAGTCATTATAGATGAGGCCCATAAACTAAAAAATCATCAAACAAAAAACTATCAATTTGTGAAAGAGATTAAGAAGAAATATTGCTTACTATTAACTGCAACGCCAGTCCAGAACCGTTTAAGTGAGATTTTCAACCTTGTATCCATTTTAAAGCCGGGACATCTAGGAAATTATGAAGCATTTATGGATAAGTATGCAAAAGGAACACCTACTACAGAAGACAATCATTATTTAAAAGAATTAATTAAAAAAGTGATGATCCGTCATACGCGAAAGGAAACAAACATTAAACCTTCCAAACGTCATATTAAAACAATATGGGTTAACTTTTCCGAAGACGAACAAACATTTTATAACAGAATCGAACATGAACTAGGTAATAAAGTTCCTCTTTTAAAATTAACTTTTTTAAGAGAGATATGTTCATCACGGGAAGCATGCTTTATGTCATTAAAGAAATTAAGTGATAAAGTCAAACATCAAAAAGATGAGCTACATGATTTTATGAACGGATTACAGGAACTACCACAACATGCAAAAGCAAAAAAGGTAATTGAGATCATTAAGGACATTGGAGATGAGAAGGTTATTATATTTACCGAGTATCGTGCGACGCAATATTTTTTACAATGGTATTTAGAACAGCACGGGATATCTTCAGTACCGTATCGCGGTGGTTTTTCACGCTCAAAAAAAGATTGGATGCGGCAATTGTTTCAACATAATCGGCAAGTTTTAATTGCTACCGAGGCTGGTGGTGAAGGAATTAACCTTCAGTTTTGCCACCATATGATTAACTATGATCTACCATGGAACCCGATGCGTCTTGAACAACGTATTGGACGAATCCACCGTTATGGTCAAGAACAAGATGTATATATTTATAATCTTGCTTTAAAGCGAACAGTTGAAGAGCATATTATGAATATCTTATATAAAAAGCTCGATTTATTTGAAAGAGTGATTGGTGAACTCGATGATATTTTGTCACGACTTCTTATTACAGACTTAGAATCAGAAATTCAGACGATTTTTCACAAATCAAGATCGACTGGCGAAGCAAAGGTCAAACTGAATCATTTAACAACCATCATTCAAGAAAATGTCAATCTACATGAAAGTGAAGGGTGAACCATATGGCACTATCACAGCTAGATCATTTTTTTTCAACATACTTTAAAGCGCATCAATGTGATGTTCATCTTAAAGAAAATGGCATATTAAAAGTGCAACTAACAAAAGAAATGGATCAAGCTTTAATGAATCGCCCTTTTTATTGGCACTATATGGAAAAAACAGGGCAGACAGGAGAGCCAATGCAACTTACCATCATAACCGATCCCAGTCACCCCGACCAGCAACCGGGTGAATGGGGGCATTTGGGAAGTCCGCGTCTCCAACAAATTATCGATCATTTAAAGATGAATGAAACACATGCCAAACTATATCATCACATATCACCAACAACTGAAACACCACTTTATCCTTGGTTAGTAACAAACATTAAAATTATTTATCAGGGGAAACAAACAAGAGAAGAATTATTCTCTATCGGCTTAAATTTAATTAATGGTATGATGCAAACGAATATGATGGAAGCTTTAAATACCTTATCTTTTCAACGCACGATTCCGGATTTTTGTTTCCCACTTTCCCCCCTTATTCGTCTTAAAAGCGGTTATCGTCGAATAGAGAATGTACTAAAGCAATATATCAATGATCAGGACCATACTTGGGTAAAAGAAACATTAGACATGCGTGAACATGAATTATCTTTATTACAACATTTCTATGAAACAGGGGATGAAGAACATGAAGCACTTTATAAAAAAGAAGAAACAGATATAAAAAACCGCCTTCAACCCAAAATACACGTCCACGTCATTAATGGGGGGCTGTTTTATCTAAATCAATCATTCCAACACAATCAAAAATAGCATGAGATACAGCTCATGCTATTTTTTGCGTGATTTGAATGCTGTTTTAACTAGAAACGGCAGGACACCAAACCATCTATCATAATATGCCATTTGTTCTTTCGGCTTTTCTTGTTTTTGCTTCGGTTTATTCGGTCTAGTATCCAGGTAACGGACAAATGTTTCAGTGGCATATTTAATGATATCCTTTCCTGACACGACCATTCCCTCATTTTCTTATATAGTCACTCTTTTTTATCTTTCCTAATTCAATCATTATTTATTCAACCAATCCATGATTTCTTGCGCCACTGTATTGATATCTTTTTGATCCGTATGAATTATTATATCTGCACAACCTTCATACATTTGTTGTCGTCTCTTATAAAGTGCCTTCCTATCCTTTAAAGATTGCTCCCACAAAGGTCTGTTCATATCATGTTTAAGGCGATCAGCAATCTCGCTAAAGGAAGTATGTAAATAAATGATAACGCCATTTTGTTTCATCAAATGAATATTGTCTATTCTCTCAACAATACCACCACCAGTAGCGACAATAGGCTTATTTACTTTTTTTAATATATTTGTTTCATAATCACGAAAAACATGTTCACCTTCCTCAGAGAAAATATCCGGTATCGTTTTATCATATGTTTGCTCAATCTCTTGATCTGTATCAGCATATGGCTTGTTCCATAATTGACTTAATCGCTTAGCAATCGTTGATTTGCCACTTCCCATAAAACCAACTAAATATACAATAGTCATTCTTGACCATCCTTTTCAAAAATATTTTAGAAAAAAAAGCAGGATTTTGCTTGTTGATGTCGAATAATATATTTAAAGGAGGTGAATTACGCGTGAATCCTGCTAAATCGCTTTCCGTCAAACTACTAGAATCTGCTTGCCAAATGCAAGCGACTGACATCCATTTCTACCCCTTCATCCAAGAAACAAAAGTGTTTTACCGCATACATGGTAAAAGAATTTACTACCAATCCATTTCACCACAACAATATGAGCTTCTACTCACATACTATAAGTTTACATCAGGAATGGATATAGGTGAAACGAGAAAACCACAAAACGGAATGCTACCTTATCAAATCAATTCACAAAATTATTCATTACGTTTGTCCACCCTGCCCGTTAATCAAAATGAAAGTTTAGCCGTTCGGATTCTTCCACAGGATGAAACATCCTCTTTAAGTGAACTATTTCTTTTTCCATATCAACTAAAGCAATTAAAACAATGGATTCGTGAGCGTGCCGGATTAATTTTATTAACCGGTCCGACCGGTGTCGGCAAAACCACGACATTGTACGCCCTATTAAAATCAGTCATAAAAGAAAGTCGCTATCAAACGATTACGTTGGAAGATCCAATTGAGAAGAATTTACAAGATATTTTACAGGTACAAATCAATGAAAAAGCTGGCATATCTTATCACACGGGTTTAAAGGCGGCCTTACGACATGACCCTGACATCATCATGGTTGGTGAAATTCGAGATGCCTATACGGCTGAATTTGCTTTTGATGCTTCTTTAACAGGCCACCTCGTATTAAGTACGATGCATGCTAATGATACAGTAGGAACATTGTATCGCTTACTTGAAATGGGATTAAATAAGACGGATCTTGGACAAACCTTAATTGGTGTCGCGTCATTGCGGCTGCTACCAGTACACATTAACAAACAAATCAATAGACGCTATGCCATAATGGAAATGTTGAATAGAGATCAAATCTTGCTTACATTAGCAGGACGCGAACATGAAGCAAAGAAAACAATCTATTCTTTTCATCATTTAAGAAAGAAGGCTTATGCTTATGGGTTTATTAAAGAAGAAGATTTTTAAAAACAATCCATTGCCAAAAGAAACACAGCTTAAGTTTCTCAACCGACTTTCTCGCGCTTTAAAAAATGGCTACCCACTTCTAACAGCTCTAGAAGCTTTCAAATGGGATCCTGACTTATTGAAACCAATCTCCCAAATTACAACTTCTCTACAAAATGGTTATTCCTTCGATAAGGCATTGGAAAAAGCGGCCTTTCATCCAGCAATCACATCTTATTTATATTTCGCAAGGGACGCCGATTTAATTGAAAACATTCAAAGAAGTGCCGACCTTTTCGCAAGACAAGTCGAATACGCGAGTAAGTTACGCCAACTTTCAAGATACCCAATCATCTTATTCAGTATTTTTTCAATCCTACTCTTTTTTATAAAACAGTCGGTACTCCCTTCATTTATGGAGCTTTTCCATGCTAATCCACATACCACAAAAACAATTCAAATATCTCTATTCGTTGTCCAGCTTATGTTTCAGATCGGGATCACCTTAATCATTATAGCAATACTTGTTGCCATTATATGGTATATTGCTAAACATAAATTACCAATTGAAAAACAAATTAAATTATACGCTACCATTCCTGTTTTTCGACATTTTTTAACGATACGCACTTCATACCTTTTTGCAACACATTTTAGTACGCTCCTAAAAACAGGACTTTCTTTAAAAGAAATTTTGAATATGATGAAGGGACAAAGAAGCATGCCAATTATTTGTTATTATGCTGAATTAATGATTGCGCAGCTAGAAAAAGGGATTTATATCACAAATCTTTTACAAAACTTGCCATTACTCGACCCACAATTAGGTAACATGTTTCAAAAGCATGCTGATATGACAGCTTTAGAAACGGATCTAACCTTTTATGCAGAATTTAAAGCCGAAGAGTTTCATGAGCGTATGATGAAACTCGTCGTTTCGATTCAGCCGATTTTCTTTATTTGTTTAGCTTGTTTTATCATTTTTATCTATTTAGCCCTTATGTGGCCTATGTTTGAACTTATCAAAACTGTTTAAGGAGAGATTCAAATGATTAAGAACCAAAAAGGTTTTACTCTGATTGAGATGTTAATTGTTTTAATGATTATTTCTGTGTTGATTATTTTAATTGTCCCTAACTTAACCGGAAAAACAAAGGAAGTAAATACGAAAGGTTGTGATGCTCTTGTTGCTGTCGTACAAGCACAAGTAGAATCATATGCTTTAGACAATGGCTCGTTTCCACCGAGTTTACAAACTTTAGTTTCCGAAGAGTATATCACTGATCAGCAATTATATTGTGGTAATGCAGCAGATAACCCACTTCGTTATGATCCAGAAAAAGGCAGAGTTCTCCCGCCGAGTGATGGATGATGACATACCAAAGAGGCTTTACCTTAATTGAAATGCTAATCACCCTTTCAATCTTGTCAGTACTTCTCGTCTTGACCATCCCAATTACTCATTCGTTAATAAAAAATCAAGAAGAAACGCAATTTCTAGAGACATTACAATCAGACCTTCTCTATGTCCAAAACCTTTCACTAGGAATAAGGGAGCATCGGACAAAGCTTGTTTTCCACAAGACCTATTATTCAGTGCATAAAAGTCTCACAGAATCGCCTATTACTCGTGAACTACCTGATGGATGGGAAGTAGAAAGAAGTATGTATCATACAATTTATTTCCTAAATGGAACCATTGGAAGTGCTGGAACGATTCGAATCAATAAAGCAAATGGTAAGGTTATAAGACTTATTTTTCCACTTGGTAAAGGAAGGGGTTATTTTGTTCAAGAATAATCATGGATTTACAATGATTGAAGCACTTTTTGCAATATCGATTATTTTTATGCTTGTTATGACGGTTATCCCTATCGTTTCGCTTATAAATACAGAAACGACGCTTAAAAGGGATCGCCTTGAATTAACAAATACACTACATGATGCCCTACAACCGTATTTATGGATAAATCATCCTGTACCAGATACCTACCAGAAAGACATTGGCTTAAAATCAGTTACCTTCTCGTTTATTCGAGAAGGTAACATGATCAAAGGATGTGTTGAATGGAACAATGTTAAACAAACAGAAGAATCAATCTGCCTATATGGTATTCCAGAAAAATGAAGCTGGTTTCACCTTAATAAATGCTCTTTTCACATTAGTATTAATCACCTGTTCAATACCATTTCTAATTGTTTTACTACAGAAATCACAAGAACATATAAGTCTTGAAGATGAGCTGTCAGTGCAACATTTTTTGTACTTTTTACAAGATGATGTTAAACGTTCGATTGAATATCACCTGATACGCGATGAATTATACTTAACTCTTGATACAGGAAATAAAGTGCGAATCGGGTTAAATGGTCATATGATTAGGAGAAAAGTTGATGATAAAGGGTACGAAATTTATTTAAGAGATGTTCATTTTTTTCGTCTGTATGAACTTGATTATGGTTTTTCGGTTTCAATTGAAACCATTAAGGGAGGGCAATATGAAAAAGAAATCATCTTTTATAACAAATGAGCGTGGTTTTTTCCTTCCTTTTGTACTCTTTTTTACAATTGTTATCTTTATGTTGATCATGGCAAGTATTAAAAGCTATCAAAATGACGTTATTATGACGCATCGATTAAGTGAACATGTGAAAATTGAAACTTTATATCAAATGGGTCTCGCCCGTTTTAAAAACGATTTAGCGTCACAAGAGAATCTAATTGATGAACGGACAAATCATTTCTTTTATCAATTTCCTAGTGGCCAAGTAGACATTACATCTGAAAGAAAAGATGATTATTTGTATTTAGCCTATATTATTACGACAGACAAAGGTGTCTCTTCATCAACGATTACGAATATTATTCCAGTATCGGAAGTATTAACCATGGAAATGTCACAAACAAATGAATAGATTGTGTATATTTTTTGACATCTCTCAACAAAGACACCGTGAACATCGTTTTTTTATTATAATGTAATTAACATACAGTTAGAGGTGTTCATAATGGAGCAAAAATTAAAAGTAACAAACGCTTTAAGTGATCCAACGCGCTTTAACATTTACCAACATATTATCGAGCAATCGGAAGCGGTTACTGTAAATGAAATAGCAAAGGCATTCGATATCCACCCTAATGTAGCACGCATGCACTTATCCAAATTAGAAGATGTCGAACTTGTTATTTCGTATACAAAGAAGACAGGAAAAGGCGGACGACCGAGTCGACTATATGAACTATCGAATCATGTTATTGAACTCAATTTTCCGCACCGTGACTACAAATTACTTTCTTCTATTGCCCTAGAAACATTAGCAAAACTAGGAAGCTCTGGGAAAAAGGCCTTGTTTGACACAGGGTTTACTTATGGTCAGCAGATAATGACATATAACCAAGATGCATCGACACTGTCAACAGAGGAAAAGTTAAAAATGTTACGAGATGCCTCCAAATTACTTGGTATGTATGCAGACTTTCAATATTCCGAGTCTGATCAAACAATAACTTATACGATTAATAATTGCCCATTCAAAGAAGTTGCTACTGAGAATGATGCCATTTGCCATATGCATGAATATTTCTTAAAGGGCATGTTTGAATCATTGTTTGAAGATATTACATTATTAGAGACGAATAATATACTCGATGGTTGTAAAAACTGTACGTATATCGCAAAATTATCTGTTGTTTAATATGTTTTATTTACATTCAAGTCAGACTCGTTTATAATATCAATTGAGAAGGTATGCTAAAGGAGGGGAAAGCATGGACAGAGTGTTTCGTATGCTTGCCTTTTGGACAGGAATTTTCACTGTTATGTTTTATGTCGGAGAACGTGCTGATATTGCATTATTATTCCTCGTTCAAACAGCTTTTTTCCTTACAGTAGGCTATTTGAAACTGTCAGAACGTATGTATATGTACTTATTTGGACTTTATCTGACATTGTTTATGATTGGTTTCACTTGGTACTCCGAATTTATTCTCGTACCAGGATTTGCTCACTAGGAATTAGCTGTACATAGCCACTCTATATAAGGAAAAAATCCCGCATCATATTTGAAGATGTAGGGATTTTTTTACTTTTTCACTTTACACTATTGACAAGTTGTAAATATATGTATATAGTAAGAATTGTAGCTTAACTTTTATCCCTAACCAACAAAGAGCAAAACACATCCCCCCTTAGAGGCTGATCCCCATCAGCCTCTTTTTTTCGTTTATTTAACCTTTAAACCTGTCCTGGAACAAATGGATTATGTTGTTTTTCCTCACCGATTGTTGTTTTAGGTCCATGTCCCGGGTATACAATAAAATGATCTGGTAAATGATATAAATGATTAAGAATACTGGATTGTAACTGAACAAAGCTTCCCCCAGGTAAGTCAGTCCGCCCTACTCCATGACGGAACAAAACATCACCTGATATAACAAGTTCATCATCTGTAAAGACGAAACTTGAGCTTCCTGGAGAATGACCAGGTGTATGTAAAACATCAATCGAAAAATCATCAATGTTCAGTTTACCTGGGGTTAGTAAATGTTCCGGTGATTCTGTCCTTATTTCCATTCCCATTAAGGTCGAGCGATTTAAATGAGGGTTTTCAAGCCATTCTTGCTCGTCCTTGCCTAAATACACATCAATATCATATAAATGTCTTAATGCACCGACTGCTCCGATATGGTCAAAATGGGCATGCGTTAATAAAATTGCTAATGGCTTTAATTGATATTGATCAATGAATGAGATCACTTCTTTTTCATCACCACCTGGATCAATGATTAATGCTACATCTCCTTTATACACAATATAACAATTTGTTCCTAATGGTCCCAGAGGCATCTGTTTGATTTTCATGATAATCATCTCACTTTCCAGAAGTTAATCAATTTTCTAGACTTCACTTTCGATTTGCCTCGCGTCTGTCTAGATGGTATAATAAATAAGGATTAAATTAAATACATAATAGAATATATCACTAATGGTTTTCAACTAGATAAGAACTGTAAGGAGGACATTATTTATGAATCATCTGGTTTTAGCAATTATTTTCTTAGTTGTTGCTGTTTTATCAGTTGCAGGATTATTTCGTTCCTTTAAGTTTAAAAACAAACTCGCTGTTGTTTTTGCGGGACTATCAGCAGTAACATTTGGATTCTTTTCAATCGCAACAATTATTGATATCTTAAAAAATGCATTGTAATGATTTATCCTAAAAAAGCTAACATATGTTAGCTTTTTTTATTTTACTTTGAATGAACTAAGACAACATAGGCTGCTCCGATTATGCCAGCATCATTACCAAGTTCCGCAGATTTCAATTCACATGGTTTACTAATTCGTGGTAAGGCTTTGGCAATGAATTTATCTCTTAACGGTTTAAGTAATGCCTCACCTGCATTAGAAACACCACCACCGATTAATATACGTGAAGGATTGATAAGAGTTGCCATATTTTGTATTGCAGTAGCTAAAACATTTGTCGTATTATCAATAATCTGTTGACTTAGCTGTTCACCTTGTTCGGCTAATGAAAAGAGATCTTTTACCGAAATCGCTTTGTTTTTTCTATAAAATTGCGCCATATGGCTTTGTGGATGCTTATCGATTGTTTCTTTTGCCTGACGAACCATTCCTGTTGCTGATGCGATTGTTTCAAGACACCCTTCTCTTCCACAATTACACGTCACTCCATTTCGCTCAACCGTTACATGACCTATTTCGCTTGCTGCACCGCTTTCACCACGTAGTAGTTCCCCATTAGCAATAACGCCACCCCCTACACCTGTACCAAGTGTAATCAGCATGACATTCTCTTCCCCATTTCCTGCACCACGCCAATTTTCTCCTAAAACAGCCATATTGGCGTCGTTTTCAATCCAAACGGGAAGATTGAACTTTTCTTGAACACATTGTTTCAGCTGGTAATCAGTCCAACCAATATTGACTGCATGAACGGTTCCCCTCTTATGATCAATAAATCCTGGAGCACCTACACCAATCCCAACAAATTGGTTATCATCAATCGATAATGCAATTTGTTTCTCTACGATACTATCTCTAATGTCCTGAACGATATGTATTCCGGATTCCTCTTTTCGAGTAGGTATTTCCCATTTATGTATAATCTGACCTACTTGATCAATAAAACCTATCTTTATTGACGTTCCTCCAATATCAATGCCAATATGAATTTTTGTCATATAATATCACCTTCTTTAATACGCCGCTTTTCTTTTCTTAATATCAGAACAGCTATTTGATAGTCATTTGTACTAATAAAGCGTTGTTCATATAATTCGTTTAATTCAATTTCCATCAATTCTAAATCTGCGATTCGATCGCCAACATAAATAAATATCCCAAATCGCTTTAATAATTGCTGCACATCATATACTGTTTTCACTTCAAATCACCACTTAAATTATACCACAAAACGTAAAAATCGCTGTCTGAACATAATTTACAAAAAAACATCATATCTTATAAAGTAGACTTAGTTGTCAGTTGGAGTTTTTACTTCACCTGAACCTTAGTCGCACTTACAACGTACTGGTTGTACGAGTGCCGACATTGGCACAGGACGTGGCCGTAAATACCCAACTAGGAGTCTAAGTATATCTCCTCCCCTTAAATGGTACAATGTTCGGCTTTAGAATTGATCATATTATTTTTGTCCCGGCCTCCTTAGTAACGGCACAAAGATAAAAAACATATAAAGGATGGAATAACAATGAAGAAACTGACCGCACTCTATCTAATGGTGATTATCATATTATCCACAATCATTTTACACCGTATTTATAGTCAAACTGAAACAACCATCACTTATTTCCCACCTGATGAAACGGTTTCGTTTGTTGAACATTCAACTACTTTAGATATTATAAAACTAGCAAACAAGCATGCTGAAATAGAATGGAATGTACATTCTAAAACAAATAAACCGATGTATTTACGTCAAGATGTATCGCTTGTTTATGCCGATGGGAAATTAAAAGCGATTCATAATAAATGGCTTCAACAAACAGATTTAATATCCTTTCAGGAAAAATTGACAGGTGATGAACGTGTTTGGCAAGCGATTACATTACATCACGGTGAATCCCATGTGAATGAAGAAACAATACGAAGTAAGCAGCTTATGTCGTCTGATACTTTATTTATTAAACGATTATCATCGGATCAAGTGATTACATTTCATCAAGCTCAATCAGTAGAAGAACAGAGAATTAAAGAAGAATTAATTAATCAGTTACAATTACATCCTTTTTGGGACAAGTTAATAAATCATTTTAATATTCAACAAAACGACTATGAAATGATACCACTTACACATTTACCGGAATATAGTAACAAACCACTCCCTAATTTGGACCAGAAGCAAACTGCCCAAGTTATTGGACAATTATGGGAGGGACTCTATAAAAATTATCTGATTCCAATCGTTTCAGCAAAAAAAACGATACAGGCTGGTATTCCAATTATTTTAATTAGTAAAAATCATGATCATTTGCTCATCTTATATGATATCGATGGTGAAAAACAAAAGCTTATTCAAAATATCCCTTTTTAATCAAAGCCATTTTGACGTAATTGTTCATACATTTCTTTAATTAATTCATGGTCAGGGTGCAAGTCATAACCCGTTTTAATTACTTCTTCAGCTCGTTTGTATTCCTGAAGTTCAATGTATGCGAGTGCTAAATTATAATGCGCTTCAGGTATATATGGGTCGACATCGATTAATCGTTTCAAATCAGAAATAGCAGATTTATAGTCTAATAGTTTTAAGTAAGCAAAGGAACGTTGAAATAAAAATTCTACTTCCAATTCATCGGACGACTCTAAAGCAAGCGTAGCCATTTGAATGACTTCTTCATATGATTCATTCTCTAAATAATGATTCGTTAAATACCAATCATATTCGGGTGTATCCTTATGTTGCGATGTACCGTACAGAAAAATGACAGTTATCAAACCGACTAAACTGGCTGTGGCCAATGCCCGAATAGACCAGCTTTTCTTCTTTGGTAAATGGACGATACCTGATGCTAGAAAACCAGCAAATAATCCACCGAGATGAGCGGCATTGTCAATAGCCGGAATCATAAAACCGGTTGCCACATTTAAACCAACAAGAAAGATAATATTCAATCCCATTGTTTTAAAAAATAATTCTTTATAATAAATCCCAAAGAATAAAATTGCACCAAATAAACCAAATATCGCTCCAGAAGCACCCGCGGAAACATTTTCAGTAAAAGCGAAGCTCGATATGCTCCCGCCAATTCCAGCAAGTAAATAGATCATCAGAAATCGAACGGCTCCATATATTCTTTCGACGACTTGCCCGAGATAGAATAATGCGAGCATATTCATAAATAGATGGAAAAAACCTATATGAATAAACATGGATGTAATAAGCCGCCACCATTCCCCATCAACGAGCATAGCGGGGTTATACTTAGCACCGAATTTAATTAAATTGACTGTATCTGTTGTCCCACCATTTATCTCCATGAACAGAAACATAATAGCATTAATAACAATCAATATATATGTAAAAAATGGTTTTCCGAAAGAAAATACGTTTTTTTCATATTTAATTTTATCATTTAATAGCGTTGTTAAACGATATTTCAATTGTTGAGTCGCTTGAATGACATCTATCTCGTATCGTGATGAAATGGGACTGATTTTAAGGGCGGCACTTAAGCGGGCCATCTCACGATTTTCCATAAAAACATCAAGATAAAATAAATGCATGATCATTTCCCGAGATTCTAAATGGATGGGTCGCTTTAACAAGTCCCATGAATCAACTGGGCTGTGCGCAGCAACATAAACATTATAAATCGTAACTTGTTTTCTTTTGAATACATGTTCAAGGCGCTTGAATACGTGAAGTAAATCATTTTTCAAATGATTTTTCCAATGAAATTCACGAGCTACAAGCCGAATGATTTGTACGTCACGCTTTGTTACAGCCTTTTTTAACCAAAGCTCATGATTAACAACATCGATATGCATCATTTCATATTGTTGTTCAGTGATTAAATGATTAGCTACAGCATACTGAATATATTCCTGTTCAATATGAATTTTTCCCGCCCCCCTCCTACTTATCTGTACCTATATATCATACCATTATTATATTTAAAATAGGAGTTGCTTTCTACAACTCCATTAGTTCTTATTCGGTATCATACTCGCCATCACCCGTGAACGAATTTGTGGCCGACTAAATATAAATCGAACAATCAATTTTCGTAACAAACCAATTGACAACAACATATTTAAAATTCTCATACGTTGCTTAATTAACAAAGCTAAGCCACTAATGGTGGTCAATATGATAATGATATATCTCATGCTTGCACCCCCTTGTTGAACTATTATCCTTAATCAGGGGATTATTATGCATGAGACGATAAGAAGGGATTTATTTTTCCTTTTTCCGTAATCAGTTGTTTAACGGGGATGTCAAAATACTCTTTAGGAATTTGATTCGCCAATTGTTTCGTATGTAGGAGCGCCACTGTATCTTTCGTATAATCAACTAGGTACCGATCATAATAGCCACCACCAAATCCAATTCGATAGCCATTTTTATCAAAAACAACGCCTGGGACAACGATAAGATCAATATTATTTTTTAATACGGCGGTTGCTCTGTCAGGAATCGGTTCCCATAGTTGGTAGTATGTCTGTTCTAGCTGGTCGCCTTCTTTGTACTTATAGAAGATAAGCTCCTTAGATTTCGGTTTGCATTTGGGAATAACTACCGTTTTTCCTTCTTTCCAAGCCTGTTTAATAATTTGGTCTGTATCCCATTCAATTCCCCGCGATATGGTGACTGCTAATATAGTTGCTTTCTTCCATTCATTTGAGGCAAATAAATGATTATGTAACTGACGTTCAATCTCAGCTTTCTCTTCAGGAGAGATTTGTTTTAACTTATCAATTACTAGACGCCTTAAGCTTGACTTATCCATTAGTTTCCACCCTTTCAATATGAAAAAAACCCCTATCAAACAATGCTGATAAAGGTTTATAATACGACATTATTTTGTTTCACGATGTAACGTGTGTCGTTTTAAACGAGGTGAATATTTTTTTAGTTCTAAGCGCTCAGGATTCGTACGCTTGTTTTTTGTCGTAATATAGTTACGATCTCCTGTTTCAGTACAAGCTAAGGTAATATTTACACGCATTTGTATCCCTCCAAACTATTATTCCATAAACAACGTATCATGTGTTTCATTTGACCTTTATATGATAGCAAATGTTTACATAGCAATCAAGGGAGATTTATTATTTTATAGTTTTATCTTCTTCTTAAGTATGATATAACTATAGTAAGACTGAAATGGAGGGGAGAAAATGATTTATGCAGGAATTACCGTCATTGTAGTTGCGGTTGTGTTATTAATATTATCCTTGTTTATGAAAGATCGCATAGATGATTTAGAAAACCAAGTTGAACAAATGTCTCTTTCGAATATGCAGGATACATATCAATTAAAGAAGAAAATTAAAATTCTCGAGGAAGAAATATTAACTGATGGTTTCCAAGAGGATGCATCAACTCTAAGAAAATAATTTTTGGGACAAGCATCTGACCAACTTGATGATGTTTATGAAAGGAGGATTATCGTTGAAACAAACTGTACGCTCCTTTGCGTTAGGGCTTTTAACAGCAGGGATACTTCTTGTAGGTATTTATTACTTCTCAGATCAACCAGCACATATGCAACAGGATTTATCAGTAGATGACATGGTTGAAGAAATGAAGAAACAAGGTTATCGTGTCATGACAGAAGAAGAATATATCACATTATCCGTTACAAAAGATCAGCAAAACCAAACGAATAAAGATGCAAAAAAACAACAAATTGCTTCAGCAGATGAAAAAACAACAGATTCAACAGAAAAGAAAGAATCATCCAAAACAAACGAGCAAAAGACAGATAAAAAAGATAACCAGAAAAAATCAACAAAGAAAAAAGATAAAAAAGATGATGTAAAAACATATAAATTAGTCATTGAATCAGGTATGCCTTCATCAAAAGTTGGTGAAATGCTTGAGAAAAATAAGATTATTGATGATGCTCAAAAATTCAATGAATTCCTAGAGGATAAGGATTATAGTCAAAGAGTTCAGTTAGGTGAATTCAAAATTAAAAGCGATATGACGTATGAAGAAATTGCAAAAGCGATAACAAAATAACCAAACAAAAAAGGGCCTGATAGCCCTTTTTTGTTTGAATGATTATTCTTCATCTTCACCTGTTTCAGAAATTGTACCTTGCTCTCGCGATTTTTTTAAATCAAAGTACTCATCTAAAATACCTTGACCAATTTGATTACTAATTGGATATTGTCCCCTGATCGCTCCTAAATTAGGTACAATAACAGCAAACGCAATTTCCGGCTCATCAAATGGTGCATAACCAACTAAAACTAAATTATTCGTGTCACCTAACTTTTGCCCCGTAATTTCATCATGAACTTCATTTTCCGCTGTCCCTGTCTTTCCAGCTGGATTATATGGTTTATTGGAAAAGAAGCGAGAAGCTGTACCACTTGAGTATACTAAACGTAAACCTTGTTGAACGCGTTCAATCCACTCGTCTTTCATTTGAACACGATTTAATACTTCAGGGTGGTGGTTTTTATAAACAGGACCTAACTCGTCATCATCCCGTGCAATTGGCTCATGAATTTCCTTCACAAAATGTGGCTTCATCCTGTAGCCTCCATTTGCAATCGTTGAAATATATTGGACCAATTGAATGGCTGTATACGTATCATATTGTCCAATGGAATAGTCTAATAAATTCGGTGGATTTGATCCTTTATATCCTGTTGCTTCATATGGATAATCAACGCCTGTTTTAACTCCTAAACCGAACTGGCTAAAATAGTTGCGAATTTCTTGTAATGAAGCCGGATTAAACTTGATATTCTTATTTGGACTGTAATGATATTCGCCCCCCATACGCATGGCGATATTAAACATATACACGTTAGAGGAACGTCTCAGTGCTTCCAAATCATTTACCCATCCCATATTATTGACGGACTTTTTAACTGGTGTCCCAGCAATTTTTATCGGCGTATCGAAAAATTGTTGTCCTGGCGTAGCTACTCCAGATTGAAATCCAGCTAGAACGGTTGCACCTTTAATCGCAGATCCTGGACGATGAGCATCATAAAGCACTTTATAGTCATGGCTTTCAAATTTTCCCGTTTTACGGTTATAATGTTGTCCTGTTAGAGCAAGGATTTCACCTGTTTTAGGATCCATGGCAATAGCGATTGCATCTTCTAAAAAGCGATTCGCTGACGAGTGATTGATAGCATTTTTTAGATGCTTTTGGACGACCTTTACTAAACGTTCTTGGTATTCAATATCAATTGTTAGAACAAGGTCTTTTCCCCTTTTCCCTTCGACAACTGTTTTTGCATCAATAATATTCCCTTTTTTATCTGTTGTATATTCAATTTGTTCTTTTCTTCCACGTAATACGTCCTCATACTGTTCCTCTAATCCACTAATACCAACCCGGTCATTTCGGCTGTATCCTTTTGCTAAATAATGCTGAACCTTTTCTTTTGGTATTCCTCTTTTTTCTGTCGTAATGGATCCTAATAAATTTTTTAATGTATCATCTAATGGGTATTCTCGATCCCAATCAGTTGTCGCATTGATTCCTGGAAGCTCATCTAAATGCTCCGCAACTAAAGCATATTCGGTTGGTGTTACACCTTCATTTTTAACAATTTGTGGTGTTAAAGAATAAGCTTTGTCTAATTCTTTTTTAATTAGGATAATATCTTCATCTTTTTCAGTAAGTTGAGCAATCTCTTCTTCAGTAATTCGTTCCAACATTAACTTATATTGCTCTCCATGATCCAATTCTTCTTTTTCTTTTTTTGTTAATCGTTTATTAACCAGTTTTTCATTTTTCTTATTTTTCCCAAGCAAAAACCAATATTCTTTCCGATCTCGTTCTGTAATAGTTTTAATTTTTTTCTTTTTATCCTCTGGGTCATTCGCATCATACATTGTTATATATTTGGATAATTCTTTAGCTACTTTAAGGCGATCTCTTGCTTGAACTCCTTTTGGAGGTGTATACGTAATAGAATAGAGTGATTTATTATCGACAATTAATGTCTGATTCCGATCATATATTTTTCCACGAGGTACAGGTATTTTCGTTCGATCTTTAATGGTACGATCAATTTCCTTTTGATAGGCTTCACCATTTAAAATTTGTACAACTCCAAGTTGTAAAATAAGCACCGAAAACAATAGGAATACAATAAAGAACAATATATTTAAACGTATTGGTACACGTCTTTGCTTCTTTTTTTCATCTTTTCGTGACATCTTTTTCCCCCACTTGACATCATTTTCTCCGTTACTATTATACCATCAAATTCAAATTGTTTAACGGTTTTATCATATGTTTTAAAAATAAAAAACACATCGGTATGAAATAAATACCGATGTGTTAATATATGTCATATGATTATTTAGCATCATTGTAGTTCTTTTCGACTTGCTCCCAGTTTACAACATTCCAAAATGCTGATAAATATTCAGGACGTCTATTTTGATATTTTAAGTAATAAGCGTGCTCCCAAACGTCGACGCCAAGTAAAGGTGTTTTCCCTTCCATAATAGGGGAATCTTGGTTTGGAGTACTCATAATTTCAAGGTTACCTTTGTTAAGAACGAGCCAACCCCAACCTGAACCGAAACGTCCTTTTGCAGCAGCTTCAAATTCTTCTTTAAATTTATCGAAGCTACCAAATGTTTCATTGATTTTATCAGCTAACTCACCACTTGGTTCGCCACCACCATTAGGTGATAAAAGGTTCCAGAACAAGCTATGGTTCGCATGGCCACCACCATTGTTACGTACAGCTGTACGAATTGATTCTGGTAATGCATCTAAGTTGCTAATTAGCTCCTCCAAGGACTTGCCTTGTAAATCAGCATGGCCTTCTAGTGCACCATTTAAATTTGTGACATATGTGTTATGATGCTTTGTATGATGAATATTCATCGTTTCTTTATCAATATGTGGCTCAAGTGCATCATATGCGTATGGTAATTTCGGTAATTCAAATGCCATTAAAAATTCCTCCTTAAAAAAATATATTCAAAAGGAAATAAATGTATCCTTTATATTGAAGATACCAATTGTTGCTCATACTTGCAACCGTTTTGCATATTTTTCCCTATAATCATAGGAGAAACCCCTAAAAATAGAAAAAGCTAATGATTGTTTAATCATTAGCTTGGGATGGCTCGGGACGGAATCGAACCGCCGACACAAGGATTTTCAGTCCTTTGCTCTACCGACTGAGCTACCGAGCCGTATCTGTTTTGTTTTTAGCAACTCGTATGTATAAATATTAAATGGAGGAGGTAGAGGGATTCGAACCCCCGCGGGCTTTGACACCCCTTTCGGTTTTCAAGACCGACCCCTTCAGCCAGACTTGGGTATACCTCCATAATACTTAAATGGTGGACCCTGCAGGACTCGAACCTGCGACCAATCGGTTATGAGCCGATTGCTCTAACCAACTGAGCTAAGGGTCCCAATATACTTAAAATGGGGCGACCGGTGGGATTTGAACCCACGCGTGCCGGAGCCACAATCCGGTGCGTTAACCACTTCGCCACGACCGCCATTAATTATTTATTGTTAAAAATAGCGGCGGAGGGGATCGAACCCACGACCTCACGGGTATGAACCGTACGCTCTCGCCAGCTGAGCTACGCCGCCATGTTGGCTCCACAGGTAGGATTCGAACCTACGACCGATCGGTTAACAGCCGATTGCTCTACCACTGAGCTACTGTGGAATATAATAAATCGTTCATATGTCTTGTATTAACTAATTACTTAATCTCACCCCTGCATCTTCTAGCTATTCGAAGATGTTATATGCTTCGGGGTTACTCGTAGCTTTTTCGGCAGATGCTTTGCTCGTTGCTCTACCACTGAGCTACTGTGGAATATAATCTCGCTATTAAAGTAGCGACAAGAATTATATTACCATGTTTATATCGAATCGTCAATAGCTATTTTGCATTTTTTGTCAAAAAATGTAAATATGTAGTCATCAAATAAAAACGACAATAATTACTATACCACCTTCTCTATAAAAGTTCAACACAAAATAATAAATAATGGTATAAAAGTGATTAGGACATAACTAGCCAAGAATACATCAAAAGGTCTTTGATAACTGGAACTTTTTCGGTTGATTATCTTCAATGATTGTTTGAATCTTTTTTCATTTAATTAAAATAAAAAGAAGTTAGCTCATTCCATCTCAAGATGGACTTCCTAACCTCTTTTTATATTTACTGGCATTTTGCCTCAGCCTCTTAATACTCTCCTAAAACTTCCTCTGCAATATTAACAGCATGGTCACCGATTCGTTCTAAATTACTAATAATATCTACAAACACGATTCCAGCAGAACCTTGGCAAATACCTTCGTTCATACGAATAATATGTTTTTTTCGATACATACGTTCCATTTTATCGATTTGATCTTCTTTTTGTATGACAGCTAGTGCTTCTTCACGATCATCATTTTCAAGACATTTCACTGCTTGTTTAACTGTTAAAATTGTTAAATCAAACATATTATTTAAATCTTCTTGAGCTTGTTCTGTTAGGACTACTTTATTTGATATTTTATAATCAATTAATTCGATAATATTCTCGAAATGGTCACCAATTCTTTCGATGTCACGGACCATGTCCATTAATGATGTATGTTTTTCACTTTGTTCATCTGACATCGACATAGCTGATAAATCAACTAAGTATTCTGTAATGCTTCGATCTAAATTATTTAGGGCACCTTCGATTTGCATAGCCATTTCGGAATGTGAAGGCTGTTGTGTTGTTAAGTATAAATTGGTTTCTTCTAAACCTTTATAAGCATACTCACCCATACGAACTATCTCTGCTTTCGCTTGGTCTAAAGCAACAGCAGGTGATTGTTGGATAAATATGGGGTCTAAATGTTTCGGCTTATATTCGATAATGACATCTTTACCAGGAATTATTTTTGTTACCAACCAAGCTAATCCAGCAATAAATGGAAACTGGATGATTGTATTCACAATGTTAAAACTTCCATGAGCAAATGCTAATGTCATTTCAGGATTTAAATTAAAATAACTTTGTAAAAATTCTACGAAAGTTGTAAACGTACCAAGAAAAATCAGAAATATCGTTGCACCAATGACGTTAAAGATAACATGTGTTAATGCAGCACGCTTTGCAGCAACAGATGCCCCTAGTGCGGCTAAAACTGCTGTAATTGTCGTTCCTAAATTATCTCCAAACAATACTGGTAGCGCAGCATTAAGTTCGATTAAACCTTCAGAAAATAATCCTTGCAAAATTCCAATTGTCGCACTTGAACTTTGAACAATTAATGTAAAGACAGTCCCAATGACAACACCGAGAATTGGACTTGTACTCATATCAATTGTTAATTGGTGAAAAGTATCTAAATAACGTAATGGTTTCATACCATTACTCATGAGTTCCAGACCTAGAAAAAGTGCTCCAAAACCGAATACAGCTTGTCCAATAGCAGTGACTTTCTTATGTTTGAAAAAGAATAACATAAAGCTTCCGATTGCAACAATTGGCAATGAATATTCTCCGATATCAAAACCAATAATAAATGCCGTAACAGTTGTTCCGATATTCGCCCCCATTATGACTCCAATAGCTTGTCTTAAAGTCATAAAACCAGCATTAACTAATCCTACTGTTAAGACAGTCGTTCCAGAACTACTTTGAATGAGGATTGTTACAATAATTCCAGCTAGAACACCAAGAAACGGGTTACTTGTAAAACGATCAAGAATTTCACGCAACCGATCGCCTGCTGACTTTTGTAAGCCGTCTCCCATATACTTAATCCCTAGTAAAAATATTCCGAGCCCTCCAAGGAATTCGAACAAGACTCCTTGAATATCAAAGTCCAATGGTCATTCATCCCTTCACTATGTCAGTTTTATGTCAACCTATTCTATTATGACAAAAAAAAAGCAATTGTAAAGATAATTCACGTGAAATTTACATTAACTTTACAATTCTTTTTTTATAATGAAACATTTATTCATTATTTATTTGTTCTACAAGAATTTTTGTTCCATCGACTTCAACAACACGTATGGTCGTTCCTTTAGGAATCCAATAGCCATTTGTAATCGCACTGTATTCTTTTCCTTTTATTTGAATGGTGCCTACTGGACGCATATCTGTAATAGTCGCTCCTTCTTTGTTTAATAATTCATGATAAGCTTCATTCATTGAAATGTAACCTGCCTCAGTCGTTAATTGGTCTTTTAATGTTAATTTGGTCCACATTGAACGTCGCTTAAACACTTTAAGAAATAAAAATGAGCTAGCTGCACCAATCATAACACCAAGAACAGCATACACGCCTGCAATGAAACTAGGTGCTGGTAAAGCGACTGATAAAATCATCGTAGCAGCTCCAATTGTTGATAATGTACCATCATTTAGTAATTTACCATCTATGACGATAAGGATGAGACCAATAAAATACATAAGAAGCATTAGAATAAGTGATTCAGCTTCAACATAAACTGAAAAATAAACGATAATAAATCCCAATCCTAATATTCCAAAAAAGCCTCGCATATTAACAAGAACTTCTCCAATTAAAAACAAAGTAGCAAATCCAGCGATAAATAAACCAACCCAGTCATACGAGAATATTTGCATCATCATCCCTCCTCATTCTTCAATACGAACAAGAAGAATGAAATGTTTCATAAAGGAGAAAAAAACATGAGAATTTTAAAGAAATCAGGCATATTTCTATTGTTCCTTCTCTTATTGATTAGCATATACAAAGATATAACAATTGACAAACAACTTGATTCCCCGTTAGTTAAACAAGATCAAATGATTCGTTTCCACGTTATCAAACGGCAAATTGAAACAGGAGAAACAGTTTTATCAATTATAGAAGAAATTCATGGTGGCAACAGACCACATACACTAAACATAAAGCAAATTCTCGCTGACTTTAAAATGATTAACCCTAATTCGAATCCTTACCAATTAAAAGATGGGCACTTTTATTTCTTCCCAAAATATGATTTTAAAGGAAAGCCCCATTAAGGGGACTTTCCTAAGTGAATGGATCGATAAATAAACTGAGAATAATGGATACAGCACCTGCAATAATGGCTATATTACCTAATACTTCAGCATTTCTCTGTCTTGCAAAAATACCAACAATAATACCAGCTGCCCCCATTAATATGGGTAACCAAAAAAATGAAATAGCGGATAACACAAGAGCAATCCAGCCTAAAGTAGCATTTGCATTTGAGTCGTCACGATCACTGTTAATATCACCAGAAATCTCAGCAGCAGTTTCCTCTCTGTAATCGTCATCTAAATTATTTCGATTTCGATCCAAAGCCATAACCCCCTTTTCTAGAAAGTACGATACGCTCATAGTTTGTGGAAAAAGGATAAATATACAATCGTTATTTTTTGGTAAACATTATTTATCATTTGGCATATAATGAAGTGTCTTAATAAAGGAGAATAGATATATGAGTCAGTTTATAATGGAATTGATTAAACGGAGAATAAAACTTATTACAGTTGAGGAAGTATTATCATATAGTAACCAATATGGTTTTTCAATTTCACGACAAGAAGCATTAGCCATTGTTAATTATTTAAAAACAACACCTATTGAATCATTACAAAGCAAAAAAAACTTAATCTCAGACTTGGAAAAATTAACAACCATATCAACGGCTAAAAAAGCGGAGAGACTATTAGATCAATTTATCGCTACTTATGGTTTACATTATCTGTTTAAAGAGTAAAAAGGGCTAAAAATAGCCCTTTTTACTCTTTAATTTTCTCTAATAAATGTTTGTCAAATTCACCTGATTTTATCATTTCAATTTCATGTTTATAGGGTGGTTTTTTATTTTTCTTATCCTCACCTACATATGGCGTTTCTAATATTTTTGGTATGTCGGTTAGCTGGGGGTGCATGATGACATTATAAAGCGGCTTAAATCCAATATGACCAAAACCAATATTTTCGTGTCTATCTTTTCCAGCGCCACACTCATTTTTACTATCATTGACATGGACGACTTTTATCCGATCAATACCAACTATTTTATCAAATTCATTTAAAACGCCATCAAAGTCGTTAACGACATCGTATCCAGCATCATGTATATGACATGTATCTAAACAAACTGATAAATGTTCATTATGGGTCACCCCATCAATGATTTTAGCCAGCTCTTCAAATGAACGGCCAATTTCAGTACCTTTTCCGGCCATCGTCTCTAGAGCAATTTGTACGTCTTCATCTGCCGTAAGAACTTCATTCAAACCTTCAATTATTTTTTTAATTCCTTGTTCTGCCCCAGCACCTACATGTGCACCAGGATGTAAAACAATCTGCTTAGCTTTCAATGCCTTTGTTCGGTCAATTTCACTCCTGAGGAAATTAACTCCTAATTCAAAAGTCTGTGGTTTATTTGTGTTAGCAATATTAATAATATATGGCGCATGAACAATGATTTCATCAATACCATGTTCGGCCATATGCGCTAAACCTAATTCAATATTTAATTCCTCAATTGGTTTTCTTCTTGTATTTTGTGGTGCTCCCGTATAAATCATAAATGTATTTGCACCATAAGAAACAGCTTCTTCACTCGAACCTAATAACATTTTCTTCCCACTCATCGACACATGAGATCCAAGTTTTATCATCCGATTCCACCCTCTTTTATCTATCTTCTATATTTTCCTTTTCTATTTTTGCTTTGTAGTTTCTTCTTCACTTGTTCTTGTTGCTTTTTCATTTTTTTACGATAACCTGGTTTCACTTTTTTAGGCTTCTTAACATATGACCATGCTTGTTGGTCAACTGATTGGTTTTTCTTGCGACGGCGTTTTCGATTATCCCAATGTTTCGCCTCGGCAAATGTTTTATCTTTGACATCGACATAACGAAAGGTTAATCCTTTTCCTTCCAGTTTTTCCAGAAGCAAATAATCAGCCTCATCATAAATGCTAATTGCTGTTCCTTCCATATTAATTCGCGCTGTTCGACCGACACGATGAATATAAAAATGTTCTTCTTTCGGTAATTGGGCATTGATGACATGGCTTACCCCTTCAATATCAATTCCCCGAGCAATTAAGTCTGTTGCTACAATATATTGATAACGAAGGTTTTGGATATCTTTAACGATACGTTTTCTAACCCTAGGTTGTAAACCACCATGTAAAATACCAACATTTAACCCTCTTTGGATTAATTCATGTCCAAGTATGTCAGCTTCTTCTTTCCCATTTGTGAAAATAATCGCTAGGTAGGGACGAATAACCTGTGATATATCATATATAATATCAGCTTCATCCCGATGACGCTTTGCGATCATTAGATGTTCCATTGTTTCGGGTGACAATTGATTAGCTATCTTTATATGGTACGGATCTTTTAAATATTTTTGAAAGAAATGACTCAATTTGTCAGGTATTGTCGCGGAAAATACAAGAACTTGAATCTCCTCATGACAGCGAACAAGTAGTCGATCAACATCTTTAATAAAACCTAAATCAAACATTAAATCAGCTTCATCAATAACAAACGCTTTTGCATTATAGATTGAAAGAGCCCCTTCATTAACTAAATCAAGAATTCGACCTGGTGTCCCAACAATAATATGTGGAGGAATTTTTAATTTTCCCTTTAGTCTTTCTTTGTCTGTGCCACCAACAAGTAATCGAATAAACCATTGATGTTCTTTATTAATAAAGGCAATCATCTTTCGTATTTCATCATAAATCTGTCTTGCTAACTCTCTAGTAGGAGCTGTAATGACAAACTGTACTGTTTGACTCTCTTCATCGATCTTTTGCAGTAATGGGAGTAAATAGGCATGCGTCTTACCCGAACCCGTCTGTGATTGCCCGATGACGTCTTTTCCTTGTAAAATAGCTGGTATTGCTTTTTCCTGTATTTCAGTAGGCTGGTTGAAATTTAGAGAATTGATCATGTCTAGTATATGTGGTTTCAGTGCTAATTGTTTGAATCGATTTTTTTCCATCGCTATAACTCCTTTGCATCGAGCAATACAAACTAAATAAATTGAAATGGTTCCGTATTAACTTGTGAGGCAATCACTTCAATTGCTTCATCATTAAGAGCAGATTCTAAGTATGCTTTAGTAGCTTCTATCATTATCTTTTCAATATGATGGCCAGGATCTATAATAGCTAAACCCATTTCTTGTGCCATTTGAGCAGCATGGAATGTTATATCTCCTGTTACCAAAACGTCTGCTCCTGCTTCAAATGCTTGTACTATATATTTCTCCCCGCTACCACCAACAATGGCAACTTTACTAACATCAGAGATTAGATTCCCCACCACTCGTAGTGCTGGTACATCAAAAGCCTTTTTCGCATGTTGACAAAGCAGTTCTAGACTTATTGGTTGTTCTAATTGGCCAATACGACCTAAGCCAAGGGACTTCCCCTTATTTTTTAGTGGATATACATCATAAGCTACCTCTTCATATGGATGGGCATGAATCATTGCTTCAATCGCCTGTTCATATTTAGATTGTTCGACAATGGTTTCAATTTTAACTTCATCAACAGTCGTCAAGTTGTTTGCTTGACCAATAAATGGATTAGATCCTTCTAATGGTTTAAATGTACCTTGGCCTGGCGTTTGAAATGTACAGTGACTATAATTACCAATGTGACCTGCTCCTTTTAAACTTAAAGCATCCATCACTGCTTGAACATGTGTTTTCGGAACAAATACCGCTACCTTATATAAAGATTCTTCATATGTTTGAATGAGTGGTGTGCGATTTTTAATCTTTAATGCGTCACATAATAAATCATTGACACCACCTTGAGCAATATCTAAATTAGTATGGCTAGCATACACTGCTATTTCATGTTTGATTAATTTTTTGATCATTCTTCCTTGTGGATCATCAAAATTCAATTGCTTAATCGGGTTAAACAATAGTGGATGGTGGGCAATGATTAAATCCACGTCTTTCGAAACCGCTTCATCAACAACTTCTTCAGTTACATCAAGTGTTACAAGTACGTTATCGACTGTCTTATGATACGAACCAACTTGCAGTCCGACCGGATCCCAATCATAAGCGAGAAACTTCGGTGCCCATTGTTCCATTAGAGTAAAAATGTCTAAAGTCGTTCGCTTCCTACTCATAATCTAAAACCTCCTCGATCCAACTTAACTCGCGTTCAAATCGAGCCATTTTTTCATCATTTTTCTTTTTTGCTCGTTTCATTTGTGATAATATTCGTGCCCGGGCTCGGTGTTCTGACTGCCATTTTTCTATAAATAAAGGATGGCGTTCAAACTGCAGTTGTCTTCCTAATAATAAATCTTTCTCTGCCCACTTTTCCATTTCTTTGCTATTTATAAAGTCGGCAACAATGATTTCATAAATATGTCCGTTCTCTTTAATTAAATGTTCATGTGTAATTGTATAGCCTAAACGAAGAAGAGCTATTCGAGCATCTCTTTCATCTATATTGGGCTGTACGATAATACGTTTAAAATGTGTTAATAGTTGATGTCCTCTTCCTAAAATCTTTTTAATTAATGTACCACCCATTCCAGCAATAACAAGCTCAAATGGGGCATCACTATCATTGAGGACATCTAAACCGTCACCAAGGCGGACATCAATTCGATTAGATAAACCATATTTTTCAACAGTTTGTTTAGCGCTATAAAACGGCCCTTCATTAATCTCCCCTGCAATGGCTTGCGCTTTATGATCATGTTGACAGACATAGCATGGTAAATAGGCATGATCAGAACCGACATCTAAAAAGTAACTTCCCTGGGAGAGATATGTTGCAATTGTTTTAAGTCGTTTTGAAATTGGTAAATGTTTTTCTTTCATATGCGTATCCTCATTTTCAACCGGTAAAAGAAAAGCTTTCTGGCTTGCAGAAAGCTTTTCTTTTAAATATTGAATTATTTCTTTTCACTTAACCATTCGGAAATTAAATCAGCTTCTTCGACACTAACTTGGATGGCTGGCATGCCACCTCGACCTTTTTGGATGATTTCAGAAATTTCTTCAACAGACATCTTACTGCCTACGTCTGTTATGTCTGGACCCATGCCACCGCTTAAATCAGCTCCATGACAAGATAAACAATTCGCGTCATACAGTGCTTGTGGATCGTCACTAGCTGCTTCTTCAACAGGCCCTTCACCATTTTGGTCTGCTTGAAGTGCTTCACGCTGGCCTACTCCCATTCCAGCAACAATAACTATAGCAAGTATCCCTATGATTGCAATGATTCCATAAGGGATAAGTGGGTTTCTTTTCATGCTCTTTTCCTCCTTATGAATCCCTTTTTATTATATGTAGCATAGAGCTATATACTATCTTACTCGAAAATCGTTCCAGTTTAAAGTACAACGTGTGAAAAATTATAAACAAAATAAATACACGTCATTAATAAGCCGATGATACCACTATATTTCACGTATTTTAATTTTGTTTTCTTTCCTAGAATATACCATGCACTAAAATTCAATACAATTATGATTCCCGATACCCAATGATCAGTAATAATTAATTGACCAATATATTCTGTTGAAAATAATATTAAAAATAGAAGGGCTAGTAACGGAACATAGAGCCACTTGATCTGATGTTTTTTTAAGTCATAAAATAACCAAAGTGCATATGCAATAAACAGGCTTAAAATTCCCGTTTGCATTAGAGGGTGAAATTCGGTAAAATAAATAACAAGAAATGAAAACGGTATCATAAGTGTGATGAGAGAGAGCTGGATCAGGAGGAGAGGCTGTCCACCTGATCGCAATGATTTGTTTTCGCCTCGCTCTACCGGCTCACCTTTTGAATAGAGATTTATGAGATAATCACAATATGATTCTGGAAGTATTTTATGTTCTTTCCAAAATTTTATTTCTTCTATAATGATTTTTGAGCGCTCGTCTAACATCTCTCTCACCCCATAAAGTAACGATTCGGTTTATCGATTTAATCTAAAAAGTCCTTTAATCGTTTACTGCGGCTAGGGTGTCTTAATTTTCGTAGTGCTTTTGCTTCGATTTGTCTAATTCTTTCACGAGTTACGCCGAAAACTTTTCCAACTTCTTCTAGCGTTCGTGTACGCCCATCATCTAAACCAAAACGAAGTCTTAATACATTTTCTTCGCGATCAGTTAATGTATCTAATACATCTTCAAGTTGTTCTTTTAATAATTCATATGCTGCATGATCAGATGGTGAAACAGCTTCTTGGTCTTCAATAAAGTCACCTAAATGCGAATCATCTTCTTCACCAATTGGTGTTTCTAATGAGACAGGTTCTTGGGCAATTTTTAAAATTTCACGCACTCTTTCAGGCGTTAAATCCATTTCATCACCAATTTCTTCTGGTGTCGGCTCACGTCCTAAGTCTTGCAATAATTGACGTTGCACACGAATAAGTTTATTAATCGTTTCAACCATATGAACAGGAATTCGGATCGTCCGCGCTTGATCAGCAATAGCACGTGTAATGGCTTGACGAATCCACCATGTAGCATACGTACTAAATTTAAACCCTTTCGTATGGTCAAATTTCTCAACCGCTTTAATGAGACCCATATTTCCTTCCTGAATTAGATCGAGGAATAGCATACCACGACCTACGTATCGCTTAGCTATACTTACCACTAATCGCAAATTAGCTTCAGCAAGACGACGTTTAGCAACTTCATCCCCCTGTTCTATACGAGTGGCTAATTCTACCTCTTCCTCAGCTGTTAATAAATCAACGCGTCCAATTTCTTTTAAATACATACGGACTGGATCATTTATTTTGATTCCGAGTGGAACACCTAAGTCTGGTGATTTATTTTCCGTTTTCTTCGGTGTTTCATCCGTATCTTCATCTGAGTCATCGTTAATTTCGATTCCTTTTTCTTCTAAATATTCATAGAATTCATCAATTTGCTCGGAATCAAGTTCATAATGTGCTAATTTATTTGCAATTTCTTCATATTCTAGGGTGCCTTGCTTTTTCCCTATTTCTACAAGATGCTCTTTGGCCTGATCTAAAGTCATTTCTGGGTCAAATTCATTGATTTCATTTGTTGTTTTGTCAGCCATGAGTCCCCCTCCTTCAAAATTCAAGTCCATCGTATTCTTACTTTCTTTGTTGTTCGATTATTTTTAATGCTATTTTCGCTGCAGTAAGCGGATCATTTTGCTGTTCGGCCATTTTTTGTTCTTTCTTTAATTTATTTATATAAGAAACATCCTCATATTCTTCACGAATAATTCGGATATAATCCTTAATTTCATCACTACTCACTTCATATACCGGTGATGTCATTGTTATTTCTGCTACTAAGTGTTTTAATGATTCATCCTCTAGTTTCTCAATAAATAAGCTAATATCAGGTGGGTGCCCTTCTTCATAATATGCATATAAATGGGTCACAATAATCTTATGTTGATCAATATTGAAAGCTACACCTAATTCTTCTTTTACTTTATCAGTTATCGTCCGATCTTGTAGCATATATACAATGAGCTGTCTTTCTGCATTATGATATGCCGGCAATAATCGTTTTTGTTGATAAAAATGAGTGGCTTTCTTAGTATAACTATCTTTCTTTCGGTTATCCTGTTGATCTTGATTCGTTTTTAAAAATGTTTTAATTTCCTGATTTAATGATTCTAATGTAATGTTAAATTCACTTGCTAACACTTTTAAATAATATTCGCGTTCAATTGAACTGTTCATTTTAGCAATTTCTTTAAGGACGGTTTGAATATAACGTAATTGATCACTTTTAGACTGGAGTTTAAAATCTTTTTTTAAATAACGCATATAAAAGGACATAAACGTTTCACTTGGTTGGAGGACTTTATTAATAAAGTTATCTCCACCATAGGTTTGAATATACGTATCTGGATCAAAGCCATCTTTTAAAACAGCAATTTTCACATGGCAATCAACTTGCTCTAGTAGATGTGCTGCTCGATATGTTGCTTCAATACCCGCTTCATCAGAGTCATAACAAATGATTACAGTCTCAACATAACGCCTTAACAAACGTGCTTGGGATTCCGTTAATGAAGTCCCCATTGTTGCGATTACATTTTTAATCCCTGCTTGATAGGCTGAGATGACATCCATATAGCCTTCAAACAAAATTGCCTCATTCTCTTTACGGATATGTTTCTTTGCTAAATCAAAATTATAAAGTAGCTTGCTTTTTTGGAACAACTGGCTTTCCGAACTATTCAAATACTTCGGTGCTTGCTTGTCAATAGATCTTGCACCAAACCCCACTATGACACCTAAATGATTGCGAATAGGAAAAATGACTCGTCCATAAAAACGATCAATTGTTTCCCCATTTGATTTGTTAATTAGAATACCAGCCTTTTGTAGTTGTTGTAGATGGAAACCTTTTTTTTCGAGAAAAGAAGCTGTAAAAGTTTTCTGATTCGGTGCATAGCCGAGCTTAAATAGATCAATTGTCTCATTTGTTAAGCCACGCTTAGCAAAGTATTCCTTTCCTTCTTGACCATCTTTAGCAAACCTTAGCAAATAGTGATAGAGTTTTTCTAGCCATTTATACGCTGATAAGATTTGTTCATCACTTGAAGTAGCTTGTGTCTTAGTTGTTTGCACAATGGATTGTGGTAATTCAATACCACGACGATCTGCTAAATATTTTATGGTTTCAATAAAGGTAAGTCCTTCTAATTCCATTAGAAAGGTAATGACATTTCCGCCTTTTCCACAACCAAAACAATGAAAGATCTGTTTATCTTGTGTTACGGAGAAAGATGGCGTCTTTTCATCATGAAAAGGACATAATCCGAAATAGTTTCGGCCTTGCTTATTAAGCTGAACATAATCACTTATGACATCAACGATATCATTTGCATTTCTAATGTCTTCGATGACGTCTTCAGGAACAAAGTTTGACAAATCAACCACCATTCTTTGATTATATTCGCATCATATTCTATGATTCTGCAAAATTCGACATTTTTCTTACTAGACTCGAAAAAAATTCCTTCTAAAAAAATCATGTCTATCATAGAAGGTCTTATTTTGCATTTCATATTCAGCGTATCTCATCCGCATAAAAGATACTATATTATACTTATTCGACATCTTAAAGCAGAATCCTTCTTTCTGGGCAATGTTTTATTTTTCGGAATATAGCACAAAAGATTTTCTACTATATTGTCGTTAAATCTGTTTTCATGGAAATACATTGTAGTACATTTCACATGAAAATGCTAACAATATGATTCTATTGGACTAGAATCATCAGATTTGTTTATTTATCCCAATTACTTTGCATGTAATGCATCACGATGTTTGCTGTTTCTTCTACAGCCTTGTTCGAGACATCAATAACTCGACAACCAATTTTTCCGACTACTTTATCAAAATATTCAAGTTCATTATGGATTCTTTTCATGTTTGCATACGTTGCTTGCCCACCTAATCCAAGTGCTTTAAGCCTTTCTTTTCTGATGTCATTCAATTTACTTGGACTAATTCTGAGACCTATACATTTTCTAGGATCAACATGGTATAATTCCTCGGGTGGATCGACCTCAGGCACGATTGGTATGTTAGCTACTTTATATCTATTGAGTGCTAAATATTGCGAAAGAGGGGTTTTCGATGTTCGCGACACACCTATTAAAATGATGTCAGCATGTGAAATACCTCTTGGATCTCTCCCGTCATCATATTTCACAGCAAATTCAATGGCTTCGACACGTTTAAAATAGTCTTTATCTAATTTGTGTATAAGACCAGGTTCAAGCTTTGGCTTTTCCTGAAACGCATACTCCATTGCATTAAGCATCGGACCCATTATATCAATAACAGCAATATTTAATTGCTGTGCTTGTTCATTAATATATTTTCTTAACTTTGGATCAACAATGGTAAACCCAATAATTCCTGCTTCTTGTTTAGCCAATTGCATGGCTTCATCAACCGTTTTTGGATCATTTACATAGGGAATGCGTTGTATCTTATATTCCCCATTATTAAACTGACTTAAACCTGCTTTCATTACTAATTCAGCTGTTTCTCCGACAGAATCAGATAAGACATATGCAATCGGTTTTCCTTCCATCAGTTTACTCCTTCCTCTTCTTATAAGTGTTGGTCAGAATCTGTAACTAATTCGACAAAGGCTTTTGTAATCGTCGTTTTTGTTATTCTCCCAACAACTTCAAGTCCAGGTTCTTTATCTCGCACAACTGGAACACCATCGATTTGACGATCAATGAGTAGTTTTGCCACCTCGAATAAAGGGTCTTCTCTTCGACAAACGGCAATGTTGGGCATTCTTGTCATGATAATATGAACTGGAATGGCGCTTAATTTTTGTTGACCGATACTAGCCCGTAACAAGTCCTTACGCGAAAGGATGCCAGTTAGAAGCCCCTCGCCATCAACAACAAATAATGTACCGACATCTTCTAAAAACATGGTTGTAATCGCATCGTAAACCGATACACTTTCATTTACAACGATTGGAATCGATACATACTCATGAACCTTAATTTTTTTTATTTTCTCTGTTAAGAGCTCAGCCCCGGTTTTGCCTGTATAGAAATATCCCACACGAGGACGAGCCTCTAAAAAACCCGCCATCGTTAATATGGCTAAGTCAGGACGTAAAGTTGCTCTTGTTAAATTTAGGAAATCCGCAATATTTTCACCCGTAATCGGACCATTTTCTTTTACAATTTCTACTATTTTCTTTTGTCTTGCTGATAGTTCCACCTAAATCACCACCCTACCGCTCAATATGACATACTATATATAATTATATTATATATGATTTAGGAGATAAAGGATATGTATGTCATACAATTGTTGGAAACATCGATCATTTAGTTATTATAAATGAGTTAAGAATTCGATTTGAAAAATAACGGTCACGTCCTGCGTCTTACACCAACACTAGGACTCCTGTCCGTTGCGGGAAAAAGGCATCGGTGAGACCCTAGAGTACGTTAGCATGAGGAGACTCACCTGCCGCTTCAGAAAATCGAAGTATATTTCCTAAGAAGCGTATATGCACATCGTTCATATTCTTCTTAGATAAAGCGCTATTGCCCCAGCCTCTTTTCAATCATTAAAAATGTTGTTTCCACTCGATTAATTGTAAGTTGGCAAAAGAACGGATAAGGGTTGATATGCTATACAATAAGGCTAACCGATTATGTCGAACGTCATCTTCTTTCGCCATAACCATATTGTCTTCAAAAAATTCATGAATAGGCTGTGATAACTTACTCAATGCATTTAATGCTTGTTCTGCGTTATCAGCTTTTTCGGCTTTTAAATACGTTTCTTTTGTTTCTAAATAGGCCTGATAAAGTGCTTTTTCTGACGTTGTAATAAATACCTCTTCGTCAATTTCAACTCGCTCAGCTTTCTCAGATAAATTCAACACACGGACGAGTGCTTCTTGGTTTGTTTTAAAGGACTCATCATTTCTTTTAGCTGATAGTAACCGTGCTTTATCCTTGGCATATGTTAAAATACCAATTTCTTGATCAATAACAGCTTTAATCACATCTGATTCAATTGATTGCTGTTTAAATAAGTATTCAATCCGATGATTTACAAAAGTTAATACAGCTTCTGCTAATTCTTCTGCTTCCATACCCGGAATATGCTGATTCATATATAACTCAACTGCAATTTGTACTAACTCTTCTACTGATAGATGCCATTTTCCTTTATCCATAATACGTAATATGCCAATCGCTTGTCGTCTTAAACCATAAGGGTCCTGAGAACCAGTTGGTTTTAATCCTACATGAATACAACCAACAATCGTATCTAATTTATCAGCAATACTTACGATGGAACCAATATCTGTATTCGGTAAATCTCCCTGCGCATGAAGTGGCATATAGTGTTCACGTATCGCTTTGGCCACTTCAGGCGTTTCACCTTTTAGCAAAGCATATTTTTCTCCCATGACACCTTGCAATTCTGTAAATTCGTTAACCATATTTGTCATTAAATCGAATTTACTTAATGATGCCGCATGAACCGCCTTATCTGATAGACTTTTGTCTAGGTTAAGTCGCTCTGTTATCTCTTTCGTTATTTGCTTAACGCGTTGTACTTTATCATGAAGCGTTCCTAATTTTTCTTGAAAAATAACAGATTTAAGTTTTTCTTGGTAATCATTAATATCAACATTTTGATCCTCATCATAAAAGAAGCGAGCATCAGCTAAACGGGCGCGAAGTACTTTCTCATTACCTTTGATAACAGTATCTAAGGCATATTGATCACCATTACGAACACCGATAAAATGTGGTAATAATTGACCTTCTGTTGATTTTACCGGAAAATAACGCTGATGTTCTTTCATGGATATAATAAGCACTTCTTCTGGTAGTTGGAGAAATTCTTCCTCGAAATCCCCCATAAAAACCGTCGGATATTCAACAAGGTTTCGCACTTCATTAAGTAAGTTAGTATCTACTGGAATTTGTACATTTTCTTTTTCTTCAATTTCTTTAATCCCTTCTAAAATGAGGGTTTCACGCTTTTTCGCATCAACAATGACAAATTCTTTTTGTAATAATGTTTCGTACTGTTTAGGTTCGGAAATATGGATATCCCTCCCTAAAAAGCGATGTCCTTTTGTTATACAATCTGTCTTTATTTGTGCTATTTCGAACGGTATTACTTCGTCACCATATAAGGCGACTAACCAACGAATTGGACGTGCATAACGAATAGATTCTTGTCCCCAGCGCATCGTTTGATTAAAAGGAATAGATAGGATGATGTCTTTAAAGGAAGGGAGAATATCAATTGTTTGTTGTCCTTCCGTTCGTTTGTTTATAAAGATATAGGTCGTTTCTTTGATATCCTTAGTATATATATCATCTGTTGTTTTACCTTGTCCTCTTGTAAACCCAATGGCAGCTTTTGTCCAGTTTCCAGCAGCATCTTTGGCGATGCTGAGAGCTGGCCCTCGTACTTCTTCTTCTATCGTTTCCTGCTGGTCACTTACATTTCGAATTAAGATAGCTAATCTTCTCGGTGTAGAAAAGGTGACCAACTCTGAAAATGGGATGCGCATATCTTTAAACCATGATGTGGTACGTTCTTTTAATTCTCGCTCAGCTTGATCAATAAAACGAGCTGGCAATTCTTCAACACCGATTTCGAACAAAACATCTGTACTCATTTATTTTCCTCCTTTTTAAGCATTGGAAAGTCAAGCTCTTCTCTTTTTGCAACATAGGACTTGGCAATTTCTCTTGCTAGGTTACGAACACGTCCGATATAACCCGTTCTTTCAGTAACTGAAATAACTCCACGCGCATCTAATAAATTAAATGTGTGTGAACATTTTAAGACGTAATCATATGCCGGAAAAACGAGTCCTTTTTCCATGATTCGTTTAGCTTCTCCTTCATACATATTAAACAGCTTAAATAATAAATCAGTATCTGATAGATCAAACGTATAAGTTGAATGCTCATATTCAGGTTGTAAGAAAATATCGCCAACCGTAACTCCTTCTGTCCACTCTAAGTCAAATACATTTTCTTTGTCTTGAATGTATGAAGCAAGTCGTTCAATTCCATATGTTAATTCAACTGTAACAGGCTGGGCCTCTAAGCCACCAATTTGTTGAAAATAAGTAAATTGAGTAATTTCCATACCATCTAACCATACTTCCCATCCGAGTCCTGCAGCGCCAAGCGTTGGATTCTCCCAATTGTCCTCTACGAAGCGAATATCATGTTCTAAAGGATTTATTCCTATAGCTTTTAAAGAATCGAGATATAAATCTTGAATGTTTGCCGGAGATGGTTTTATCACAACTTGAAATTGATGGTGCTGGTATAACCGATTTGGGTTTTCACCGTACCTTCCATCTGCTGGTCGACGTGATGGTTCGACATAAGCTGCGCGCCAAGGTTCAGGTCCAAGACTGCGGAGTAATGTCATCGGCGACATCGTTCCTGCTCCTTTTTCAACATCATAGGCCTGTACGATAATACAATTTTGTTTTGACCAAAACTTTTGTAAGCTTAATATCATTTCTTGAATATTCATAATAGACCCTCCGTTTTCTAGGCTTATACATAAAAACGTCCCTATGTCTATTGGAGACATAGGGACGGTTAATCCGCGGTTCCACCCTATTTGCTCATAATAACATGAGCCGCTTATCAAAATATGCTCCAGAGTGCCTTCCTTACCAATTTACTATTCAGCTCACACGATCCTGAACTCGCTAGAAGTAATTAGAGGGTAAGTACTCTTCTCCATCCCAGCATGAAATATATGTAAAATCATACATTAGACATAGATGAAATGTCAAGTGTAATAAGGCATTATCCTTGTAAATCCTTTAATTGTTTTAAAAAACGACGTGATTTTAAATAATAGCCACCGTAATGATCATAATAAGCGTCAAGTATGCGACGAAATAACAATTTATTCTCATGCTTCACCGAAATGTTTCCAATTCGATCAAGACTAACATGTTGAAAAAGATGAAATAACTTAACTAATGTATCAGATAAGGACAAGGCATTGTCATCTATATGACGACAACTTTGGCAAAGAAGTCCACCTTCATTAATTGAAAAAGCAAATGGAAATTGTTTACTTAAGCAACGCACACACATATTAAGCACTGGGGAAAAACCACCAACTTCATACATTTTAAGTTCGTACATGATCATCGGAATATCTACTTCTTCTTTCTCAGCAATCCAATGCATCGTTTGATACAATTCATTTAGTAATAAATCTTGGGGTTTTTTTTCTTCAAGAATTTTATAAGTTAATTCTGAAAGATATGCTACATATGCTGTTTTATAAATATCTTCACGAATAGGCCGAAAGGATTCGATTATTTCTCCTTGTTGAATGGTACCAAGTCCTGAACGTAAATAAACCAAGAAAGTTCCATATATGAATGGCTGCGTGATGGCAGCCATTCTACTTTTTGGTTTTTTAGCACCTCTAGCCACCGCAGTGAACTTACCAATATGCTTTCCGAAAATAGTTACGATTTTATGTGTTTCTCTAAAATCTTGGGTTTTCAAAATAATTCCGTCGATTTTCTCAAGCACATTTTTTCCCCTCTCCTCATGCACTATTCTTTATTATCTAGACCAGATGTCATCTCTTGATTACCTTCTTGTAAAATAAATTCTTCTTCCAATTCCTTTAACAATAAATAGGTTTCAATATTTCCTGTTTTACTAAATAATTTCCAAGTTAAGTCAATCATAAAATCCACCTTCCTTATACTTGAAAAAATTATTAAACAGACATAGGCCATGACACTTCTTAGATTATCCCTGATAGAAAAAACAATGATGATTAAAAATTACCAGTACTAATATTCTTCTTCATTAAAACCAAATTGTTCTAAATGATACAATTTATTTCGCCAATCTTCTTGTACTTTTACCCATAATTCTAAAAACACTCTCGTACCTAATAATGCTTCAATATCACGCCGCGCTCTTACACCAATTTCTTTCAACATCTTACCTTGTTTACCGATGATAATCCCTTTTTGTGACTTTCTTTCCGTAATAATAGTTGCCTGAATATAGACTGTATTTGAGGATCGCTTTTCAATTGCATCAATCACAACTGCGATTGAATGCGGTATTTCTTCACGTGTTAATTGTAGTGCTTTTTCACGAATAAATTCACTAATAATAAAGCGTTCCGGATGATCTGTTACTTGCTCATCTGGATAATACTTTGGTCCCTCTGGTAATTGGTTGGCAATCATATCTAAAAGTTCTGGTATATTATTTCCTTCTCGAGCTGAGATAGGAACAATTTCTCTAAAGTTGCATTTTTCTTTATATAATTCAATCAATGGAAAAACATCGGCTTGATTGATCAAATCGACTTTATTAATGATTAAAAAGATCGGTTTCTTCATGGATTGCAGACGATCCATAATATATTGATCCCCTTTACCATAACCTTCTTCAGCATTAATCATAAATAGTATTACATCGACTTCATTTAATGTGTTTTCTGCTAATTTAACCATAAAATCGCCTAAGCGGTGTTTCGGTTTGTGGATACCTGGTGTGTCAATAAAAATAAACTGTGCATCATCTCGCGTTAAAACACCTTGAATTTTATTTCTTGTCGTTTGGGGTTTATCACTCATGATTGCTATTTTTTGACCAATAACATAATTTAAAAATGTTGATTTCCCTACATTTGGTCTTCCAATGATTGATATAAATCCTGATTTGTAATGATTGGTTTGCATATAATCCTCCACTTTTTATCGGATAAATTAAGTTGATTTGTTAATATCATACTATAAAATACTTATCTTTTCATGCTTTCGACAAAGGTTATAAAAAGGTATGAAAATTAGACAAAAAACAAAAAGAGACCTGATTATAAGGGTCTCTTATCGCCATACTTCACGGAAATATGGTATAAAAACAATTAATCCAACTGCAACTGAGATAATAGCAGCAATTAATACCGCACCTGCTGCAAGGTCTTTAATTATTTTAGCGGCTGGATGAATATCTGGTTTAACATAATCAATGATGCGCTCAATCGCACTATTAACTGTTTCAGTCACAAGCACAAGACCTATCACCAGAATGACACCTAACCAATCGGAACGACTGATTTGGAGTATGATGCCTGTGATGATAACTAAACAAGCAACGAGAAGATGTATCCGAAAATTCCGTTCTGCCTTTATCACATAATAGATACCTGCCCATGCATACCTAATACCAATATATGGTTTCTTATCTTTCAAGCCCAAACGCTCCTAAAATGTCATCTTGGCGTGTAAACATCTTTTTTTCATCTATTTCATTCATATGATCATATCCAAGCAAATGAAGTAATCCATGAACAGCTAGAAATCCAAGTTCCCTTTCAAATGAATGACCATAATCTTGAGCTTGTTCAATCGTTTTTTCAACGGATATAATAATATCACCTAGTGCTTGTGGAAGAGATGATTCAAATTGAATTTCTAATTCATCTTCTACTTCTTCTTCTAATGCAAATGAGATAACGTCTGTCACTTCATCCCGTCCCCGATATGTTCGATTAATGACTTGAATGTCATCATTCGTTACGAAACTAACTGAAACTTCTGCTTCTGTATTAACTTGTTCTTTTTCTGCTGCAAATTGTAACAAATCATGTATTAATTGAATATGCGTTTCCTTTAATGACTTTGTTTTATCAGTGCAATCGATTTGCATGATTATGCTTCCTCCTTAACTGGATATTGGATACGTGAATGGAATATTCCTTTTAACGTATCACAGATGGCTTGTTGTGCAATTTTCAGTTCTTTAAATGTAATTGAACATTCGTCAAACTGACCATCTGTTAGGCGTTCATTAATAATAGAAGCAACAATTTCTTCAATTTTTTCTTCTGTCGGTTCTTTTAATGAACGCACTGCCGCTTCAACAGAGTCACATATTGATACAATTGCTGTTTCCTTTGTTTGCGGTTTCGGACCCGGGTAGCGAAATTCCGATTCTAATACTGTTTCATCATTCTTCTTTTCTTTAAAATAAAAATACTTTAATAAGGTTGTTCCATGATGTTGCTCAGCTATATCGATGATTTCCTGTGGCATTTTATATTCTTTCAACATGTCAACACCATCATATGGATGCGCAATGATAATGTTAGCACTTTCTCTTGGTTCAATAAAATCATGTGGATTTTGGATTGCTAATTGGTTTTCGATGAAATAGTGCGGTCTGACTGTTTTACCTATATCATGATAATAAGCACCAACTCGAGCAAGTAATCCATTGACACCAATTGCTTCACAAGCTGTCTCACTTAAATTCGCTACCATAATGGAATGATGATATGTGCCAGGTGCTTCTGTTAATAATTTTTTTAATAACGGGTGATTTGGACTCGATAGTTGTAGTAGCTTAATATCCGATAAAATTCCCAGCCCCGTTTCGAAAAATGGAAGAAGTCCAATTGTAAAAACAGCTGATAGAAAGGCAGAAGCTATTCCATACCCTGATTGTAAAAATAAATCAGGCAAGGTATATTTCTCAAAAGACAAGAATATAAATAATATAACAGTTGTAATATTAACAAGGGACATGCCTATGCCCGATTTAATAATCGTTAAACGGTCTTTAACATTCATTAAAAAGATAACAGCTGCCATTTGTGAAAAGAAAAAGTATATACCAGCTTCAATGTTTAAAGAACCTGGAATTTCACCATTAAAAATGACAGAACCTAATATCGCTATGAGTGAAGCTAAAACGATGGCAAGCCTTTCATTAATTAACAATTTAATAAGTAAAACACCTGTTGCAACGGGGACTATGTAAAACAATTGATTCGTTGCCGTTGTAAATGTGCTCATAACTTTCATTAAGGCAGCTATTAATAGCGTGATCAATAACACAGCTACAATAACACCTTTATCCAACTGATTTTTCTGATCTAGTCGATACATTTCATAACCAATAATCGATATGATGAGGATGATTAGAAGGCTTAAACCGATAATTGGATAAAAATTACGTTCCTCACTTAATAAACCTACAAGCTTTAATTCCGCATAGATTTCATTTGTAATTGTTTGACCTTCGCGAACGATAATTTCACCTGCACGAATGATGACAGGGTCTACATTACTAGCCGCTGCTTTTTGTGCTTCCATCGTTTTATCATAGTCAAAAAATGAGTTTTCAACGATGGCAAATTCGGCAATTCTCGTGAGATTTTTTTTGAATTCTTCATCGATGTCTGTATATTTAATACTTGAACGTACTTCTGATGTCGCACGTTCCTTATTTTCCATTCGAACACCGCTCGTTAAAACTTCTTTAACAGGTTCAGTAACAATCTCTTTGCCACGTTTTCTTTCCTTTTCATCTAACTCAATGATATAAGCGAATACACTGTCATTGATTTGTTCTTTAATCTCTGGTGACAGGATTTGCTTTAATTGTTGTAATTTTTCTTGATGACTTAATGGGATGTTTGATCCATCCTCATCTTTTTGCCATTCTTTCTTTTCCAATGTTGTAATGGCCTCAAAAATCTCAGCAATGTAATGGAGACGCTGTTCAGTAATTTCTTCTGATATGCTATAACGATCCTCTACTGACTGCACAGCTTCACGTGTTTTTCGTTCAGTCTCGTTTTCATTTTCAATTGTAATGGGTGAGCGTATGGTTTCTTTTGCTGTATTAAACCGTTTAATATCATATGTTTTTGTAAAAACATTATTCAGCGTTAAAAACAGGAGAAAGACACCTAATATTAACAGTGGAAGTACGATTGAGATCCATTTAATGTTAAGTATCGAGCGAAAAAAGTTCGTTCGTTTAGAGTTCAATAAAATCACCTCATTTCCTCAAGTCTAGCAATCCTAGTCTACATGTTTATCGTAAGCTTCGATAATTTTTTGAACAAGTGGATGTCTGACAACATCGGTTTCTGTTAAATAAATAAACGTAATAGCATTGACATCTTTTAATACGTGACTAGCGATTTTCAAACCGGATTGGACGCCTTTCGGCAAATCAATCTGTGATATATCACCTGTAATGACCATTTTCGATCCAAACCCTAATCGCGTTAGAAACATTTTCATTTGTTCGGGAGTTGTATTTTGTGCTTCGTCTAAGATTGCGAATGCATCATCTAATGTCCGACCGCGCATATATGCTAAAGGGGCAATTTCGATAATCTCACGTTCAATTAATCGCATCGTCTGTTCGACCCCAAGTACATCGTGAAGCGCATCATAAAGCGGACGTAAATATGGATCGACCTTTTCTTTTAGGTCACCTGGCAAAAACCCTAGGCTTTCCCCAGCTTCCACAGCTGGTCTTGTTAAAATAATTCGTTTTACAAGGCCTTGCTTTAAAGCCGTAACTGCCATGACGACAGCTAAGTATGTCTTGCCTGTTCCAGCCGGACCAATCCCAAATACAAGATCTTTTTCGCGAATGGCATGAACATAGTCACGTTGACCTAATGTTTTAACCCGAATGGCTTTACCCTTTGTATTTCTGGCAATCTCATCTTCGAATAATGTTTCAAATTGACTTAAATTACCCTTTCTAGCTAATTCAATCGCATAAACAACATCACGTTCTGTAATAGACATTCCTTTACGAATAATCGATAATAGAGCTGTGATAACCTTTTCAGCGAGCCGAATATTTTTTTCTTCCCCAGAAAGACGTAATTGCTCACCTCTAGATACAACTTTTACGTAAAGTTGTTCCTCAAGACGCTTAAGATAGCGATCGTGATTACCGAATAATCCAAGTGCTTCATTCGGGTCTCTTAACATGAGTTCCAAAGTTTGATGGTTTTCTGTCATAATCAATCTCCTAGATACTGTAATCAATTCAATCTTTTTCTGATTTTTTGATAATTGGTTGTGGCTTTGCAATATTTTCTTCTACTGTAACGTATAAGGTTAATATAACTTTATCATGCTCGATAGCTTCATGCAAAACTTTATTCGATAGGATCTTTGCTTTTGGTCCTAAAAGGAGACGTAGTTCCTGATATGCTTGTTCTATTCCGATATCAAGAGCTGTTTTCTTCGTGCGTTTCCAAGATAGTAACTCTTTTTCACTATGAACATTTTCAACAAGAGTAAATGGAAGTCGCCAATTCAAAAAATATAAAGGATGTTCAACTGTTTCCTTCTTTTCTAAAGCATAGTCCACCTGGGAAAAATTCCATATTGGAATATCAACATGAAAGATATTTAAATAAAATTTTCTCGTTTGTTTTCCTGTTAGTTGTTCATCATTTCCTTTAAGAGGAATGGTTACATCAACCTCATACCAAGTTTTAGCAATCACTTCACCTGTCGCAGCAACAAGCCTGTCCTTTTTTTTCTCATTTTCATCTATGTCAGCATCATCTAATAGATTACCTGATACTAATAAGTCGCCTTTTTTCACATAATCATATGTAGCGACATGTGAGACACCTTTAGATACAAATATTTTTTGAATGACACCGTCTTTTGCAGCAATTAAATGTTGGGGTGAGATTTGTTTCTCCTTCTCAACTATTATTTTTTCGACACCTTCTAATTGAAAACTTGTCCCCTTCTTTTCAATCCCAACCCATAATAGCTCAGGTAAATCATGAAGTAATTGTTGCTGGATTTTACTTGGAGAATCGACACGAAACATCAATGCACCAGGGTATACCCCGTACCCTTTAAGTGTTTTCATTATTTTTTGTTCTAATTCTTTAGGAAAACCAGATATTTCAACACGCCAAACGATATTTGAAAGCAGAAATAGAGAAATGATCGCTATAAATAAGCCGATTAATAAATGATTTTGTTTTAATATGTTTTTAAATATATAAGGCAACCCTTTTTCTTCAACGATTTTTAATGAGTATTCTGTTTGTTGGGCCATTTCCTTAATCGTGCGGATATCTTTTTTTCTTAACGAACCAATGCACGTATGTTGCCCTGTTTTTTCTATATTCCATATAGCAAGCTGCTGGTCGACACATGCTTGAAAAAACCTTTCTGGCATCATCCCTTTTACTTGAACCGTCACATAACCGATTAAGTATGATATTTGTAATTGCTTCATCTCTGCCTCCTTATTAACGTTTATTCTTTAGAAAGAAATGATACATGTTCAATTTTACCTTCTAGTAATAATTCTTCTGGTAACATCATCTTTATTTTAAAAGAGGAACCACTTATTTGAATGAACCCATTCGGGATATTTAATCGTAGCAAATCATTCTTGAAAATGGCTATACCTTGATGGTTTTCAATATATACGTGTAAGTCGCCAAGCATTGTGATCCGCGGTAATTCCATGACGGCATCTGAGGGTAGAGAAAAATAATTGACCAATAATTGACGTAAGTGTTGATGGATTTTTTTCAAATGGCAGCCTCCTCTCATCATTTATATGTATGAATATGCTAATGTAATAAGAACAAAAAAAGGAACCATTCACATAAAATGTAAATGGTCCTTAATGACCTAGCCTTGTCGACTCATTGGGACAGAACGATATGGTTTTAAAGCTCGTGGTGGCCCCAAGATTTCTGCCATAATAATGCCTTCAATGAGGCCATCTTTTGTAAGCTGGCCTTTCATTTGTTTCTGAAATTGTTCATAGCGTAAGTTGTTCTGTTCACCTTTAGGACGCAATTGTTGAGCGATGCTATCTGTAATTTCACCAGCAATCTCACCAACTGTTTCTACTGATTCTGGTGTATTAATGTTCATTCGTTCTTGATAACGTTCTAATTGGTCCTGTAATTCATAGTTAATATTTGACATGATTTCTTCAGGTGTTTCTATCTCTTCTACTTCTTCCACCTCACCGACAAAAACAGGACTCGTTTTCGGTTGGACTGGTTCTATTTGCGGATTTTTTCGCTGAACCGTTTGAGGTGGGGTGTTTTTTTTGTCTTCCCCACCAGCATTTGTTTCACCGCTAAAGAACTTAAAAATTGCACCAACAATAAGGACAAATATGACGATATTATTCATGATTAAGTCAATTAATCCTTCCATACTGTCCCTCCTTTAAGACAAGAAGCTTATTTCTTAGGCTTTTTGTCATCTGTTTCATCCTTTTCCTTGGATAGTTTACTTATGGCATCACGCATACCTGTATCGGCGTTTATATTTTTATAGTTCATATAGTCCATAACACCCATTTTGCCTGAGCGTAGAGCTTCTGCAAGGGCTTTTGGTACTTCTGCTTCGGCTTCAACAACATGTGCACGCATTTCTTGAACACGAGCAACCATCTCTTGTTCGCGTGCAACAGCCATCGCGCGACGTTCTTCCGCTTTCGCTTGTGCGATATTTTTATCTGCTTCAGCTTGGTCAGTTTGTAAAATCGCACCAATGTTTTTACCAATATCAACATCTGCTATATCAATGGACAAAATTTCAAAAGCCGTTCCAGCATCAAGGCCCTTTGCCAACACAGTATGTGAAATGGAATCTGGGTTTTCCAGTACCTGTTTATGAGAATCTGAACTACCGATTGTACTAACAACCCCTTCACCAACACGGGCAATAACTGTATCTTCACCAGCTCCCCCGACGAGGCGGTCAATATTCGCACGCACCGTAATACGTGCAAGGGCTTTTACTTCAATTCCGTCCATCGCTATACCAGCAATAAACGGTGTTTCAATTACTTTAGGGTTAACACTCATTTGAACAGCTTCTAGAACATTACGACCCGCAAGGTCAATAGCTGCCGCTCTTTCGAAAGTAAGCTCAATATTAGCTCGGTGAGCCGCAATTAATGCATTCACAACACGATCAACATGACCTCCAGCAAGATAATGACTTTCCAATTGGTTCGTCGTTACTTTTAACCCGGCTTTATGTGCTTTAATGAGTGGATTAATCACACGACTCGGTATAACACGTCGTAAACGCATACCTACTAAAGTAAAGATTCCAACTTTTACTCCAGCTGCTAGAGCACTAATCCATAGCGTTACTGGAATAAATGTAAATAAAATAGCTAGTGCAATTAACGCGACTGCAATCAATATAAATGGTGTTAATTCTAGAACTCCTAACTCCATTAAACATTCCTCCTAATAAGTAATATAATCTATATCTAAGTTGGCAAAGAAAATTATGCCGACTTTGATAACTTAAATTTTTCTAACGACAATCCGCGCTCCTTCAACTTTGACAATCTTAACACGTTCACCCTGTTGAATAAAAGTTCCTTCTGAAATAACATCAAGTGTTTCATCTTGAAATTCGGCTCTTCCAGATGGTCTGAGTCCGGTAATCGTCTGACCTTCCAAGCCAATTAATTCGAGACGATTAGCATGTGCCACATACCCTTCTTCAGTCGTTGTGCTATCTTTTAAAATAATATGGCGAAAAAGTCCTTTTTCTAAACCCATTTTTTTAAAAAGAATTACTGAAGCAACGACTGCAACAACGAGAGCGATAAAAATGCTTAAAGCCATATGTGATACACTGGCTCCGGACAAGAACAGCGAGCCGACAATTGCTCCGCCACCTAGCAAACCTAGAATCCCCCCTGGAACAAAAAATTCAGCTATGATTAAAGCAATCCCAACGATAAGCAATAGAATAGCTTCCATCCCAGCTAGACCAGCTACGACATGACCGTAGAAGAACAAAATGAGTGACACTAAGCCCATCGTTCCTGGAACTCCAAATCCTGGGGAATACAACTCGACAATTAATCCGAGGCTGGCAATGGATAGCAAAATCGGCACAACAATTGGATTTGTTAAGAAACGTGCTATTTCTTCAGCAAATGTCGGCTCAGTTTCCACGATCGTCGCTTTATCTAAACCGAGTTCGTATAATAATTCTGTCCGATTTTGTACGATACCTTCAGCATATTTAACTTTGACGGCATTTTTCGCACCTAAGGTCAAGTATTCACCTTTTCTTGCACCGTATTCAGGTAGATCAATACTTTCATCCGCCATAGCTATGGCATAGAGTGGATCCCTACCTTTAGATTCGGCTGCCTCACCCATTTTAGCAATCCACGCTGACTGTGCTTTTTTCTCAGCGGCATTTCCATCACTTGTTATCACTCCACTTGCTCCCATCGTCGCATGTGGCCTCATATAAATATTATCCGTATTCAAAGCTATATATGAACCAGCTGATAATGCATCATTTATGATAAATGAAGTCGTTTCAATTTCTAGATTTTGTAAGATTGTTGCTATATGCCCAGCAGCATCAACACGACCACCTGGTGTATTAATCTCGAAAATGATGTGATTGGCTCCTTCTTTAACCGCTTCATCTGTAGCGCGTTTCATAAATGCCTCAAGCCCACGTTCGACTTCCTTTTCAACAGGAATGACATACACAAGTTTACCGCGACCTTCTTCATTTGCTTCAACAACTAATCCGTCGCTTAAAAACATTCCAAACATGACACAAACAATCATTATGTATGGAACAATTATTCGTTTTACCATACATTCACCTCCCTACGCCTTTATTAGTTATACGTATTCATGTTATATTTGGTTTCATATTTTATTAATAGGGACATTCATTAAAATCATACACAAAATTTCGGGGAAATCATAGTAGTGTTTTCAGAATGTGGTGTGAGATACAGAAAGATTCCTTACAAAATTTGTAAGGAATCCTGTAAATTCATTATGATAATTTTTGTTGAACAAGTTTACTGACCAGAGCGCCATCTGCTTTTCCTTTAGTCTTAGGAATTAGAGCGCCCATGACTCTTCCCATATCTTTTTTAGAAGATGCATTGACTTCCTGAATCGTATGTTCTACTAATTGCTCTAACTCTTCAAACTCAATTTGTTCTGGCATGTATTGTTGTAAAATATCGAGTTCATTTTCGATTTTCTCAACAAGATCTTCACGCTTCGCTGCTTTAAATTCTTGGAGGGAATCTTTTCGTTGTTTAGACTCTCTTGATAAAATTGTGAGTTCTTGATCCTCTGACAATTTGTTCGTTCCAAGTTTAATCATTTCATTTTGTAGTGAAGCTTTTACCATTCTAATGACACTAAGTCGCTCTTTATCTTTTGCTTTCAACGCTTCTTTCATATCTTTATTTAATTGTTCTAACATGGACATGAAATGGCACCTTCTTTATTAGTATCTACGCTTTTTTCGAGCGGCTTCAGATTTCTTTTTGCGACGAACACTTGGTTTTTCATAGTATTCACGCTTACGATATTCTGATAGCGTTCCACTTTTTGAAACATTACGTTTAAAGCGACGAAGAGCATCTTCAAGAGACTCATTTTTACGAACACGGGTTGTGTTTGACATGCTATTTCCCTCCCTCCGAAGCAACAAAAACAAATTCTAAAGGCATTGACAAAAAATTCTCATGCCTTTTGCCATTATAATATATGGTATGTTCAAGGTCAACAGCTTATCAGAGAAAGTATGTGCTATTTAGTAGTTTTTTAACTCCGCGGGGTTACTAAGGATCCTCATGTAAAGCAAGGTAAGCTAAAAGCGCCACGTCCTGTGCATCCTAAGTGCGACTAAGGTTTGGGGGAGTAGTAAAAATCCACCTAAACCTCAGTCTACTATATCATAATTCTTCTTTGACAATAGAAACCCCGGAACTTGCACCAATTCGGTTTGCACCAGCCTCGATCATCGCTTCTGCTACTTTCCGATCACGGATCCCACCTGATGCTTTAACACCCATTTGTTCACCGACTGTTTGGCGCATTAATTTAACATCTTCGACCGTTGCACCACCACCTGAGAAACCTGTAGAAGTTTTAACGAAATCAGCACCAGCTTCTCCGGCAAGTTGACAAGCACGCATTTTTTCATCGTCATTTAACAAAGCAGTTTCAATAATAACTTTGACTAACGCATGTCCTTTTGCTTCCTCTACAACGGCTAAAATATCATTTTTGACCGTTTCATCGTCATTCACTTTTAGTGCTCCGATATTAATAACCATATCTACTTCTTCGGCACCTGATTGAATTGCTTCTTTTGTTTCTGCGACTTTATTAGCAGTTGTTGTTGCACCTAGTGGAAAACCAATCACTGTGCAAACTTTTACATCTGTATCTTTTAATTGTTCATAGCAATATTTTACCCAATACGGATTAACACAGACAGAAGCAAATTGAAAAGTCTTTGCCTCTTCAATGATTTGATCAATTTGATTTTGTGTCGCATCGGGCTTTAATAATGTATGATCAATATATTTTCTTATTTCCATATAAAACATCCTCTTTTCTGATATGGTATATGTATCTTTACATAAATAATAGCATGTCTGCCAAATAAAATCGAATGGTTAAAAATGAAGCATATTATTAAAAAAGACGGGGCAAAAGATGTTTTTGCTTTCTTGATACCTTTCATAAAGACAGATTTTATCAATTATCTTTGAGAGAACTCCGGCAATGTGCCGAGGTTTTGTACGTTTTTATCGTGTCTTTTTTATGTAATATCGCATTGAAGCGTTCAATGGCGTGTAAGTCATTGATGTTAGTTGAAGTTAGCTCACATTGAAGCCATCAAAGGTATGTAAGTCGGCGAGGTCAGTTCAAGTTAGCTCGCATTGAAGCCATCGATGGTATATAAGTCAGCGATGCTAGTTAAAGTTATATCGTATTGGGAGTTTGCGCTTAGAGACGTGATGATAACTTTGATATTATTAATAAATAATAATCCACCCCTAGGGAAAAGGAGTGGATTATTATTTTTCTTTATAACAAACGATACTAACGATTTTCCAACTTATGGCTTTCGTTTCAGTAAATAAAATATGATGTACCTATCTATAATCATTATTTGAGGCTAGTTATGTCCTGCCCTCTTTTCACTTAGCCATTGCATGTGTTGCGTCATCCATTACTCTTACGAATACACCTTCATTGACAGGGTAACCTGCTTTTGTAATTTTAACACGAACAATTTTCCCGATTAAATCTGGTGTTCCTTTAAACTGAACTTTTAAATAGTTGTCTGTGTAGCCAGCTAATATATCTGGATGATCTGCATCATGAATTTTTTCTTCTGGAATGACTTCTAAGACTTCATTTTCATAACGCATCGCATATTGTTTAGCTAATTCATCAGACAAAGCAATCAAACGATGAACACGTTCTTCTTTCACATCTTTCGGTACTTGATTATCCATTCTAGCTGCTGGAGTCCCCGTTCTTTGTGAGTATGGGAAAACGTGTAATTCAGAGTAACCGACTTGTTTGATAAATTCATATGTTTCCATGAATTCGGCCTCTGTTTCACCTGGAAAACCGACAATGACATCGGAGGTAATTGCTAAGTCAGGTAAAGCTTTGCTGATTTTTTTCACTTTTTCATAATAAAATTCCGCACTATACTTACGACGCATGCGTTTTAATACGTCATTTGAACCTGATTGTAATGGAATATGAAGATGGCGTACGATTTTCTTCGATTGATCCAACACTTCAATGACGTCATCTGTAATTTGGCTCGCTTCAATCGAAGAAATTCTAATTCGTTTCAGACCATCTACTTTCTCTTCTAAATCACGAAGTAACATAGCAAAATTATAATCAGGCATATCTTCACCATAGCCTGCTGTATGAATACCAGTTAAAACGATTTCCTTATATCCTGCATCAACTAAATGTTGCGCCTGTTTCAATACACTTTCTGGTTTTCTCGAACGTAATAAACCACGCGACCAAGGGATAATACAGAATGTACAGAAGTTATTACATCCTTCTTGAATTTTCAATGATGCACGGGTACGATCTGTAAACTCTGGGACATCCATTTCTTCAAACACACGATTTTTCATAATATTGGATACAGCATTAACAGGTAGACGTGTTTTTTGGTGCTCTTCAATATATTGAATCATGTTTTTTCGATCTTGAGTTCCGACAACAACATCTACACCTGGTATGGCTAAGATTTCTCCTGGTGATGTTTGGGCATAACAACCTGTTACACAAACAACAGCGTCTGGGTTTTTACGAATCGCACGACGTATCGTTTGCCTACTTTTTTTATCTCCTGTATTCGTCACGGTACATGTATTAATAACATATACATCCGCCATTTGCTCAAATTCAACGCGTTCATAACCATTCTCCATGAACATGCGCCAAATTCCTTCTGTTTCATAATGATTTACTTTACAACCTAATGTATGAAAAGCCACTGTTGGCATTAAGAACACCCCAATTCTTCAAATTGATATGAGATACTTGCTAAAGCATATAAAGCAGCTGTTTCCGTTCGTAGAATCCTTGGACCTAAGCGAACAGATGTGAAGCCATTTTTATTTAGCATTGCTACTTCTTCTTCAGCAAATCCACCCTCTGGACCGATTAATATAAGCAAAGATTGGCCTTTTTTAAGTTTCCTAACTATTGTACTAAAGGAATGAAATTTTTCAACCTTTGCTTCCTCTTCATAGGCATATATTTTTATATCAAATGATTGACCCATTTCAATCAATTTGGTTAAATTCATCGGTAAATGCACTTTAGGAATACGGTTCCGGTGACTTTGCTCACTTGCTTCTTTTACAATTTTAGAAAAGCGTTCATGCTTTTTTTTGCCTTTTTTATCATCCCATTTGACAACTGATCGCTGACTGGAAAATGGGATAAATGCTTGGGCACCGAGTTCAGTCCCTTTTTGTAGGACGAAATCTATTTTATCACCTTTAGGTAATCCTTGTGCAATCGTTACATGAATCGGTAATTCATTCTCCTCTTCAAGCCATTCAATGATTTTTAAATGGACTTCTTTATTAGCAAACGCATTAATTTCACATATAGCAGCCCGGCCTTCGCTGTCATTACAAATAACCTGATCACCTACATCACTTCTTAAAACACGCATAAGATGATGTGCGTCTTGTCCTTTAATTGTTACATGATGGTCTTGCCAGTTATCTGAAGGGATAAAATATCTTTGCACATTGCCCACCTTCTCCTACTGTTTTTTCGCCACGATCGATACCCAATCATCGAGATGATTTATTTCTAATATTGTAAAGCCTTGTGCATTAAGAGCGTTTTCGACTAATAAACGTTTTTCACTAATAATACCTGACGTTATAAAAAACCCGTCCGGTTTTAAGTTATTCCAAGCATCCTCAATAAATTGGACAATTATTTCTGCTAATATATTCGAGACGATTAAATCTGCTTGATGCTCAGCACCTTTTAATAGGTCTTTTTGTATAGGATATATAACCTGTTCAAGCCCGTTTAATTTACTATTTTCCATTGTACTTTTAACAGCAACTGGGTCTAGATCATAAGCATATACTTCTTTTGCTCCTAATAGGCTCGAGGCAATACTCAAAACTCCGGATCCACTACCAACATCAATAACCGAGTCGTTCATATTGACAAATTTTTCAAGTGCTTGAATACTTAATTTCGTTGTTGGATGCGTTCCTGTTCCAAAGGCCATTCCTGGATCTAACTTAATAACCTTTTCATCTTTAGATTTCGCTTCATACTTTTCAAAATCCCATGACGGAACAATCGTAACATGATCTGAAACATGAACAACGTCATAGTATTTTTTCCAAGCTGTCGCCCAATCTGTCTCAGCGACTTCACGTAAGTAGATCATATTCGGTCCAATATCAATTTGAAAATCAGGTAATTCATTTATTTTTTTCTGAATTTGCGACACTTTTTCATCAAATAGTTGATCTTGCTTTGAGAAATATGCCTTGATAAAAACGCCTTCTTCGGGGTAATCAGAGGGGTTGAGCTCATATATTTCCCCGAACTTTGTCGCTCGCTTTTTGTTTAAATCAAGTTGGTTTTCAATTGCGACACCGCTTGCACCATAATCCATGAGTATATGTGAAACGGCTTCTATAGCTTCATTTGTCGTGTGTACACATACTTCCGTCCAGTTAATTTTACATCACGTACCTTTCTATTCACCTTTAAAAGCATTTTTCAACCGTTTAAAAAGGGATGAATCTTCTTCTGTTGACTCATGTCCACGTAATTTATTAAATTCGCGAAGTAGTTCTTTTTCACGTTCCGATAAGTTTGTCGGTGTCACGATTTTGAAGCGAACATGTTGGTCCCCTTGTCCATACCCCCGTACATTAGGAGCCCCTTTACCTTTTAGACGGAATATTTTACCTGTTTGTGTACCAGCTGGAATTTTAAGTTTTACTTTTCCATGGACAGTCGGAACTTCAATTTCATCACCAAGTGCTGCTTGAGTAAAGGTCAATGGCATTTCACAATAAATATTGTCGCCATCACGTTCAAAGAAATCGTGTTTTTTCACTTGGATTAGAACGAATAAATCTCCTGGTGGCCCTCCATTGATGCCTGGCTCACCTTTTCCAGAAACACGAATTTGTTGACCTTCATCGATTCCGGCAGGGATTGAAATTTGTATACGTTTATGTTTTTTCACTTTTCCACTGCCATGGCAAGATTGACATTTATGCGGAATTTCTTTTCCTGTTCCTTGACATGTATGGCAAACCCGACGATTGACGATTCGGCCAAATGGGGTATCCTGTTCGTGGTTCATTTGTCCTGAACCGTGACATGTCGTACATCTTTTTGGTTGTGTTCCCGGCTTAGCACCTGAGCCATGACATGTCTCACATGTTTCATCTGTTGGTATACTTATTTCTGTCTCTTTACCAAAAATAGCTTCCTCAAAATCTAATGTGATTGTATACTGCACATCGGCTCCTTGTTGCGGGGCATTTGGATCTCTTCTCCGACCACCGCCAAAGAACATATCAAAAATATCACCAAAGCCACCGAAGTCCTGGGCGCCTCCAAAACCATCAAATCCTTGAGCACCCGCATGGCCAAATTGGTCATATTGGGCACGCTTTTGATCATCATTTAAAACTTCATAGGCTTCTTTCACTTCTTTAAATTTTTCTTCAGCATTTTCTTCCTTACTTACGTCAGGATGATATTTTCTAGCTAATTTACGATATGCTTTCTTTATTTCTTGCTTTGAAGCATCTTTCTCAATTCCTAGCACATCGTAATAATCGCGCTTACTCACTTATTATCCACTCTCCTCGAACACATTTACATACGTTTCATCTTATCACTAGTAAAGAAGCATGACAAATATGAAATCTTTTATTTACTATCAGTAAAAAAGTCAAAGTCAAGGAAAACCCGACTTTGACTTTTTATCTTTTAGGACGCCTTATTTTTTGTCTTCTTCGTCATCGACTTCACTGTACTCCGCATCGACAACATTATCATCTTGTTGTTCGGCTGTTCCTTGTTGTGCTTGATTTTGTTGATTCATTTGCTCATATAATTTAACAGATAGCTGTTGAACTTGTTCTTCTAAAGCAGTCTTTTTCACTTTAATTTCTTCGAGATCTTCACCTTCAAGAGCTTTCTTCAAGTCTTCTTTAGCTGCTTCTGCTTTTTGCTTATCGTCATCAGAAACTTTCTCTCCGAGGTCTTTAATTGTTTTATCTGTTGTGAAAATAAGTTGATCGGCTTCATTACGTAAATCAACTTCTTCACGACGTTTCTTATCTTCTTCGGCATTCTCTTCGGCTTCTTTTACCATACGCTCGACTTCTTCGTCAGATAGTCCAGAAGATGATTTAATTGTAATCGATTGTTCTTTATTTGTTCCAAGATCTTTCGCACGAACATTTACAATGCCGTTCGCATCAATATCGAAAGAAACTTCGATTTGCGGAACACCACGTGGTGCCGGCGGGATATCTGTTAATTGGAAACGGCCGAGCGTTTTATTATATTGAGCCATTTCACGCTCCCCTTGAAGCACATGGATATCAACAGCTGTTTGATTATCTGCTGCTGTTGAGAAAACTTGTGAATGACTAGTTGGAATCGTTGTATTTCGTTCGATAAGTCGTGTAAATACGCCACCCATTGTTTCAATACCAAGTGAAAGTGGTGTGACGTCTAATAACAGAACGTCTTTGACATCACCTTGTAACACACCACCTTGAATAGCAGCACCTAGTGCTACAACCTCATCCGGGTTTACACCTTTTGATGGTTCTTTACCGATTTCACGCTCAATAGCTTCTTGAACCGCCGGAATACGTGTTGATCCACCAACTAAGATAACCTTATCGATTTCACTTGGTGACAACCCTGCGTCTTGTAGTGCCTTTTTCGTTGGTACCATTGTGCGATCAACTAAATCCGAAGATAGTTCTTCAAATTTAGCACGTGTTAATGTCATTTCTAAGTGCAATGGTCCTGCTTCCCCTGCTGTAATAAATGGTAGAGAGATTTGTGCTTGAGTAACCCCAGATAAATCCTTTTTCGCTTTTTCAGCTGCATCCTTTAGGCGCTGTGTAGCCATTTTATCTTGGGATAAGTCAATACCATTTTCTTTCTTAAACTCTTGAACCATATAATCGATAATGACTTGGTCAAAATCATCTCCACCAAGCTTATTATCTCCAGCAGTAGCAATTACTTCGAATGTACCATCACCAATATCTAGGATCGATACATCAAATGTTCCTCCACCTAAGTCAAATACTAGAATGGTATGGTCTTGATCACTCTTGTCAATTCCATATGCCAATGCTGCAGCTGTCGGTTCGTTTATAATTCGTTCGACTTCAAGACCGGCAATAATTCCTGCATCACGAGTAGCCTGACGTTGAGAGTCATTAAAATAGGCCGGCACAGTAATAACTGCTTTTTCTACTTTTTCACCAATATAATCTTCAGCATATGCTTTTAAATGTTGTAATGTAATTGCTGAGATTTCTTGTGGTGTATAGTCCTTACCTTCTATGTTTACTTTATAATCTGATCCCATATGACGCTTTATGGATTGAACAGTATCAGGGTTTGTAATAGCCTGGCGTTTAGCAACCTCACCTACTTGTCTTTCTCCGTCTTTAAACGCAACAACAGATGGTGTTGTTCTGTTTCCCTCCGGGTTTGGGATAACAACAGGTTCGCCACCTTCCATTACTGACACACAAGAGTTTGTTGTTCCTAAATCAATTCCAATTATTTTACTCATTCTTTTTGTTCCTCCTAGCTAATTTTGACTCTTTGTAGATTTACTTATTTACTTTAACCATTGCTGGTCTAAGTACCTTATCTTTAAGCACATAACCTTTCTGTAACTCTTCTACAACGATATTTGAATCTATTGAATCATCTTCAACTTGCATTACAGCATGATGTATATTTGGATCAAATGCTTTACCAACTGTTTCAATTTCTGTGATATCTTCTGCTTTGAGCACTTCGGTAATTTGTCGATAAATCATTGACATGCCATCAAAAAATCCCTTCATTTCTTCTGGCACATCCTCTATATTCAAGGCTCTTTCAAAATTATCTAAAGCAGGTAAAAGTTCTGTTGCTAAATCTTGTGATTTATATTTTCTTTCAGCAACTTTTTCCTTTTGTGTCCGTTTTTTATAATTATCATATTCCGCTTGTAGACGCAATAAGCGATTATAAATTTGATCTTTTTCTTCCGTCAGTTTGGCAAGTTCATTTTTTAACTCGTTCATTTCCTTGGTTTCATCTCGCTTATCTTCTTCAACCAATTCTTCGTCGTCAACCGTCTCAACTGATTCTTCATTTATAGATGCGTCCTTTGTTTCTTCTGTTTGCTCTTGTGAAACATCCTTTTCTGACATTTATTACACCTCCGACATTTCTGCAACTAAAACTAGTGAAAATAGACAAAATAAAGATGTAGTGAAGACAATCACTACAATGATTACCCTTTATATCAATTGTTTTTATACATGAGATATAAAGCTTTAGTCATTTCTGATGAAAAAGCATTTAACAATGTGATCACTTTGCGATACTCCATTCGTGTAGGGCCGAGCAAACCAATCGTCCCTGTTTGATCACCATATACATGATATGTGGCTGTAATTAAACTAAAGTCCTTAATTGCATCCATATCATTTTCTTGTCCAATTCGAACATGGATACCTTCTTTAGACGTTTGCATGAGTTTAGCAATTTCTTGTTCATCTTCCATTACGGATAAGAAGGAGTGAATTTTATTTATATCTCTAAATTCAGGTTGCAATAAAAGGTTTGATTTTCCACCAACATATACTTTAACAGGTTGTTCTTGAATAAACACCTTTGATAAATATGCATAAGCTTTCTCAAAATTATTTACATATTGCTTCATTAAGTGAATCACTTCATCACGTATAACTTCCTGTAAATGAATGATTGGAACACCAGATAAACGATCATTTAATATATTGACCATTTTTTCCAAATCAGAAGCGTGCATATCAAATGGAACAGAGAAAGAACGGTGCTCGACATGTCCCGTATCAGTCACTAAGATAGATACAGCACTATGCGCTGATAATGGTAATAACTGAATTTGCTTTAGTTTTGTATCATAGATTTCCGGTCCTAAAATAATCGCTGTGTAGTTTGTTAACTCAGATAATACTTCTGCTGCTTTTTGAACAATTTGCTCGACCTCAAAGTAACCTTCTTGTAAAACACTATTTAAAATGTTGATTTCACTTCTCTTAATTGTCGGAGCAATAATATGATCAACATAATAACGATATCCTTTTTCTGATGGAATTCTACCAGAGGATGTATGGGTTTTTTCTAGGTACCCTAGGTCTTCTAAGTCAGCCATCTCATTACGTATCGTTGCAGCACTTAACGCGATACCGTCCTTCTTTGATATGACACGGGAACCAACTGGATGTGCAGAGTCAATAAATTCATCAATAATGATTTTTAATATTAATAACTGCCGCTCCGTCAACATGATGTTCACCCCTGTTAGCACTCCGTATCATCGAGTGCTAATGCTAATAATAAGTTAACAAATCATTATTTTTTTGTCAATTAACATGATTTAAATCTGATTCATCGAGTAGAAAGTGCGCAAAAACGTCATTACCGAATAAAAGGCCATCCTCTGTTAAACGCAGATGATTTTTATCTTCTACCAACCAGTTTTTATCGATTAAATCTTTAACTTGTTTTTGGTAAATACGGTCATATGGAAAACCGAACTTTTTATTGAATTGTTTTTTGTTGATCCCTGTACGCTTCCTTAACCCTAGGAAAAACTCTTCCTCTACTTTCTCTTTTAAACCAATAGAATCAACCTTCATAATTGGGTATCCGTCTTGATTCGCTTGATTTATATAGGAAGGGATTGCTCTAATATTCATCGTCCGCTTCCCTGGCAAATATGCAGATGCACCTGCTCCAAAACCATAATAATAATCATTATTCCAATAGGTTAAATTATGTTTACTTTCATAGGATGGTTTTGCAAAATTACTAATCTCATATTGGTTCAATCCATGACTTGTCATCAGCTGTCGTAATAAAGCATACATCTCTACTTCTTCTTCTTGCTCAGGACGGTGCAACTTCCCTTTACGATAACGGTTATAAAAAATGGTCTGTGGTTCTACCTGTAATGAATACGCTGAATAATGCGGTAGATGAAAGCTTAATGCTTTTTTAACAGTTTCTGTAAAGTTTGAAACGGTTTGATGTGGTAAAGCATAAATGAGATCAATGCTTATATTTTCAAATCCGTTTTTCCTCAAATCATTAATTGTACGGTATACATCTTTTACTTGATGAGCCCGACCAATGTCTTTTAATAATTGATTATCAAACACTTGCACACCTAAAGAAACCCGATTAACGCCAAAATGTTTTAATAATTTTATTTTCTCTTCGTCAAAATCCCCAGGATTAGCTTCAATGGTAAATTCTTCACATGAAGCAACATCAAAGAATTCATGAATGAGGTCTAACAACTTTTTCAACTGTGTGATATTTAGTGCCGTTGGTGTTCCACCACCGATGAAAATTGTACGGACTTTATTTTTTGTTCCAGGTAGTATAGTCGCCATTTCTTTTCCTAAAGCTTCGATATATTGAGTTGCCATCGATTCATTATAAAATATTTTTGTGAAATCGCAATAATGACAGATGTGGTGGCAAAACGGAATGTGAATATAGACAGATTGAATCATGATGCTCCTCCTTAGCAAATCAAATAAGAAAAGGAAAAATTTTATGATAATGATGACACATAAAATTTCTCCTTTCTTAACTAGCGATTAGTTATCATCCATTTTCAATACAGACATAAAGGCTTCCTGCGGGACCTCAACAGAACCAACCATTTTCATGCGTTTTTTACCTTCTTTTTGGCGTTCAAGTAGTTTTCTTTTTCTAGAAATATCTCCACCATAACACTTAGCTAGGACATTTTTACGAATGGCTTTAATCGTTGAGCGAGCAATAATTTTATTTCCGATTGCTGCTTGGACAGGTACTTCAAAATGCTGTCTCGGAATCAATTCACGCAGTTTTTCAACGATTTGCTTTCCACGTTCATAAGCGAAATCACGATGCACAATGAAAGAAAGGGCATCAATTTGTTCACCGTTGAGTAGTATATCCATTTTCACTAAGTTTGAAGGTTGATAACCGATTAATTCGTAGTCAAAGGAGGCATAGCCTTTTGATTGTGACTTTAATTGGTCAAAGAAATCATAAACAATTTCTGATAATGGGATATGGTAAATGACATTAACACGTATATCATCTAAATATTCCATATTAACGAAATGACCACGCTTTTTCTGTGAGATTTCCATTACTGGGCCAACATAGTCATTTGGCACCATGATTGTTGCTTCGACATACGGTTCACGTACTTCTTCGATTTCTTGCTGATCAGGCATATCTGATGGATTATCTACCTTAATAATCTCACCATCTGTCCTTTTCACCTCATAGATAACGCTTGGTGCAGTTGTTATTAAATCAATATTAAATTCACGCTCGATTCGTTCTTGGACGATTTCCATATGTAATAGACCAAGGAAACCACATCTAAAACCGAACCCTAATGCTTGTGAAGTTTCTGCTTCATATTGTAAGGCAGAATCATTTAATTCTAAACGTTCTAATGCTTCGCGTAAATCATTATAATCATTCGTGTCGATTGGGTATAATCCGCAAAAGACCATCGGGTTTAATTTTCTGTATCCAGGTAATGGCTCTTCTGCCGGGCGTTCAACATGAGTAATCGTGTCTCCAACATGCGTGTCAGATACATTTTTTATAGATGCCGTTAAATAACCGACATCGCCGACATCGAGTCGAGCAACAGATTGCGGTTTCGGATTAAAGACACCGACCTCATTAACTTCAAATTCTTTCCCAGTAGCCATCATTTTTATTTTATCGCCTACCTTAACCGACCCCTGCATAACACAGACATAGGCGACAACCCCACGGTATGAATCAAATAAAGAATCAAATATTAATGCTTGAAGGGGTTCATCTGGGTCACCAATTGGCGGTGGAATAGCTTCAACAACTCGTTCCAGGATATCATCAATACCGATATTAGCTTTGGCTGAAGCTAAGATGACATCCTCGGGATCAATTCCAATTACTTCCTCTAACTCTTTCTTTACACGATCTGGATCTGCGTTTGGTAAATCAATTTTATTAATAACCGGAATAATTTCTAAATCATTATCCAATGCTAAATAAACGTTAGCTAGTGTTTGTGCTTCAATACCTTGAGCAGCATCGACGACAAGAATCGCTCCTTCACATGCGGCTAAACTTCTTGATACTTCATATGTAAAATCGACATGCCCTGGTGTATCTATTAAGTGGAATGTATATTCTTCACCATCTTTACTCTCGTATTGAAGTTGTACTGCATTTAATTTGATTGTAATTCCACGTTCGCGCTCTAAATCCATCGCATCAAGAAATTGCTCTTTCATTTCACGTTGAGTCAATGCTTTTGTATTCTCTAAAATTCGATCTGCTAATGTTGACTTACCATGGTCAATATGGGCGATTATCGAAAAATTCCGGATGTTATCTTGCTTTTTAGACATAAATGCTGTTCACTCCTAAGTGTCATTTCCGCGAGACTATAAAATCATACATTTGGTCACTATGTTGACATAATTCACTAGGTTAAATTATATCAATACGCCCACATCGTTTCAAGGACAATATCACGTAGGGTATCTTCATGATGAGAAAAGCTACTAAAAAAGCATGGTTGATAATTGATAAATAATCTGTACGACCCCCTCATAAAACCCTTTCACAATCTTTTCTAACCCAGTAGCTAGCTTTTGGGTAAAATGGGGGGATTGGTTCTGCTGATTTAATTGATGAATTTGAATTTCATCTATATCTTCATTGTTATTGTCTACATATTCAATCGAGTCGATTATGTTTTGCTCAGACGTGTCTATATCATGATTATTTGCTTGTTTGTCAAGCCCGAATAACATTCCAACTAGAAAAAATATAACAAGACATAATATGAATATTGTAAATCGGGCCATTACTTTTTCACCTCAATCGTTTTATTAACTTTTTCGGCATCCCAATAATATTCAGTGAAAATTTCAGCAAACACGTCTGTCGTTCGATTTAATTCGTCCCACGTATTTTCCACACCACCGATTTCTAATAGAATGGCATGATCTGATAAATCCTGATTAAAAATTCCATTCGTTCCTGGTCCTTTTTTCTGAAATATTCCCCTACTTATACCTGGGTACTTTTCTTCCAGTAAATAATGTAATTCCGTCGCAAATTGTAAATTACGTTCATAATTTGCGTGTTCAGCTCCGACAACGAACATGATTTTAGCGTATTTTTTTCCATTTATATTTTTTGTCGTTTTATTATATCCCTGTGAATCTCTATGGATATCAAAAACATAGACAACATCACGGTGTTTAGATAAAGCTACTTCAACAGTCTCTCTTGATATTTGATATGATTTCGGATATTTTAATCCCTTTTCTTGTAATACTTGCATATGATCTGTTTTATCAACAACCGTCCCTATTCCTGCTGTTTTCAATGCCTTTTCTAATCGTTCACTTAATTTGGTTACATTTGCTTCATGATGGAAGGCAAGATTTACATTAGAAACATCAGGTAAAGCAGGTAGGAATGATTCACGATTATGTGTATTATAAATAAAAACGACATTTTTATTTCCAGTTGTTAACGGAGAATCAGTTTTTGTATCAGAACCTTCTTCCGTATCCTCGTTAATAATGGCATGGCGCTCTTTTAAGATATCTTCTAAAGGAGCTGCGGATTCAATCGGTAAATTTGTATAGTCTGTTCCCTCTCCTGCCAACAATATTTTTGTATCAAAAATCTGAAATCCTGGTAATTCATTACCGAGCAAACTCCTGACATCATTTGGTTTTATATGAGTTGCTAATCGAAACAATGTCGATGAAATGCTAGGCAATTGTTCAAGATCAGTTGCATGATGGAAAGCCCGATTTTCCATACCAAATAAATGAAGAAATGTTGCACTTTCTACTTTGTTCGTCCACTCTGTTAATAATTGTAATGAAATACGATAGGTCGGCGATACGGTTGTTAATACCCCAATTAACATAAACGTGAGAAAAATACTAAAAAAATAGATAGTTCCTTTTTTAATAAAGCGTGTAAACGGTAAACCTTTACGACTAAACATCATACCACCCCATTTTCAACTTGATAGTCGCTCTATTTTAAATCTATGAAAATGGGTAGAAAAGTAGAACAAGCTTATTGACTTAAATAAAAAAATTCATGTTTAACGTGTATAAGAAGAAAAGTTATCTACATCAATTGTTTCATGTAGGGCGGCATTAATACCAGAAGCGAGGAGATGGGCCATGTTTTTCATAAAATCATCTACTTCTTTCGGTGTCACAATCATGTTTTTTCCAATTGGGGAAAGCACTTCAGTAATTAAAGAGCGCTTCTCTTCTTCTGATAATGTACCAACCATCCCTAAAAAGGTTTGTCGTTTTTCAACATTCGGCAAGTCTGCATCATGAAGTTCCTTTTTACCAAATGTAAAGCCCCCCGGTAATAAAGATTGGAACGGGCGATCTTTTTCTTTCCATGAACGACCAAAATGTTTTAGTAAATAATCGATTGTATCACTTGTAATCGTAACAGCATCAACGACAGTTGGAACACCGATAGCAATAACTGGAATGCCAAATGTATCTTTAGTTAATTCTTTACGTTTATTTCCCACTCCAGATCCAGGATGTATACCGGTGTCAGAAATTTGAATCGTCTCGTTAATCCGATCAATCGATCTTGAAGCTAATGCATCAACCGCAATGACAAAGCTCGGTTGGAATTGTTCAATAACCCCGGCAATAATTTCACTCGTTTCTATTCCTGTTACACCCATAACACCAGGGGTCAGTGCTGCTACTGGACGATAGCCGTCTGCCACCGTTTCATATTCCAATTCGAATAAATGACTCGTCACTAAAATCTTTTCAACTGTCATTGGCCCTAATGCATCTGGTGTAACATGCCAATTACCTAAACCGACAATTAATCCTTTATCACCTTTTTTAATGTGATTTAACGTTAATATGTTTTCTAATTCAGCAGCTAATATTTTCGCTGCTGCTTGTTGACTTGCCGTATCTTGATTTTTAACGCCATCAGCATAGATTGTTACATAATGACCTGGCTTTTTTCCTGTTTGTCTGGCGCCATCATCATTTATTTCGACATAGGAAATTTTTATATTATCTTTATTAACATCACGTATGACAACCCCTTGACGTTGGTGTTGGTCGGCCTCTTTAACATACATATCCTTAGCTTCAACAGCTAAATCTGTTCGAACTGGATTAAATTGGTCATCTTGCATCATCAATAACACCCTCCAAACAAAAAGTCATTAATAGTATCATTTGCAATTTTTCATTCGTTCATGCAAAATATCATTAGATGCATTTTAAATTTCATATCGTGAATTTTTAGAATCATTGCATTTCTCACAATTAAAAGGAGGAATTAACATGGCTAATATTAAATCAGCGATTAAGCGTACACGTACAAACCAAAGAAAGCGGATACAAAATCAAAAGGATCGCACGACGATGCGTTCTCATATTAAAGCGGTCGAAAGTGCCGTAGCTCTTAATGATAAAGAAAGAGCCCAAAAAGCATACCAATCTGCAGTTAAAGTCATTGATAAAGCAATTCAAAAAGGGATTATCCATGTAAACAATGGAAATCGTCAAAAGACTAGACTCGCAAAAAAGTTAAAACAAGCCTAATTAAAAAAACGACCACATGTGGTCGTTTTTTTAATTAACATTCCGGTTCATTAAGTTATGCAATAATAATTCAAAAGCGATATTTTTATCCATTTTTCCTTGTTTTAAGAGAGCATCAGTTTCGGCAAGTTGATTGATAATGTATTTTAGGCGCTTAATAGAAAATTGACGTTCCCTTTCATGAGCAATCTTCACAACATACGGGTGAACACCTAGGCTTTTCTGGATTTGTCCTTGGGAGTATCCTTTTTGTTTTAATAACTTTACCCTTAAAATCATCCGAAATTGATAGGCTAATAAACCAATTAATGCGATTTGGTCTTCTTTTTGTTTCAATAAATCATGATAAATGGCAATTGCTTTGTAAAGGTCTGCTATCATGACAGCATCAACAAGACGTAAAGCCGAACTAGTCGGTGTATGTGATACAAGTTTCTCAACAATTTCCTTTGTAATCACGCCTCCTTCACCAACATAAAGTGCGAGCTTAGATATTTCACTTTGTAATAACTGGAGATTTATTAATAGATCTGGATCTAATAGATAAATTGCTTCACGCTCAATCGTAACATGTAAATCTTCAGCCATTGTGATAACCCATTTTTCCGCTTCATGCGGCTTAATTGTTTCACATACGGCAATTTCTGCTTTTTGTTTCAATTGCTTTGTTATTTTTTTTCGACTATCTATTTTTTCAGCAGTATGTATAAAAACAACGATTGAATAATCAGGCGGGGCCTGTAAATAGTCCTCTAATACAGTTAGCTGATGTTCAAATGGGAGCTTTTTCGCTTTCGTTTGTAGAAAGATCGGATTTGTAGCAAAAATAAGCTTTTTCCCCTCAAAAAACGGATAAGTCATCGCATCTGCTAACACATCCTGAATAGGGGTTTCAGTTAAATCATATGTCATAATATTTTCAGAATCTGTATTGACTTGCTTAATGAATAAATCTTTTAAACGTTGGATAAAAAATGTTTCCTCTCCATAAACTAGACTAACTAATGGAATATCATTCTTTTTTAGTCGGCGACTTAGGTTTAAATAAGTCATCATGTCTCCCCCATTCCATAAAACGATATATATAATGGTACGCTGTTACACATGGTTTCGCAAGCACAGTATCATTCAATTTGGTCATGTTTAAAGGAGGGAATATTTCCCTCCCGATCTATATCAACGTATAAGCATAAGCTTTATACGATTATTTATAGCCTAACCGGACATGGTAAAAATATCGCTGACAACTCTTTCTAATTATGACCGTGCATTTTATAAATGTGATGAAATGATGAATCCTTTTATTAAAGGTGGATTTTTTCAAAATTTTATCTTATACTATATGATAGTGAATGGAGCTTAGGAGGGTTAGTTATGAATGAATTTGAAAAGGATTCACAATCAAAAAACTTAGATGTTGCTGACTCAATCAAAGGATTTACTTTTTCATTTTTATATTTTGTATTAATCTTTGCCATCGGAGTTTTTATTAGCGTTCTTTACTCATAAGGTAAATAGGATTACATAGCAAAAAGAGGCTGATATCAGTCTCTTTTTTATTTATTAAAAAACAGATCAAACTCCCCTTCTTTATGATAGTGAAAAATGACTGCCCCATGCTCATCCGTTCGGAAAACGCGGATTTCGTTTTCTTCTAAGGTGGCCATCACTTCAGAAGCAGGATGTCCATAGCGATTCTTTCTTCCGGCTGATATGAGTGCATATGTAGGTTGAACCTGTTTAATAAATTGACGATCTGTTGAAGAATTACTACCGTGATGAGCAACCTTTAGAACATCAATTTGCAGATTAGGATAGTGCCTTATCATTTGCCGTTCAACACTTTTTCCAATATCACCAGTTAGGAGCCAAGATTTATCAGCAAATACTGTATAAAGAACAAGCGAATTATCATTATCATTGCCAGCATCTTTAAAAGGGGCTAACACGGTAAATGGGTGGTTACCAATGATAATTTTATCATTGGTTTCAACACGTTGTAATTCTGTTCCTTGCTCACTCCATATTTGTTGTTGTGACATATTCACATGATAATAGTCACTGACTATAATTTGTTTGACTGAAAAAGCCTTAACAATAAAATCAACACTCCCCATATGATCCATATCCTCATGTGATAAGATTAATGCATCGATTTGTTGTATACCTTTATAATCTAAAAATGGCTTAATGATTTGTCGAAATACACGATCATCTGGTTTAAATTCAGTAAATGAAAAAGTAGCACCAGCATCATATAATATGACACCTTTTCTGAAAGGTAATTCAATAACTAATGCATCTCCTTGACCAATATCAAGCATTGTCACTGTTCCATACGGTGATAAATACGGGCGACAAAACATCAATGATAAAAACAACGTTAAACAAACACCGACCTGAAAAGCTTGCCTCTGCTTTTTCTGTTCGATTAACAACATAAATAAGAGAAATAAACCATAAAACACAACCGGAAAATAACCCGGAAATTCACCACCTGTCCACGAAACATATAACTTCATATCAATACGCTCAAGTAATGCCAGCATAAAGGAGTGGATAGAATTAAATAATAATTCGAACCAATTATTTAAAAACGCTAGCGGACTGATTATGAGTAATAAAAACATAGATGGTATAACAAATAATGAAAAATAAGGAACAATAACGACATTGATGATGATTGACAGCGGATTAAATTGATAGAAGTAGATAATTTGCAGTGGAAGAATTATCATTTGCGCGACAAAACTAATCTTCAAGATTTGAAAAGGAATAGAGGTATCTTCTAGAAGCCAATTTTTTGACAAAATTAATCCGAATGTAACTAGAAAAGAAAATTGAAATCCGATATGATATATTATTTCTGGCTCTATAAAAACAAATACGATAAAAACGATACTGATAACATCTGGCATGGCAACCTTTATGTTAAATTTTAAACATATCAAAATAAATAAAGCCATCATACTCGCACGCCAAACAGATGGTTCACCCCCAGCTATGACCGCGTATAGTGGGAGGAAAAGGATTAAAAGTGTTTGTGCTTTCTCTTTTGTTAGTAATCCCGTTTTGACAAAAGTAAAGTATAGCATGCTAATAACTAAACCAACATGTAATCCTGATATCGCTAATATATGGGCTAGGTTCCAACGTCTAAACAATTCGACCGTTTCCTCATCAATTAATGAATCATTACCAAAAATTAAAGCATTGAGCCATGCTGCAGTTTTTAGTCGATACGTTTCTAAAAGATAATCTTGTATGGTTTGACGGAATGAATCGAGATGACTGAATACAGACTCTCCTGAGCAATATATTTCGTCTATAGATATAGGTCGAAGTACTGTAAATATCTGTTGTTGTGCCAAATACCTTTTATAATTAAACTGCCCTGGATTTGTTGCCTCATCAATGACAGTAGACTCCGCGTTTAATTGGCATTTGGCACCTCTAACAATATCCTTATTAATGGGGAGTGGGTTTTGATTCTTAGGAAATAGTTGTACAAGCATTTTTTCTCTTGTCTCTTCATTCATTAATTTGAATTCAAGTCGATCTTCTGTATAGGTAACAGCACCCATTATTGTTCCAGAATGTATTTGCCTTTGATTCCTTTCAGTATAATTGCTTTTAACAACAGATGCGTTATTTAAAAAGTAAAAAAAGAATAGGAAAGAAAAGAAAAACGGCATGATCGGTAATCTTTTTTTAAAAGCCACCCAAATTAACCAACCTGTAAAAACAAGAAAAAACCATGCCATGTCCATAATAACTGTAAAGAAACTGACGATAATTCCAAACGCCGGAATATGCCAATACCCTTTCATTCTTCTACAACTATTTATGTGAAAATAGTTGTTTTCCTTCCTCCTTTATTTGCTTTAACTTATCTTCGGATATGTCTAATGCTTCAATAGTATCAATTAATTTAGATACATATTCTTGCATTAATTCACGCTGTGGGTCAAATGAATATTGATTAACGGATACTTTTTCTATATGGATGTTCGCTTCTTGAAACAATTCAATCGCATAAGGATCATTGCGATAGTCTGTGGCGTAATAAACGGTATCGATCCCTGCTTGGATGATTTGTTTTGTACATTGTAAACACGGAAAATGTGTCACATATATATGTGCTCCTTCAGTAGCAACACCGAATTTTGCACATTGCAAAAGCGCATTTGCCTCAGCATGGACTGTTCTCACGCAATGGCCATCAACGACATAACACCCCTCATCTACGCAGTGTACACCGCCTGATACACTTCCGTTATATCCACCTGCAATAATTCTTTTATCGCGAACAATTGTCGCTCCAACCATTAATCTTGTACAAGTACTACGTAA